>JBGQCL010000108.1:0-27420 GCA_041495365.1 Kofleriaceae bacterium | reverse complement strand
TCGTCGGCGCCGTGCACCGTCACCTGGTGCATGGTCGGATCGTTGTAGTTCTGCGGCGTGAACGTCAGTGTCCCGGGCGACGCGGTCGCCACGTTCGTGCCGAGCGACGTGACGGTGACGAACACGTTGCTGGTCGGCTGGAACTTGAGCGTGACCCCGAACATGGTGCTCTGGTTCTCGGTCACCGACAGCGGATCGGGCGCGTCGTCGATGATCGCCTGGACGTCGTCGTCGATCGTGGTCACGGCGACGGTCACGTTCGACACGCCCGAGCCCGGGATCGACAGCGTGAGCTGGTCCTGCTCGTTGACCGTGTTCGCGTCCTGCGGCGCGGACACCGTGATGGTCTGGGCCGTCGCGTAGTTCTGCGGCGTGAACATCAGATCGGTGTGATCGATGGTGACATTGCCGAGCTGGACGTCGCAGTGCACGGTGGTGCTGGCGGCCGGCTGCTTGGTCAGGGTCACGCTGACCTGCTTGGACCCGCCCTCGTTGACCGACATCGTGGTCGGTGTGGCGTGGATGTTGAGCGTGTCCTTGTCGACGTCGTGGATCGTGTAGAGCCGGTCGGGCAAGCCGGCCGCCCGGAACGTCAGCGACTCGTCCTCGCTGATGATGTTGATGTCGTCGGGCGCGGTGAACGTGATCGCCTGATCGACGTTGTAGTTCGTGGCCGTGAACGTGACCTCGGCGGGTGCCACCGTGACCGGCCCGGCGCCGAGCACCACGCTGACCCTCACGTCGGCGGCCGGCTGGTGCGTGAGGTGGACGTGGATGGTGGCGGTGCTGGTCTCGTTGATGGCCAGCACGCCGCTCCCCGCGATGTCGCTCGCGATCTCGACCTTGTCGTGGTCGTGCACGGTGGCGGCCACCGCGACCGAAGCGAGGCCATCGGCGCTCAGCGAGACGCTCGCGAGCGCGTCGGCGGCGTCGGCGTCGACCAGCCCGGTCACCGTGACGGTCTGCGGCTGATCGAAGTTGCTCGGCGCGAACCGCAGCTCCGGGACCGAAAGCCCGAGCGCGGCGGTCGAGGCGCTGTCCGCGGCGGCGATCTTGACCACCAGCTCGGCGGTGGGCGCCTGGCTGAGCGTCACCGCGAAGTCGGCGGTGCCGCCCTCGTCGACGTCGAGCGCCGCCGTCGATACCTTGATCGCCAGCCCGCCCCCGGCGTCCAGCGTGGCGTGGAAGGCGGTGTCTGGAACCGCGCATGCGGCCAGGCCGAGCCAGGCCAGCGCAGCGATCACTGGACCCGAACCGGTGCGGCGCATCTCAGAACCTCCCCATGACGGCGAGCCCGCGCGCCTCGCCGAGCTGCGGCGCGACCACGACCTGGCCGGCGCGCGGCGCCTCCGGCTTGCCGGTGAACCACAGCACGCCGGCGGCGATCGCGGCGGCACCGGCGACGCCGTAGCCGATGTTGGCGTAGCGCGCGCGGCTGCGTGCGCGATCGTTGGTCGCGGTCGCGTCCTGCGCGTTCTTCACCGAGCAGGCCGACGGTGGGCAGGTCGCGACCGCGTCGTTGTGCAGGCCGCCCGCGCTGATCCCCAGGCCGATCGCGACGCCGCCGATCGCGACGCCGCCGATCGCGACGCCGAGGCCGATCTTGCGCCTGCGGGTGAACGGGCTCGGCTCGTAGGCCACCACCCGGACCGGGCCCGCCTCGTCGCGCGGCGGCTTGTTGACGATCTCGGGGAGCGCCTTGAACCGGGGCACCTCGACGGCCTGCTTGTCGCTCTCCGGCCGGAGCGTCACCGTGGTCGACCACGGCTCGTGGCCGGGCGCCTTGCCGGCGATCACGTGGCTGCCGCCGTCGGCCGGGATCGAGCGGTTCCACTCCGCCGGATCGACCGGCGCACCGTCGCGGGTGACGAACAGGTCGGGGATCCGGCTCTCGTCGGGCACGTTGATCGTCAGGTACGACAGCCTGGACTCGAGCGCGTGGGCCCGGCGCTTGGCGGTGGTGTTGAGCGCCGCCTTGCTCGGGTCCGCGCGGGTCTGGCTGTCGGCCTGGAGGAACAGCGCCCACGCCGACGCGTACTGGCGGTTCTTCTCGCGGCAGTCGGCGAGGCTGAGCACGGTGGCGACGTTGTGCTCGGCGCGCTCGCTGCCCTCGAACGCGGCGCACGCCTCGGCGAGCTTGCCGTCCTTCATCAGCTGCTTGCCGTCGCGGAACAGCGCCTCGGCCTGCGGACTGGCCTGCCCGTGCGCCGCGATCGGCGCGAGCATCCCCAGGGCGAACGCGAGCGTAGCTATAGCGTGCGCGAGCCGCGCGGGCCGCGAGATCCACTGCCTCATCTTTTTCCCCTCAGCGAACGTTAACGGACGTCTGGAATCCCATCGCAGTCGGTGTCGATCGAGCGATCGCAACCGGGTGGAGTCGCGCTGCTGCCGGAGCCGGCGTGCGGTACGGCGGGCGGATGCGGGCGGTGCGGCCGCTTGCCGGGCGCATCGACCGCGGCGTCGACCGGCGGCGCCGCATCGATCGCGATCGGCACCGCCGCGTCGGGGATCGCGGCGTCGGGCGTCACCGCGACGGCGACCGCGGCGTCGGCCGGCGCCGGCGGGATCACCGCCTGTGCCGCATCAGGAATGGCGGGCGGCGCGATCCCCGGATCGTGCGCCGCCGCGCGGCCGCCATCGCGTGTCATCACCACCGCGATCACGGCAACTGCGCCGCCGAGCGCCAGCGCCGTCGCCAGCACCCAGCCGACCGTGCGAGGCCGCGGCGCAGGCGGCACCGATCGCGGCGCGACCTGGCCGTTGCTCGCCCCGAGCGTGGTCGGCGACTTGCCCGGCGCGAACCCGGGCGGCGGCGGCACCGGCGTGCCCGGCGGCGGCACCGGCGTCACCGGCGCGCCCGACCGCGACGCATACGGCGGCTGCGGCGCGCGGCCGCCCGGATACGACGACGATGGCGGAGGCGGGGTCGGCGTCCCCGGCCGCGACGCGTACGGCGGCTGCGGCGCTCCGCCTGGATACGACGCCGGCGTCGGCGCTCCGGGATACGGCGTGGACTGCGGCGCCGGCGTCGGGCCCCCCGGATAGGCATAGACCCACTGGGTCGGCGCCGCCGGCGACGTGATGTACGGCAGGATCTGGCCGATCGCCACGGCGAGCTCCCGCATGGTCTGGTACCGCTCGTCGGGCGACTTGGCCAGGCAGCGCAGCACGAGCGCGTCGATGCCGGGCGCGATCTCGGGAGCGCGCGACGACGGCGCCGGAGCGGGTTCGCGGATGTGCGCCGCGATGATGTCGCCCATGCCCTCGCCCTCGAACGGCGGCTGGCCGGTCAACAGGTGGAACAGCACGCAGCCCAGCGAGTAGATGTCCGAGCGGTGGTCGAGCGTGGCCAGCCCGCGGCACTGCTCGGGCGACATGTAGATCGGCGTGCCCATCAGCGCGCCGGTGCTGGTCTTGAGCTTCCCCGGGTTGTCGTCGGACAGCTTCGCGATCCCGAAGTCGAGGATCTTCGAGCGCTCGCCCGAGGTGACCTCGCCGTCGTGAACCAGGTAGATGTTCTCCGGCTTGAGATCGCGGTGGATGATGTTCTGGGCGTGCGCGGCCGCGAGCGAGCTCGCGATCTGGCGGCACAGCAGCAGCGCGTCGTACGCCGGGAGCTTGCCGAGCCGCGCGAGCCGGCGGTCGAGCGGCTCGCCCTCGAGGTACTCCATGACGATGAACGCACTGCCGTCGGTGTGGTAGCCGAAGTCGAAGACCTGCACGATCCCCGGATCGCTGATCGACGTCACCGCGCGCGCTTCGTTGAAGAACCGGTTCACGATGTCGGGCCGCGCGCTCAGCTCGGGCAACAGCACCTTGATCGCGGCGCGCCGCCCGAGCAGCTGGTGCTGCCCGAGGTACACCGCGCCCATCCCGCCCTCCCCGAGCTTGCGGATGATCTGGTAGTTCCCTATGACGACGCCGAGCAACGAATGCCTTCACTTGCTGCCCGGCGAGCGCCGGACGACCTGTCTGCAATACGCACCGGCTCCCCGTTCTTCCGGATGCGCACGGAACGCGTTGGCCCCATAGCAACGGCGGGACCATCGCCGCCCGCCCAGGGCAGCGTCATGGCTTCGCGATCTTGCCGGTCTCCGGCGACCGCGGGCATGACACGTGACGACACACGGCACGCTCGGGGTGGGTTGCAATCCATGTGAGCAGCGCTCCCGATCCTGCCAGCACTGGCGGGAATCTTCCGGGTGTAACACATCGGAGATCCAGCAAGTGCGTCCTCATGGCGCTCCTCGTTCGATCTCGGGAGGTGTCCACTTCGCTGGACACCCCGCATGGCGATGTCCATCCCGCAGGACGGCGATGGCCGTTTCGTGGCCAGGGTCGCACCTCGCGCACGCCTGCGCAAGATCTGCCGCCGCTGTGCTCCGTGTCGCGGAACATGCCTCCCGTTCCGGCTCTGACATGGAACAGGGCGATCTGCCCCGGCCGCATCCCGCGCAGGTAGACAGCAACGGACGAACGTCGCGGCTGTTGATGAATACCGTGCTCGTGGGGCTTGGGATCTCGCCGATCGCCGTCGAAGCGGTCAAGCAGGAATATGATGAGGCCCTCAACCACTACTTCCGTTCGGGGGATCTCCAGGTCCTTGTAGATCTGATGCTCCAGCTCTTCGACTGAGGCGGCGCCCCGGAGGGCGACTACCGGCCGGCGAGCAGCGCGTTCATGTCGCGGTGGGTGATCGCGCCGTCGACCGGGCCCTCGCGCTGGCCGTCGCGCAGGAACGCCGCCGCGAGCCCCCGGGCGTGGGTCAGCGCGCCCTGCGCGATCGCCGAGCCGGCGCTGAGCCGCCGGACGCCGAGCCGCGCGAGCTCCGCCGCCGATGGCAGGCCCGGCCAGGCCAGGACGTTGAGCGGCAGCTCGATCGCGCCCGCGATCGCGGCGATCGCCGAGGGCTCGACCAGCCCCGGCACGAAGATGCCGCTCGCCCCGGCGTCGCGATAGCGCGCGGCCCGGGCGCCGGCTTCGGCGAGCCGGTCGGGCTCCGGGACCAGGCCGCGCAGGTAGACATCGATCCGCGCGTTGACGAACAGATCGACGCCCAGCTCGGCGGCGACCCGCCGGATCCGCGCGATCTTCGCGCACAGCAGGTCCGGCGGCTTGCTGCCGTCCTCCAGGTTGATGCCGACCACGCCGGCCTCGATCAGCTGGCGGACGAGCCGGCCGACCGTCTCCGGATCGTCGGAGTAGCCGGCCTCGATGTCCATCGTGAGCGGCACGCGGATCACCCGCGCGATGGCCTGCGCGGTCGCGAGCACGAGCGGCACCGGCAGCGCGTCGCCGTCGGGGTAGCCGTGGGCCCACGCGGCGCCCGCGCTGGTCGTCGCGATCGCGCGGGCGCCGAGGCTCTCGATCAGCCGCGCGCTGCCGCCGTCCCAGGCGTTGGCGAGGAGCAGCAGCTCGGGGCCGCGGTGCAGGGCATGAAAGGCAGTCGCCAGATCAGGGTTCTTCATCGCTCGGTCTCCATCTTCGGGGTCTCGGGTCTCGGGGCTCGGAGCTCGGGGGCTCGGGGGTTCGGTCGCGGTCCCGGCGCGCCGGCGCTGCCGCGCGGCCCGGCATCGGCCGTCCACAGGTGCTGCGCGGCGTAGGCCCGCCACGGCCGCCAGCGCTCGGACCGCGCCGTGAGCTCGGCCGGGGTCGGCCGCACGCCGCCGCGCCCGGCCGCGCCGCGCAGCAGGCCGATGTCGCTCGCCGGGAACGCGTCGGGCTCGCGCGCCGCGCGCAGCGCGATGTAGTGCGCGGTCCACTCGCCGACGCCGCGGATCGCGCGCAGCCGCGCCACGGTGTCCTCGATCGTCGCGAGCGGCTCGAACAGCCGGGGCTCGGCGAGCGCCGCCTCGGCCACCGCGATCAGCGTCGCGCGCCGCGCGGCCGGCATGCCGAGCGCCGACAGATCCGCGGCGACCAGCCGCGCCGGATCGGGGAACACCCGCGCGATCGCGGCGTCGCCGGGGCCGCCCGGCCCGACCGGCACCGCGGCGCCGCACAGCGCGACCAGCCGGCCGGCCAGCCGCCGCGCGGCCTCGACCGTCACCTGCTGCCCGAGCACCGCGCGCACCGCGAGCTCGAAGCCGTCCCAGCCGCCCGGCACGCGCAGCCCGGGCCGCCGCGCGACCAGCGGCGCCAGCATCCGGTCCCGGGCGAGGTGCGCGGCTATCGCCGCGACGTCGGCGCCGAGATCGAACACCCGGCGCACCCGCGCGATGATCGCGGGCAGCGCGCGGACGCACGGGAACTGGATCGTCACCGCCAGGCTGTCGCGCTCGGGGACATGGGCGACCTCGACGGTGCCGACCTCGACGGCACCGGCCGCGCCGGCCTCGGCCACGCTGCGCACGTAGCGCCCGGCGTCGACTCGCTCGACGCCGGCGATCGCCCGCGCGCGCAGGAAGCCCAGCATCGCCGGCCAGTCGTACGGCGGCCGGTAGCGCAGCCGCACGGTCACGCCGGTCGCCGCCACCGAGCCCTCGGGCAGCGCCACCACCGCCTTGCGGCGCAGCGCGCTCGGCGGCCGCCGGAACAGCTGCTGGAAGGTCTCGTTGAACCGCCGCACGCTGCCGAACCCGGCCGCCGACGCGATCTCGGCCATCGGCAGCCGGCTGTCGTGGATCAGCTGCTTGGCGAACAGCACGCGCCGGGTCTGCGCCACCGCGAGCGGCGACACGCCGAGGTGCTGGTCGAACAGCCGGCGCAGCTGGCGCTCGCCGATGCCGAGCCGCGCCGCGAGCGCGTCGACCCCGCCATCACCGTCGAGCGCGCCCGCTGCGATCAGCGCCAGCCCGCGGTGCACGGTGTTCGACGTGCCGCGCCAGGTCGCGAGCTCCGGCGCGGTCTCCGGCCGGCAGCGCAGGCACGGCCGGAACCCGGCCT
The DNA here is from genome assembly GCA_041495365.1 of Kofleriaceae bacterium. GTDB lineage: Bacteria > Myxococcota_A > Polyangia > Haliangiales > Haliangiaceae > JABFXX01. The sequence goes on along the minus strand of JBGQCL010000108.1, from coordinate 20,535 downwards.
CCTGAGCGGCGGCGGCCGACGTGAAGAACCGGCAATTCTCCAGCTTGGCCGGCCGCGCCGGGCAGATCGGCCGGCAGTAGATCCCCGTCGACGTCACGCCGACGAACAGCCGGCCGTCGAAGCGCGCGTCGCGGGTGCGCAGCGCGCGGTAGCAGACCTGCGGGTCGAGCTCTTCCACGCAGCCACCTTGCCATCCCTGCGGTGCGCGCGTTCGCGGTTTCCGGACCACGTCTCCCTGCGCCGCCGCCCGCGACCGCCCGCTGTGCCGGTCACCGGGCCCGGCTGGAATGTTGACGCCCCTCTGTCGCGCGCTTGCCGCCGGGCGCAGCGTGCGCACGTCGCGGTCCGCGCCGGAGCTCGCGATTGCGACACGAGCTCCACCGCCGTGCCACGCCGCGCTCACCCGGCCCGCCGGAAGACGCGTTACCGTGCACGCGATGCAGCCGCCCCGGATCGCCCATGCGCTCGCCACGCTGATCGCCGCAACCGCCGCCGCGCTCGGGGCGTGTGCCCCTCCGCCCGGCGCCGCCGCGCCCGCGCCCACCGCGCCGCCGGCCCGCCCGGTCACCGGCGCCGCCGCGCCCGCGTCCGTGCCCGCGTCCATGCCCGCGTCCATGTTCGAGCTCGTCGAGACCGTGCCGATCGAGACCACGCTCGATCACCCCGAGCTGCGCGACGCCGCCGACGTCTGGCCCGAGATGATCGCCCGGGCGCACACGTCGATCGATCTCGGCCAGTTCTACGCCTCCAACCAGCAGGGCAGCCGGCTCGAGCCCGTCGTCCAGGCGCTGGAGGCCGCCCTCGCACGGGGCGTCCGCGTCCGGTTCCTCGCCGAGCACGGCTTCGTCAAGACCTACCCCGACACGCTGGAGCGGCTCGCCCGCGCCGGCGCCCAGGTCCGCCACCTCGATCTCAAGCCGACCACCGGCGGCGGCATCCTGCACGCCAAGTACTTCGTCGTCGACGATCGCGAGGCGTTCTTCGGCAGCCAGAACTTCGACTACCGCTCGCTGGAGCACATCTACGAGCTCGGCGCGCGCGTCCGCGACCCCGCCGTGGTCGGCGGCCTCGCCGAGATCTTCGCCGCCGACTGGGCGCGCGCCGGCGGCGAGCCCGCCCCCGAGCCCCATGGCCCTGTCCCGCACGGCACGGTCCCGCACGGCGCCGCCGCGCACGGCCCGATCACCTTCGTCGCCAGCCCGCGCGACCTCCTGCCGCCCGGCATCGGCTGGGACCTGCCGCGCATCGTCGAGCTGCTCGACGCCGCCACCGCTACGATCACCGTCGAGGCCCTGACCTATCGCGCCGACGCCGACGGCGCCCCGTGGGACGAGCTCGAGGCGCCGCTGCTCCGCGCCGCCGCCCGCGGCGTCCACGTCGAGCTCCTGCTCGCCGACTGGTCCAAGCGGCCGCGCACCATCACCGGCCTGCAGAAGCTGGCCCGGATCCGCAACATCGCGGTCCGGCTCACCACGATCCCCGCGTGGTCCGGCGGCTTCATCCCGTTCGCCCGCGTCACCCACGCCAAGGCGCTCGTCGTCGACGGCAAGCGCGGCTGGCTCGGCACCAGCAACTGGGAGAAGGACTACTTCTACAAGAGCCGCAACGTCGGCGTCATCGTCGACGATCCGGCGATCGCCGGCGAGCTTGCCCGGTTCTTCGCCACCCTGTGGGACTCGAGCTACGCCGCCCCGGTCGACCCCGACGCGACCTACACGCCGCCGCGGACCGAATAGCTGTCAACCGGCCGGCTCCGCCGCGCATCTCCCGGGCATCGGGCATGACGATCACGCGCAACGCGCTGTTCCGGCCGATCGAGCTCGGCCTCCTCGCCGTCTCGGCTTTGCCGGCGTCGCCGCTCCGGGCCGCGCCGACAACCGCGCACCTCCCGCCGCCTGCGACCGCGCGGTGACTGCCTCCGCCTCCGCTGCCCCGGCGGCTGCCGCCGCCCCGGTCGCCGCCCCGGCGATCGCGGCCAGCCGCCGCGACCGCGACCTCAACTACTCAAGGCCGAAGCCGAGCTCCGCGCGCTGTTCCAGAAGGCGATCGCCGGCGGCACCGCCCGGCCCGCCGCGTGACGGTGGCGCCGCGCCGCACCCCGTCGGTGCTCCATCCCGCGGTCGGTGACTCCGCGGAATCACCGGCGACGACCGAGCGTTCGTCGGCATGCGCGCTGTGCCCCCGGCTTGCTCCGGTGCTAGATCATGGCCATGCGCTGGTTGATCGTCGCCGTGCTCGCCGCGGGCTGCAGCCACGACATGACCGATCGCGAGTACTGCGTGCGGCGCGAGATGGGCTGGGAGATGGCGTTCACCAATCTGACGCTGTCCGACGCCCAGCGCGACCAGATCGTCGACACCTGTGTCGCCAGCGTCGCCCGGGCGCACGACAGCGGGGAGCTGGCGCGCTCGATCCGCTGCATGAACGAGCACCTGACCGGCCACGGCCACGCCCACGAGCAGTACGCCGCGTTCACCCGGTGCGAGGGCGTCGATCCGAGCCGCCCGCGCTGAGCCGCCGGGTGCTATAGCCGGGGCATGGCAGCCTCCGAACCTGCGAGCCCCTACCGCATCGGCGCCGAGCCGATCGAGCAGCTGATCGTCACGACCGGCAACGAAGTCGCCGGCCACGACATCGTCAAGTACCTCGCGATCGTCCGCGGCATCGTCGTCCGCGCGACCGGCATCGGCCAGGGGCTGCTCGGCTCGCTGCGCGCGCTCGGCGGCGGCAACATCGCCGAGTTCACCGAGGTCTGCGAGGCCGCGCGCCACGACGCGTACCAGCAGATGGTGCAGCACGCGCAGGAGATGGGCGCCGACGCGATCATCGGGATGCGCTACGACGCCACCGAGTTCATGCAGGGCTCGACCGAGGTGCTCGCCTACGGCACCGCGGTCCGCCTCGCGCCGCGTCCGCGATAGCGCCGCGCATGCGGTGGGAGGGTAGCCGCAGCGCCCGTCACCATCCCTCGATGCGCCGCACCGCATGCCTACCCGGGGGTTCACCGTGCATCCTCGCGGCAACGCCGGCAACGCCGACCGCGACGTGATCACAACCGGTTGCATCTGGAATCGCAATCGCATGGCCGAGGCGTCATGACAGACACCGAGCTCGACCTGACCGACCTCGCCAGCGTGAACGGCGGCATGAACACCGACGGCTGGCGGCGGTCCGAGAACATCGAAGACCGCCGCGGCATGACGCTGGAGGACAGCATGAAGGTCGACTGGCCGAAGCCGGATCCGTTGCCGCCGCTCGTCCGGACGCCGGGTGACCTGCCTTCGCAGGCCGGGCTCGATGACATCGGCAAGAGCTTCGGCGGCAGCGGGGATCCCGGCGGCGGCGACTTCGGCTTCTGAGCGCACCATCACGGGCGCCGGCCAACGCTGATTCGCTCCGGCCCGCCGCGCGGGTGCCCCTGGCGCCGGGCCGCCAGCGCGCCGGCGATCAGCGCCCCGGCCCCCCACGCGATCGGCGGAACGGCCGGCAGCGCGGTCGCCACGCCACCCGCCGCGGCGCCGCTCGCGACCAGCGCGATCCGCGCGACCGTGGCCGCCGCGAGCACCGAGAACACCAGCCCGGTCGCCGCGCCCGGCCGGCGCTCGAGCGAGGTCGCCACCGCGAACGCGCCGCTCAGCATCGCGCCCCATGCCAGGCCGGCGACGACCTGCGCCGCGATCACCGCCGCCAGCGAGCCGGCGAGCGCGCACGCTGCCAGGGCGCAGGCGCCGGCGGCCGCCGCGCCCGCCATCACGGCGAGGCCGCCGGCCCGGCGGACCAGCGGCGCGACCGGCAGCGCCGCGACCGCGCAGCCGTACCAGAAGATCGGCTGCAGATCGGTGAGCGCCTCGGGCGCGGCGAACCGCAGGTAGATCGCCGCCGACGTGATCGAGGTGTGGACCTGGAGCCCGATCGCGAGCACCGCGACCGCCGCGACCAGCCCGGCGAGCGAGCCCGGCGCGCCGGCCCGAGGGGTGCGAGCCGCCGCGCCGTGGGGCAGCGCCGTCACGACGAACACCATCGCCGCCACCACGAGCGAGGTCGTGGCGAACGGGATCCGCGGGTCGACCGCCACCATGACGCGCCCCAGGTACGGGGCGACCGCCCCGGCCGCCGCGAGCCCGAGGCTGTACGCACCCGCGAGCCAGGCGCGCTGCGGCCGCGATGCGTGGCGCCCGGCGAGCGCGAGCGGCGGGGCGCGCAGCATCGACGAGGTCGCGCTCCACACCACGACCACGGCCGCCAGCACCGGCGCGGATCCGGCGGGCGCGACCAGCGGCAGCGCCAGGAACGCCGCGCACGACACCAGCGCGACGGCCGCGATCTGCCGGCCGAGCCGCACCACCGCGTCGCCGGCCCGGTCGGCGAACACGCCGGCCAGCCAGTCGCACACCAGGAAGATCGCCTGGTCGGCGAGCAGGATCCACGGCACCGCCGACCTCGCGATCCCGACCTGCGCGGCCAGCGCGGGCAGGAACGCGGCGTACACGATCCAGGTCAGCGCGAACGCGAACTGGAGCACCGCGAGGACGACCCCGGCCCGCGCGATCACCGGGCGCGCCGCGCCGGTCATCCCGCGAGCGCCTCCCACGCCCGCGCCAGGCGCTCGATGCGCGCCTTGCCGGCGACCCCGAGGAGCGCGCGGTCGCGCTGCCAGCGCTCCCATTCCTCATCCGGAACACATGCCCAGGCCGCCTCGAGCTCCGCGATCTGCTCCGCGCTCGCCGCGAGCACGCCGCCGAGCGCGACGTGGGTGGCCGGCGCCCGGGCGTCCTCGGTGCCCAGCGCGACCAGCGCCGCGGCGGTCATCGCGAGCCGCTCGATCAGCGCGTGCGCGAAGTCGCGCTGCCGCGCCACCCCGAGCCAGTACCCGACCAGCGCCGCGTGGACGTGGATGTCCTCCACCGTGCGGAACGGCTTGACGTAGTCCGCGTAGCCGTCGCCGGGCAGCACCTCGCCGGCGACGCCATCGAGCGTCACCCGCGCGTGCGCGATCTCCGGCATGAACGCCGTGGCCGAGACCTCCAGCGTCACCCCGGGCGCATCCCGGCGCACCCGGACCACCCGCAGCCGCGGCCGGCCCGCGGCATCGCTGCCCTCGCGCGCGACGACCAGCAGGTGCGCCGCGCGGTCGGCGAGCGTCGCCCACCGCTTCGCGCCGGTGACCCGGCCGTCGACCAGCCGGGTCTCGATCGCCCGGGGGTGGTTCCCGCCGTCCTCGGTCACGCAGAACGCCGCGCGGGTCTCGCCGGCGAGCGCCTCGAGCGCGGCCGTGTAGCCGATCGCGAACGCATGGCCGGCGCGGTCGGTGCGCGCGCCGCCCACCGCGGCCCGCTCCACCGTGGTGCCGGTCGCCTCGCGCAGGTCCTCCCAGCTCGCACCCGGAACGCGCCGCGCAGCAAACAGCCGGCTCAGCATCCCGCCAGTCTACTGCGGCGCACCGATCAAAAGGCGGCGCGTCGCGCCGCCGCCCGCGATCACCTCCGGAGGCACCGGGTACGCGCCGGCAGCAGGGCCGCGCCGCGTGGAGCAATACGCGGCAGCAGGCGCGCGATCGAGTTCGGCTAACGTGGTCGGCTCATGCCCAGGACCACCGCCATGCGGACCCTCCTCCTCGCCATCGCCGCCTCCGCGCTGTTCTTGCCGCCCGCGCTCGCCAAGGATCCGGCGCAGGGTGCCACCGCGTTCACGGTCTACGAGGGCTGGATGAGCCCGCAGCAGCAGCCGGGCGACGAGTCCGACGCGCCCAGAGCGCTCAGCAAGGCCACCGGCCTGCAGAGCACCGAGCCGTCGGTACCGCGCGAGCAGCGCAAGTCGCGGGGCTGGGGTCAGCTGCGGTTCACCAGGGACCTGACCCGCGCCCACGTCGACATCGAGGTCACCGGCGTCAACCCGGCCGACGTCGTGATGTTCCATATCCACTGCGGCCCGCCCGGCGTGCTCGGCCCGATCATCGTCGACTTCGGCGAGCTCGGCAGCCTGCCCAAGCTGCTCGCCAGCGGCAAGATGAGCGTCGAGCTGTCGAACAAGAACATCACGTTCGTCAAGCAGATGCCAAAGGGCCTCAAGCCGGCGCTCCCCGAGAGCTGCCCGGTCGACATCGGCTTTCCCACCCAGTCGATGACGATCGCAGCGCTCGAGTACCTGGCGCGCAAGGGCGTGCTGTATTTCAACCTGCACACCAGGGCGAATACCTTCTACGGCGAGGTCCGCGGTCAGATCTACCCGGCCACCGATCCGAAGTGACCGCGATGGACCAGCGCTCAGCTTGACCAGAACGAGCTCTGGAGGTCCTGGATGATCGCGCGCAGCAGCGCGGCATCGCCGAAACCACCACGCGCCTCGGTCTCGCGCAGGATCCGGTGCACGATGCCGCGAAGCTCCTCGCTCCGGTCCTTGCTCTCGATCGCCGCGTGGAGCGTCCGCTCGGTCTCCGTGACCGGGCGCGGCGAGGTCGCCTCGGCGAGCACGCGCGCGAGCAGCGAGCGGTCCACGAACAAGGTGGCCGCCGCGAGCAGCAGCCACGCCTGGGGCTCCTCGACCGAGCCATCCTCGAGCCGGTCGAGGCATGCCTCGCACACCCGCATGGAGATGCCCGACCGCCATCGCCCGTGGAGGGTCTCGTCGGCGGCGCTCCGTAGCGCGAACCACTCGGCAAACGACAGCACCGTGGGCCGGGCGCGCTCGATCCAGTCGAGCAGACCGTCCATGCCGGCCATCACCTGCTCCGTGGTGAGCCCGCGCGCCGAGATCGCCTCGGCGAACCGCCGCACGCGCTGCACCTGCTCGGCGACCTGGAGCCGGGCGACCTGCTCGACGGTGGGCGACACCGCGCCGAACCGCCGCAGCAGGTAGGCCGCCAGCCGCAGGCCGTCGCGCTGCTCGGCGTCGAGCTCGAAGCGGCCGAGCACGTGCGCGATCTCGAGCTCGCAGCGGCGGAGCCAGCCGGCCGTGCACAGGCTCGCCAGCTCCGCACGGTCGGGATTCCGCGACCGGATCTGATCCTGCGGGAACCGGACGTGCTCCAGCGGGGCGCCGCGCTCGAACACCGCCATCGCCGCGTCGATGCGGTCGTGCAGCGGGTCCCAGTCGTCCTGCTCGATCGCCCGGTCGACGGCAGCGGCCATCGCCGGATCGACCGCGGTCGCGGCGTCGCGCACCGCGAGGCAGCACTTCTTGTACTTCCGGCCGCTGCCGCACGGGCAGGGCTCGTTGCGTCCGACGTCGACCAGCTGCATGGCGCTACCCTACCGGCCCGCTCTGACACCGGCCGCGCCCCACCCGCCGCGCGATGGTGATACGCATGCGGCGGAGGCATTCATGATGTCGCGCTCGGTTCTCGTCTGGCTCGCGCTCACCGCCGCCTGTGCCGCCGCTGCTGCGCCGCGCGCCGCCCCGAAGCCGCCGGGCGCGGCCGGCGCAGCGACGCCGGCGATGCCGTCGATGCCGTCGATCTCCGACAAGGTGGCCGGCGCCCGCGCGATGCCGGGGCTGTTCGACCTGTACTGGGACGAGCGCGCCGGCAAGCTGTGGCTCGAGATCGGGCAGTGGCAGCACGAGTTCCTGTACCAGAGCGCGCTGCCCGCCGGGGTCGGGTCCAACGACATCGGGCTCGATCGCGGCCAGCTCGGCGCGACGCGGGTGGTCCGGTTCGAGCGGATCGGGCCGAAGGTGCTGCTCGTGCAATCGAACCTGGCGTACCGCGCGGTCGGCGCGCCGCCCGACGAGGCGCGCGCGGTCCGCGAGTCGTTCGCCGAGTCCGCGCTGTGGGGGTTCAGCGTCGCGGCCGAGACCGGCGGCCGGGTGCTGGTCGACGCGACCGAGTTCTTCCTGCGCGACGCGCACGACATCCCCGCGACGCTCAAGCGCACCGGCCAGGGCGCGTTTCACGTCGACGCCGCGCGCGGCGCGCTGGTGCTCGACCACACCCGGAGCTTCCCGCACAACACCGAGGTCGAGGCCACGCTGACGTTCGCCGGCGACGAGCCCGGTGCGTGGGTCCGCGAGGTCACGCCGACTCCCGGCGCGATCACCGTGCGCGAGCACCACTCGTTCGTCGCGCTGCCGCCGCCCGGGTTCCGGCCGCGCGCCTACGACCCGCGGTCGAGCTTCTACGGCATCTCGTATCAGGATTATGCGACGCCGTTCAGCGAGCCGATCGTGCAGCGCTGGGCGGCCCGCCACCGGCTGGACAAGAAGGACCCGTCGGCGGCGGTGAGCGATCCGGTCCAGCCGATCGTGTACTACCTCGATCGCGGGGTGCCCGAGCCGATCCGCGGCGCGCTGCTCGAGGGCGCGCGGTGGTGGAGCGCCGCGTTCGAGGCCGCGGGCTACCGCAACGCGTTCCGCGTCGAGCTGATGCCGGAGGGCGCCGACCCGATGGACGTGCGCTACAACGTGATCCAGTGGGTCCACCGCGCGACCCGCGGCTGGTCGTACGGCGCGACGGTGATCGACCCGCGGACCGGCGAGATCCTCAAGGGCCACGTCACGCTCGGCTCGCTGCGCGTGCGCCAGGACTACCTGATCGCCGAGGCGCTGCTCGCGCCGTACGGCAAGGGCGCGGCGGCCGGGCCGTCGCCGGCGGCGCAGCAGCTCGCGCTGGCCCGGCTGCGCCAGCTCGCGGCGCACGAGGTCGGCCACACGCTCGGGCTGATGCACAACTACGCGGCGAGCACGGTCGGCCGCGCCTCGGTGATGGACTATCCACCGCCGGTGGTCGCGCTGCGCCCCGACGGCACGCTCGATCCGTCGGCGGCCTACGCGACCGGGATCGGCGCCTGGGACAGGATCTCGATCACCTGGGGCTACCAGCAGGTCCCGTCCGGCACCGACGATCGTGCCGCCGGCGAGCAGGTGCTGCTCGCAGCGTTTGCCGCCGGCCAGCGGTTCCTCACCGATCAGGACGCGCGGCCGGCCGGCTCGGCGAGCAGCGTCGCGCACCTGTGGGACGCCGGCGGCAACGCGGTCGACGAGCTCGGCCGGATCCTGCAGGTCCGCGCCGCCGCGCTGGCGCGGTTCGGCGAGGCCAGCATCCGCGATCGCGCGCCGCTGGCCACGCTGGAGGACGCGCTGGTCCCGCTCTACCTGATGCATCGCTACCAGGTCGAGGCCGCGACCAAGCTGATCGGCGGCGTCGACTACACGTTCGCGCTGCGCGGCGACGGCCAGCTCGCGACCCGCACGGTCGCCCCGGCGGAGCAGCGTCGTGCGCTCGCCGCCGTGCTCGCCGCGCTGTCGCCCGCCGCGCTTGCCCTGCCCGAGCCGCTCGCGGCGCTGATCCCACCGCGCCCGCCGGAGTATCCGCGCGGCCGCGAGCACTTCAAGATCCGGACCAGCCCGGTGTTCGATGCGCTCGCCCCCGCCGAGGCCGCCGCCCAGCACACGCTGCAGTTCCTGTTCGCACCCGAGCGCGCCGCGCGGCTGATCGAGCAGCACGCCCGCACGCCGGACAGCCCCGGCCTGCAGGAGGTGCTGGACGCGATCGTCGCCGCAACCTGGAAGGCGCGGCGCGAGGCCGGGCTGCGCGGCGAGGTCGGCCGCGTGGTCGACCAGGTCGTGCTGCACGATCTGATCGCGCTGTCGCGCAACCCGGCGGCCTCGGCGCAGAGCCGCGCGATCGCCAGCCTCGAGATCCAGGCGCTCCGGACCTGGGCGGCCGGCGCCGCCGCGCGCGCGACAGACCCCGCCGAGCGCGCCCACCTCTCCTACGCCGTGCAGCAGATCGCCGAGCTCGAGCGCGAGCCGCACCGGCTCGAGGCGCCGCCCGCCGAGCCACCCGATGGTCCGCCGATCGGCGCGCCGGACGCCGACGACGCCGACGACGAGCCCTAGCCGGGCGATCGCCAGGCGACGGGATGGGTCAACTGGGGCGCGTTGACGATCTCGCACCGGGCAGCGCCGCTGCACGGCAGCCGGTCGCCATCGCCCTGCAGGAAGAAATCCAGACGGCCCGGGGACGTCACGCCGGGCAGCGCGAAGGTCATCCGATCGCCGGCGATGGTGAACGTGGCGCAGATGCCGCCGGTCGGCGACGGAACATCGGGGGTGAAGCAGACCCGCGGGACGTACATCGCGAGGTCTTGCTCCGGCGACCACGGCAGCGTGATCGGCTGCCCGGGCGTGAACGTCCACGGCCCGTCGGGCACGGGCTGGACGGCGCGCATCGCGAGCAGGTCTGGTTCTCGCCGTGGATCGGCAGCGGCCCGGCGCCGATGCCCCGCACCCGCGCGATGCAGGCGAGCGGCCGGGATCACGGCTGGCCGCTTGTGGAACAGCGTGCGCGGTCGATCCCACGCGAACGTGGCATTCCCGGGTCAAGGGTCGCGAGCCGTTCCGCCCGTTCGCGCCGGCGGTCGCGCTCGAGCATGTCGAGGACTGGTTCGATCTCGAGGGCACGCCCGCGGCCAGCCCGTTCATGCTGCGCGTGTGCAGGATCCGCGAGTCGATGCGCGCACGAGTGCCCGGCGTGGTCCACGTCGACGGGACCGGCCGGCTGCAGAGCGTCGAGCGCGGCTCGCGGTTTCACGCGCTGCTCACGGCGTTTCACGCCCGCACGGGCGTCCCGATGGTGGTCGACTTCTGCGTGCTGGAGGATCGTCGGTCCACGCGCGCGGAAGCCGCATTGCCCAACATCCGGTGAACGTCGCCCGCCGTACATGAAATCCGCGCGGCGAGCCCGAATGCGCGGCGGAAGCGCTCCCGTCGATGTGCGCGCCGTGCACCTGCGACATGCGCAGATCCGCGGCATCGAGTCGTGGAATGGTGCGTTGTGAAACAGCGGATTCCCGGCGGCGCGGACCTCCGCGTATGTTGACGGCGCGCCCGAGCCGACGGCGCCCGCGTGGGTGCCGGTCCGGGCGCGACAGGAGGCCGACGTGCACGCTCGATATCAAGGCTCATTGCGATGCTGCGGGATCTGGTCTGTCGTGATCTCGGTGATGGCGGGGTGCAATGCAGGGCCGCCGGCGGACGAACCCGCCGGCTCGCAGCCCGCGCTGTCCGCGGCGCGAGACCATCACCGGGTTGACGATCTGATCGCGGCGATGACGCTCGACGAGAAGATCGGTCTTCTGATCGGCAATCCGATCGCAGGCCCGCCGGATCCGCTCGGGCTCGCCGGCGCCGGCTACGTCCCCGGCGTCCCGCGGCTCGGCATCCCACCGCTGCGATTCTCCGATGGGCCCGCCGGGATCCGGACACCGCTGGCCACCACCGCGCTGCCCGCGCCCGTCGCGCTGGCGGCGAGCTTCTCACGCAGCCTCGCCGCCGCCTACGGCTCGGTGCTCGGCGCCGAGTCGCAGGCGCGCCGGCAGGACGTGCTGTTCGGTCCGATGGTGAACCTCGTGCGCGTCCCGGTCGCCGGGCGCAACTTCGAGACCCTCGGCGAGGACCCGTTCCTCCAGCGCGCGCTGATCGCACCCGAGGTCGGCAGCGTGCAGCGCGCCGGGACGATCGTCACGATCAAGCACTTCGCCGAGAACAACCAGGAGAACAACCGGATGGCGGTCGACGTCCACGTCGATCCGCAGACGCTCCACGAGCTCGAGCTCCCGGCGTTCGAGTCCGCGGTCGCCGCCGGTGCCGGCGCGGTGATGTGCGCCTACAACAAGGTCAACGGCGCGTTCTCGTGCGAGAACCCGGAGCTGCTGGCCACCACGCTGCGCGGCCGGTGGGGGTTCGACGGCTTCGTGCTGTCCGACTTCGGCGCCAACCACAGCACCGCCGCGGCGCTCACCGCCGGCCTCGACCTCGAGTTCCTGAGCACGTTGTTCTCCGGGCTCGGCATCCGAGGGGGCGATCCGACCACCGCGATCAAGTTCCAGGTCGAGCACGGGCTGCTCGACGCCGGCGTCGTCGACCGGGCGGTCCGTCACCTCCTGACCTCGATGGCGGCGTTCCACCTGCTCGACGGCGCCTCGCCCACCGGGGCGCCGGTCGCCGACCACCCGCGCCCACCGCTCGATCCGGCCGGCGACGCCGACATCGCGGAGCAGATCGCGCGGGCCGGCGCCGTGCTGCTCAAGAACGACCGCGAGCTCCTGCCGCTGGCGCCGCGCGACCTGCGCTCGCTCGCCGTGATCGGGCCGACCGCGAAGGCGCCGCTGCTCGGCGGCGGCGGCAGCGCGCACGTCGTGCCGTTCCCCGGTGTGCGCAGCCCGCTCGATGCGCTGGTCACGCGCGCCGGATCGTCCGGCGGGATCGTGTACCAGGCCGGGATCGAGCTCGACGGCGTGGCGGTCCCCGCGCCGGTGCTGTCGCCGACCAACCCCGCCGGAGCGCAGGGCCTCGCGCGCACGCCGAGCCCGGCCGGCGCCACCCAGATCGATCCGCAGGTCGACTTCACCGGCGCCGGCGCGCTGGCTCCCGCGCCTGCCGGCACCACCGCGAGCTGGACCGGGTTCCTGACCGCGCCGGCGACCGGCGACTACGAGCTGAAGGTGCAGGCGCTCGCGGTCGCGACCGGCGGCCCGACCGGGTTCTCTGCGCGGCTGGTCGTCGACGGCACGCCGCTCGCGTCGACCGGCGGGATCTTTCCGGTCAACGGTAGCCTGATCCCGACCGCCGACGGGCTCGCCAACGCCGGCGCGACGCTGCACCTCGAGGCCGGTGTGCCGCACGCGATCGCGATCACCGTGAACCTGTCCCCCACCGCGCCGACCCAGATCCGGCTGGCCTGGATCACGCCCGAGCGCCGCGCCGCCACGTTCGCCGCGGCGATCGAGGCCGCGCGCGCCGCGCCGACCGCGGTGGTGTTCGCGCACAACGAGGGCACGGAGGGCACCGATCGCGCATCGCTGGCGATGCCGCGCGGCCAGGACGATCTGATCGCCGCGGTCGCCGCGGTCAACCCGCGCACGATCGTCGTGCTGAACACCGGGGATCCGGTGACGATGCCATGGGTCGGCAAGGTGCCCGCGATCCTCGAGATGTGGTATCCGGGCCAGCGCGTCGGCGAGGCAACCACGGCGCTGCTGCTGGGCGACGCGAGCCCCAGCGGCAAGCTGCCGGTGACGTTCCCGGTCCGCATCGAGGACAACCCGACGTTCTCGGCCGACGGCTCGCGCTATCCGGGCGTCAATAACGAGGAGTTCTACGACGAGGGGATCCTCGCCGGCTACCGCTGGTACGACGCGCACGCGATCCAGCCGCTGTTCCCGTTCGGCCATGGCCTGTCCTACAGTCGGTTCCGCTACGCCGACCTGCAGATCCGCGATCGCGGCGACGGCTTCGACGCGACGTTCGTCGTGCAGAACATCGGACGGCGGCGCGCCACCGAGGTCGCGCAAGTCTATCTCGGCCCGCCCCGCCACTCGCAGGCGCCGATCGCCGTGCGCGCGCTGGTCGGCTTCGCCCGCGTCGACCTGGCGCCCGGCCAGGCCGAGCGCGTGACCGTGCATGTCGGCCGCCGCGAGCGATCGTACTGGTCGGTCGAGCGCAACGACTGGGTCGTGGCCCCGGGCACGCGGCCGATCTTCGTCGGCTCGTCGTCGCGCGATCTCCGGTTGCGCGGTGAGGTCCGCGGCGGCGACTAGATCGCGCCGGTCGCCGCCGCGGTCAGCTCGGCGGCGGCGAGATCGTGCTACTGGAGAGCGGGCAAGCCGCAGACGTCGACCACGCCGGCCGTGCACCCCGCGTCGCCCACGCCCAGCGCGTCCGGTGCCCGGGCATCGAGCGGTCCGCCCGTCCCCGGCGACTGGCACACCCGCGGTCCCGCCACCTGCGTCGTGCGCAACACCAGGCCAGCCGGACACTGTCCATCGGCGCTGCACAGCGGCTGGATGTACGTCGGGGCGAAGCACGCGGGCAGGGCAACGGCGACCGCGACCGCCGCCGTCACGGCTGCGGTCCACTGCCCTGCACAGTCAACGCGCAGCCACATCGCGAGACGTTCAACTTCCGGAGGCCTGCCCGTTGACACGCCCCCCTCGCGTGTCTGTCCAGAGAAAGGCCCCCCGGGGGATCGCACCGCATGCGACGGCCCATCTGCAACAGCATCAGCACACGCTCCGTGCAAGGAATCTCACGTACTTCGCGTGCTCGATGAAGCACCGAGCGGGCACGCTTTCGACCCCGTTCCGCCAGCTGGATCAGATCCTCGATCGAGGCAATGCGAGCCTTCGTTTTCCCTTGCGCGGGTTGGTTCAATCGATGTAGCGCAGGCCTGCGCTGTGCAGTGCCTCGCGCATCTTGTACATGTCGAGCCCGAGCTCCCCGGCGGCGAGCCGGGCGCGCTTGTCGGCCTCATTGTCGGCGCGCGCCTGCGCGGCGTCGGCGGTGGCGTGCGCGGCCGCGGCCGGCACCACCACCACGCCGTCGTCGTCGGCGACCACCACGTCGCCCGGCGTGACCAGCGCGCCGCCGCAGATCACCGGGATGTTGACCGAGCCCAGCGTCGCCTTGACCGTGCCGCGCGCGCTGATCGCCCGGCTCCACACCGGGAACTGCATCGCGGTGAGGTCCTTGACGTCGCGCACGCCGCCGTCGATCACCAGCCCGCGGGCGCCGCGCGCGCGGAACGAGGTCGCGAGCAGCTCGCCGAAGAACCCGGCGTCGCTCCCGGCCGTGCACGCCGCGACCACCACGTCGCCGGCCTGCACCTGCTCGACCGCGACGTGCAGCATCCAGTTGTCGCCGGGCTGGAGCAGCACGGTGACCGCGGGGCCGCACAGCTGCGCGCCGGCGTAGATCGGCCGCAGAGAGGGCTGGAGCAGCCCGCTGCGGCCCATGGCCTCGTGGATCGTGGCGACGCCGAGCCCGGCGAGCCGGTCGATGGCGGCGCGGTCGGCGCGTGCGATGTTGCGCCGGACGACGCCGAGCGGAGTGCCGGGGGCAGTGACGGACATGGCGATGCCTTTCACCGGCCCCGGGCGCGGAGCGCCTCGTCGAGCCGGGGGTAGACGCTGCGCACGTTGCGCTCGAAGATCCGGTCGCGGTCGGCCGCGGTCAGCGACGGCGACGCGTCGATGTAGCGCCGGGTGTCGTCGAAGTGGTGGCCGGTCTCGGGATCGATGCCGCGCACCGCGCCGATCATCTCGGACGCGAACAGGATGTTGTCGACCGGCAGGATCCGGACCAGGAGATCGATCCCGGGCTGGTGGTAGACGCAGGTGTCGAACCACAGGTTGCCGAGCAGGTGGTCGGGCAGCGGCGGCTTGCCGAGCTGCTGGGCGAGCCCGCGGAACCGGCCCCAGTGGAACGGCACCGCGCCGCCGCCGTGCGGGATCACCAGCTTCAGCGTCGGGAAGTCCTTGAACAGGTCGCCGGTCAGGCACTGCATGAACGCGGTGGTGTCGGCGTTGAGGTAGTGCGCGCCGATCGTGTGGAAGCATGGGTTGCAGCTCGCGCTGGCGTGGATCATCGCCGGGATCCGGTGCTCGACCAGCTTCTCGTAGATCGGGTACCAGTGGCGATCGGTCAGCGGCGGCGACGTCCAGTGCCCGCCGGACGGGTCGAGGTTGAGGTTGACCGCGACGAAGCCGTACTCGGTGACGCAGCGCTCGAGCTCGGGGATGCAGGTCGCCGGATCGACGCCGGGCGACTGCGGCAGCATCGCCGCGCCGGCGAACTGGTCGGGGAACAGCCGGGTCACGCGGCAGATCAGCTCGTTGCAGATCGCCGCCCACGTCGCGCTGGTCCGGAAGTCGCCGATGTGGTGGGCCATGAAGCTGGCGCGCGGCGAGAAGATCGTCAGATCGGTGCCGCGCTCGGCCATCCGCCTGAGCTGGTTGTCCGCGATGCTGGCGCGCAGCTCGTCGTCGCTGATCGTCAGCTCGGCGACCGACGGTGCGTGTGCCGGATCCGCGACGGCGGCGATCTGGCGGTTGCGCCAGGCCTCCAGCGCCGGGGGCGCCGTGGTGTAGTGACCGTGGCAGTCGATGATCATGGCGGCGCGGCATCCTACCGCGGGTTGCGCGCGGCGAGCCGGTCAGCTCGGCGGCGGCGAGATCGTGCTGTCCGCGAGCGTGGCCGCGCCGAGGATCCGGACCACCCCCGCCGCGCCACCCCCACCGCCCCCGCCGATGATCGAGCCCGTCCCGGGCCCCGCCGCCGTCGTGCCGGCGCCGCCCGCGCCGCCCCTGCTGAACGCCTGATCGTTGTTGTTGGAACCGAAGCCACCGGCGGCCGGGGTCACGGCGAGCGCGCCGTCGTTGCCGGGCGCCCCCGTGACGTCCAGGGTGGTGACGGCATTGATCACGACGCGGCCGCCGCCCTGCCCGCCGCCGCCGCCGTTCGCGTTGATCTGGCCGGTGACCGTGATCGACGCGCTCTCGATCACGACCATCCCGCCCGAGCCGCCGCCGCCGCCGGCCTGCGCCTGACCGCCGGCCCCGCCCGCGCCGGTCGCGCGGATCGCGCCGCTCACCAGCACCGACTGGTGCGCGGCGAGGTACAGCGTGCCGCCCGCGTGACCGCCCGCGCCGCCGGCGCCGCCGCCGGGCTGCTCGTCGCCGCCGCTCTGGCCGCGACAACCGCCGCGCAGGGACGGCGCCGAGACCGTCGCGCCTTGCGTGCCGCCCAGGCCGATGCCGTCACCGCCGAGGCCGTCGTCGGTGTCTCCGGTGCCGCCGTTCCCGCCGGCGAGCGTGAAGCCGCCGCCCGCGCCCCCGCCCGCGCCCCCGCGGTCGTTGTCGGGGTGGGTCGCGAACGCGCAGCTCGCATCGTCGGCCGCGGGGCCGACCTGCGCGCCGTGGCTGCCCGCATCGATCGTGCCGGTGACCCGCATCGTCGACGCCGACACCAGCGCGAGCGGCCGCCCGCCGGTCACGGCCAGCGTCGCCGTGATCGCCACCTCGGTCGCGTAGATCAGGCACAGATCGTGGCCGGCCAGGGTCACCGTCTTGCAGCGCGAATCGCGGCTGGTGTCGAGCGTGGTCGAGGCCGAGACATCGAACGCGATCGTCGGGGCGGGCATGCTGCAGACATCGACCACGCCCGCCGCGCACACCGCGGCATCCGGGCCGGGCGCCGTGGATGCATCCCCTGCCGGGGCGTCGATCATCGGGCCGCTCTGCGCGTCCGGCGCACCCGCCGCAGACGAGAACCCGCGGCGAGGAACACGAGCGTGGTACAACGTCGCATGGCCGCCGCGATGGTACTCACACCTGACACTCGACCGCTGTGATCTCGGCCACCCGCCGCGGCCCGCGGTTCCGCGGCTTCGATCGCAGCGCGATGCAGTTCTGGCACGAGCTGGCCGCCGAGATGTCGAGGGACTGGTTCACCGCGAACCGGCCGCGCTACGAGATACTCTGGCGCCTGCCGATGACCGCGCTGATCGAGGACGTCGCGCGCCGGCTCGCCCCGGTCTACCGCCCGCTCCGGCTCGACCCGCCCGGCCTGCTGCGGATCCATCGCGACCTCAGGTTCTCGCACGACCGCACGCCGTACAAGACCCACATCACCGCGGTGCTGCGGCCCGCCGGCGCGCCGATCGCCCACGTCGGCAACGCCGCGCTCTACCTCGAGATCGGGCTCGACGGCGAGTACGCCGGCGTCGGCTGCTACCAGTTCCATGCCGAACGGCTCGCGCGGTGGCGCCGCGCGGTCACCGGCGCGCCGGGCACCGCGGTGCTCGCGATCCTCGACCGGCAGCGCCGCGCCGGCCACACGGTGTCCGACCAGGACGATCACCGCCGCATGCCGAAGGGCTTCGCTCCGGACCATCCGCGCGCCGCGCTGCTCAGGAAGCGCGGCCTGGCCTGCGCGTTCCCCGCCGTCCCGGCCGGGTTGCTGCACGAGCCCGCGCTCGCCGACTGGCTGCTCCACCACGCCCGGGCGGCGGCCCCGCTCGTGATCTGGCTGCAGCGCCACGTGCGCTGAGCCGCGCCAGGCTCGCCCCATGACCACGCTGCCCACCGACGAGCCCGGCTGCGTCGATCCCGCCGACGCCCGCGCGATCGACCTGGTGATCCCCTGGCCGGAGCTCCACCGCAGCTGAACCAACCGAGGTGCATCATGAACACGATCGACTCGCAGACCCTCCGCCCGGGTGAGTACCCGACCACCGTCCGCGTCCGTAGCCACTCGTTCACGTCGGACGTCGCCGCCGCCACCGGGGGCCAGGACTCCGCCCCCGGCCCGCACGACTTCTTCGACACCGCGCTCGCGACATGCAAGGCGATGACCGCGATGTGGTACGCCAAGCGCCACGGCATCCCGCTCGAGCGCGTCGAGTCGCACGTCGAGAGCGACGACAGCCAGGAGCGCGCCGGCGTGTATCGCATGCGCGTGCGGGTCGAGCTGTTCGGACCGCTGACCGACGAGCAGCGCGCCCAGGTCCACCGCGCGATCGCCGCCTGCCCGATCCACAAGCTGATGACCACCTCGGACGTCCAGGTCGAGGTCATACCACCGGCGGCCGGGTAGTCACAGGTGGTCACGGCGCTCGCATCGCGAGGCTGCATGGCCGTCGCGTCCGGCCGATACACCCGATACCCGGTGCCCGACAAGCGAGCCATGAACGTACAGGACGCGCTGCGCAGCCCCGCGGCGCGCAAGGCGCGGCGGACCTCGCTGCTGCTGGGCGCGGGCATCATGCTCATCATCTCGGCGGTCGAGCCGCTCTACCGCGTGTTCAACGGGCCGCTGCTCGGGGTCCGCCTCCTGATCTCCGCCTTGCTGGCCGCCGTCGGGTTGACCCTGCCGCGCACCAGCACCCGGTTGTGTGGATGGCTCCTGCCGATCGCCGGCCTCGCCTCGTGCTGGCTGTTCACGGCGACGGTGTGGCTGAACGGCGGACTCGCGAGTCCGGACTTCCAGTACATGGTGCTGCTCCCGCTGGCCCTGATGGTGCTGTTCCAGGACGAGGTCATCGCGTGCGCGGCCGCGGGGGCAGCGACGGTGTCAGGCGTCGCCGTGCTGGCCTGGCTCGGCGGTGCCGCACTCGCGGTCACCGCCGACAACCTGGCGACCGACACCGCCGTCGGCGTGCTCGGCGTGTTCGGCGCGTTCTCGTTCCGCCGGGTCCGGATCGCAGAGCTCACCACCCAGCGCGCGCGGACCGAGGCGATCGAGCAGCTCGCGCTCAGCGAGCACCGGCGTGCCCAGGCCGAGCGGCTCGCCTCGCTCGGCCAGCTCGCCGCCGGTGTCGCCCATGAGATCAACAACCCGCTCCTCGCGGTCAGCGCGAACGTCGACCTGCTCACCACGCCCGAGCTCGACGGGTTTGACCTCAACGGCCCGGAGGCGCGGGCCGCGCTCGACGACGTCCGCCACGGGATCGACCGGATCGCCCAGATCGTCCGCGTCCTCCGCAACTACGCGCGCGGCGGCACCGACGACCCGCTGGAGCCGTGCCACGTCGACGAGGTGATCGGCGACGCGCTGCGCCTGGCGTCGTTCAAGCTCGGCAAGTCGATCGAGGTCCGGCGGTGCAGCGAGCGCGACCTGCCGCCGGTCACCGCCCACCGCGGCAAGCTGTCCCAGGTCCTGCTCAACCTCCTGGTCAACGCCGCCGAGGCGATGGAGGAGGCGCGCACCGGCAGCCCCTGGGTGCGGATCGCCGCCGCGCGCGCAGGCAGCTCGGTCGAGATCGCCGTCGAGGACAACGGCCCCGGCATCGCCCCCGCCGTCGCGCCGCGCCTGTTCGAGCCGTTCGTCACCAGCAAGCCGCTCGGCAAGGGCACGGGCCTCGGGCTGGCGCTGTCGCGCGAGTACGTCCACAGCTTCGGCGGCACCCTCGAGCTGCAGCCGACCCCGGGCGCCGGCACCCGGTTCGCGATCGTCCTGCCCACCTCCGGCGCCCCCTGATCCGCCCGCGCTCAGCGCCACTCGCCGCGCATCGCCGGCCGCAAGGTACCGCGGCTACGGCGATCTCTGAGCGCAGGCCGCCTCCGCGCGCTCGCCCACCTGCCCGGATGGGGGGTGGCAACTCGCCACCCATGCCTTACATACATCCCGTGTCCCACCGGATCACCGAGGCAGGCGCCATCGAGGCGCGGCTGCTGGACCTCGCACACACCACGGAAGCGAAGATCACCGCGCCCGCGCTGGCGTACTTCGCCCCGTGCTCGCTCGACGACGCCGGCCGCGTCCTCGACGACCTCGCAGCCCGCGATCGGCTGAGCATGGAGATCGAGGACGACGGCACCGTCGTCTACCACATGCTCGGCCGCCAGAGGCTCTCGGCCCCGCCGGCCCCACCCCTGTCCCCGCCGTCGCTCGTCCCGGTCGTGCGCGCCTCGCACGGCCCGAGCCCGCTGCTCGCCGGCCTGCTGAGGGCGCTGGTCCCCGGCGCCGGCCACCTCTACGCCGAGCGACCGGCCGCGGCGATCCTGTGGTTCGTGATCGTCAGCCTCGGCTACATCCTGCTGGTCCCCGGCCTGATCCTCCACCTGTTCAGCATCGCATCGGCCACCTCGTCGGCCCGCCGGCTCGAGACCGCGCGCGCCCGGCCGCTGCTCGCCTCGTTCACCGTGCGGTGATGCCGCGGCCGCCGCGCGCAGGCCCGGCGACCTGATCGCCACGGCCAGGCGCACGGCTAGCGACAGCGCCGGGCGAAGTCCGAGTCGTCGAGGAACTGATCGAACAGGC
>JBGQCL010000107.1:0-27503 GCA_041495365.1 Kofleriaceae bacterium | reverse complement strand
GTGACCGAGGAGGTCGAGCGCAGCGAGACGGGGGGTGGGGACCCCGACGGCTCCGCCGGCGGGGCGGGGGGCAAAGCCCCCCGTGGGATCGACAAGCCGGAGATCACCGAGCACTTCACGCACGACATCACCGAGAAGTGCGTGGAGGAGGCGCTGCCGGGCGAGGAGCCTGCGGCCCACGAACCCGCGCGCACCTCGAAGTTCCCGTGCTGGCGGCCGGCGTATCAGCCCGCGGTGTGCAAGAAGGGCGTCGGGATCCTCGTCGAGTACGGCGACGCCGAGGAGCGCGAGCACGTCCGGATCAAGGCCGAGTGCAAGCCACCGCCCAGGCCGGCCGACGCCGGCGACCTGCTCGCCGACCGCGATCGCCCGCTCCAGCTCGGCAAGCCGCAGATCCAGCCGCACCACCAGCTCACCGTGCACGAGCTGCACGAGCTCGAGGCGGCCGGTCCGCCGCCCGAGCACACCAACATGTTCTTCACGATCTACTTCGCGATGACCGGCCTGCACGGCATCCACGTGCTGTTCGGCGTCGGCGTGTTCAGCTGGCTCCTGATCCGCGCGCTCAAGGGCCACTTCACCCCGGACTACTTCGGGCCGATCGACTACGCCGCGCTGTACTGGCACATCGTCGACCTGATCTGGATCTTCCTGTTCCCGCTGCTCTACCTGATCCACTAGAGGCGCCCATGTCTGACTCCCCTGCCGCCGAGCTTCACCACGACGACGACGACCACGACCATGAGGATCCGCACCATGGCCTGTCGCACGTCGCCACGGTCAAGGTCCTGGTCAAGACCGGCGGTACGCTGCTGGTGCTGACCCTGGTCACCGTGCTCGCCACCAAGGTCGACTTCGGGGCCAACATCAACCTCGCGATCGCGATGGCGATCGCGGTGGTCAAGGCCACGCTGGTCATCCTGTTCTTCATGCACCTGCGCTACGACCGGCTGTTCCACTCGGTCGTGTTCGTCTCCGCGATCCTGGCCGCGGCGCTGTTCGTCGGCTTCACCCTGATGGACAGCAACCAGTACCAGCAGACCAACATCTGGAACCCGGACGCCCCGCCACCGGCTCCGATCGGGCCGCGGCCGACGTCCGGCTAGCTTGATCCTGGAACTAGTGGACGCTGGGATCGGCCGCCGCCGGGTCAGTCGGTGACACCCGCGCTCGGCTGGCAACGAATCGACTGGCGCTGTCCGCCGTCGTCGACCACGCCGGTGAGTCCGCCGGCTCCGGCGGCGACGTGTAGCCCGTGGTCACCGCCGGGCTCGATCGACGACGGCGAATCGAGCGACCGCAGACAGATCTGATCCTGGGACAGCTCCAGGACGGCGCGCGCATCCGGATCCACGATCAGCGGAGCAGCCGCGCGAAGGACCTCGGGAAAGCGAACGCCCACCAGCTCGGTCGCCGGTGCCCTGGCCGCTCCGCACAGAGCAGCCGGCGCCGGTGATGGCAGTCGAAGCTCGGCGGGCGCTGCCGGCGCTGGAAACAGGGGATGGAACCGGAGAGCGCGCGCGTCGTCGCCCTCCACGGCCGCGTATCCCCAGACCCCACCGCGTCGTGCCAGCGCCGCCGGAGCGTCCGCGTCGAGCCGGACGAAGGCGCGGGTTCGCACCGCGCCCGTCGGGCCGGGGATCAGCACGGTGTCGACACCGAGGAGCCGCTCGCGCACCACGGCGCGATCCAGCCGCTCGCGGTTGGGCAGGCGCGACACCAGGATTCGCCGGTCCCGGAACAGCAGCAAGGCACCGGCTCGACCGACCGGAAGGATGCTGTACGGTGCGGAGGACTGGGCGATCTCGGGGAGGGGGGCGAGCATCGCCAGCGGGCCGCCCTCGGGCGCATGGAGGAGGGTGCAGGCTTGTTCGTCGGCGCAACGCCGGAACAGCGTACCGCTGCGCCAGGCACCCTCGAGGAACCATGCGGCCGATTCCGGGTCGGCGGCGTCGCCGGATCGCGCCATGGCAAGCGGAGACTCCGAGGACGCGCCCGAGAACGACCCTCGCGGGTCGACGCCTTCCCACGCGGCGCGCGCCAGCCAGCGGCCCCGCGATCTCCGGATCTGGAGCGCCGCGCGCGCGCCTGGCCCGACGAGCGACACCGATCGTGCACCCGGGACCGCCGGCGGTGTTCCGGGGCTCCTCAGGGGTGTCGGTGCCCGGTACGGCGTGCACAGGTAGGCCTCGGAGGTGAGCGTCATGGGCGGTGCGGGCCGCTCGGTGTCCTCGGGCGTGCGAGCCGGCGGAGCGGGTGCGCCCTCGGCGGCGCCGGCAGCCACCCTCTGCCGGGACGCCGCGCGCCGGAGCTCGGCGATCTGATCGTCGGGCGGCGATGCGAGGGGCGGGGGCAGCTCCCCGGTGACCGGGCGGAGCGCTCCGCTGTCGTCGATCGCGCGCGGCCCCGCGGTGGTCTCGACCCGCGCCTCGTCTCCCACGCGCTCCACGTCCCATCCGGCCTCGCCACCGAGGTGCACCCGGCTCCAGTGCGCGCCGCCATCCCCGGTGCGCGCGAGCTGTCCTCCCTCCAGGACGACGATGCCGCGCCGCGCATCCAGGAAGACCGCCGTCAGCGCGCGGCCCGGCTCCGGCAGGGCGGCGCGCGCAGGCGGCTCGGTGCCATCGCTCAGCCACAGGGTGCCGCCATCGTCGACCACGGCAAGACGGCCGCGGCAGGCCCGCAGCGGGCGATACGGCGGCGCGACGGTACCGGCGCGCCGGATCGCACCGGCAAACGAATCGCTGCGAACCAGCGAGCCGTCCTGGGTCAGGAACAACCAGCCGCCGGCGAGTGGCGTGACCCACAAGATCGGAGGGACCGGCTCGGCGCCGACCTGGATCGTCCCGTGGATCACGCTGACCCGCAGACCGCTCCAGATCAGATCGCGCTCACCGGCCTGGTCGTTCACGACGAGGATCGGCCCTTCGACCGCCGGCGCCTGCGCGTCCTGCGGCGTACCCAGCGCTGGCCCTGCGTCGCGCGGCGTGGGCCGCTCCGCGGATGGCACGCGGCGGCATGCGCACAGCGCCACGGCAAGCACCAGCCACGCGAGCGATCGGGAGCGGAGCCAGGTCACGGCGGTGGGGCAACGTTGGTCTGGAAGCTCGTCAGGTTCATGCTGCGCAGCACCCGCTCCATGGTCGCTTGCGGCACGCGGCCGCGGACCGCGGCGGCGGTGCGGGTGATCAGACCGTCGAGCACGGTCCCGGTGATTCGACGGGCCCACTCGCGCTGCAGCACGTTCGCCAGCGGGGCGTAGGACATGTGCCAGGGCTCGTCGAGGTAGTGCGGGCTGGCCGGGGCGGGAAAGCCGGACGAGCTCGGCCCGGCCGAAGCGTAGGGGTGGAAGAAGCCAAAGCGGCGGGCCTCGGTCTGCAGAAACGGAATGACGGGCACCAGCCGGCCGGTCCCGATCCAGTCGGTCCGCTCGGCCGAGAGGATGTCGATGTCGGTACCCCAGTGATGCCGCGAGAATCCCGGCATGGATCGAGTCTGCATCGCGGTGTCGATCGCAGTCCGGATCGCGGGGTCTGTGCTCGTCGCGGTGAGGCCTCTGAGCTCGTGCGCCATGATGCCGGCCTGTCGACCGAAGCTACGCGTCTGGGTCATGGTCAGCCAGGGTGGGAGCGTCGGAGTTGTGCCGACGTTCGCCGGCCGCCACACCGTCCGGTAGAACGCGTTCATGTCCTGGAAGCGGCTGGCGACAATACCCTCGATCGAGGCGAGCAGATCGCGGTCTGCGGCCGAGGTCCCCTCTCCGGTCAAGAACGCGTCACTGACCGCGCCGCTGAGCAGGGCATCCGCCTCGGAGGGCGCCCGGCCGGCGTCGACGAGGAACTCGCGAAGGCCGGGCATGATCGCGCTCAAGCTACGGCCCGGCCCGGACGGGGCCGTGCGGGGAGGCGACGTCGATCCTCGGCGGAGCCGCCCGGCGGGAACGCGTGGCCAGCGGCGCCATCCCGGTGACGGCGCGCTTGCTCGCGACGTTCCCGGCCCCTGCTGGTCGTGGGATCCGCTCCCTCATGTCTTCCCCTGCCCGGTCAGACCGCAGCCTGGGCGGTAGTGTCCTCCAAGCTCCGGGCCCTGTCCAGCACCGGATCTCCGGGGTACCGCAACGCGGCCCCCGCCGCCCCGGCTACGCGACCAACCGGCCGGGCGCCGGGCGCGCGCGATCCGGCGACGGCGCCGCGAGCAGCTGCTGGCGTACCGAGCGGAACGCATCCGAGACCGCGACGTACGGATCGGTACGGGTGGCGGTCACCGTCCGCGCTGTGCCGTCCGCGAGCACCAGGGTGAGCTCGACGGTCGTGCGGCTTCGCCCCCCGACCTCGACGGTGGCAACTGCGCGCCGGACCTCGAATCGCATCGCTTCGAACCGCGCGACCCAGCGGTGGATCGCGGACTCGATCGACGGATTCCGATCGATCCGCTGGAAGTTCACGTCAATGTACGAGGTCATGGCCGACCGCGATGCACGCGTCGCGCCATCGCGTGTCGAGGTTCCGGCGGGGTAAAGCCGGGTATTCGCTGGGGCGACCGCGACGAGATCGCGCGGCGGGTGCGCGCGTGGGTTCACCGAGGCGCGTTCGCGCGCTCAACCACGCGCGGGCCGCCGAAGCGACCGTGGTCTACGAACATTTCGGGATCGCGGCGGACCCGAGGCGCGCCCCCCGGCGCGAGCGCGTGACCGAGCCGGAGCGCATAGGCGATGCGCCACGGCGGGGGGATGTCCAGCACCCGGTCGACCTCGGGCTCGACTCGCTCGCCGGAGAACGTGCTCATCACCTGGAGGTCGAGGTGGCAGGCCTGCGCGGCGAGCCACATGTTCTCGAGCACGCAGCCCAGGCTGATCAGGCCGAGCGCGTCGCCCTCCGAGGCCGGCGCGCGCTGGCTGGCGTCGAACACGACCACGATCACCATCGGCGCGCCCGCGATCAGCTCGCCGAGCCGCCGCGCGGCGTCGTGCGGGGCGTGCGCCGGGTCCGGGTTGCGCCACGACGGCGGGAACATCGTCCCGAGCAGGCCGGTGCCGCGCGCGCGGAGCTCGTCGACCGACCACGACAGCTGGCGATCGTTCTCGGCGATGAACACCGGCGAGATCGGCGCCCGGATCGCAGCGAGCTCGGCCAGCACGCGCGGGCTATCGACGACGATCAGGCGGAAGTTCTGCATGTTGTGGGCGGTCGGCGCCCAGCGGGCCGCCTCGACGATCCGGTCGAGCTCGTGCGGCGTGACCGGCGACGCCGGGTCGAACGGCGCCCGCGACGAATGACGGCACTCGATGACGTGCATCAGGTGATCGGCGTTGTCCGGATCCATGCTGCCGGGGGCTGCAGCGATCGTGCCGCGATCGGAGGCGCGCACCCGGCGGCCGATGCAGGGCGCGGATCGCGCGGCGCTTGCGGTGCGCGCAGCGCGGCGTGCAGCCGCAGCGTCGTGTCAACCGGCGATGGAACCGCGCGATCGAGATCGCGAGCAGCGCGGCACCGAGCACCGCCGGGGGCGATCCACGCGCCGCGGCCTCGGCGCGCGCATGGTCGAGGACGACACCCGAGGTCGCGCGCAAGCACTGCGCGACGCCCGCTGCCGTCGCGCGCCGGCTGCGCGGCGCGATCTGCGCAGCGCTTACCAGCCCTGCATGTAGTTGCCGCGCAGCCGCCTGACCAGATCGCCGCTCAGGTGGCGCAGCCCGGCGCCGAGCTCCGACAGCTCGTGAGCCACCGCCGTGCTCGCGGTGCCGCCGGCGTCGGCGATCTGGTGCTCGAACTCGCCGAGCTGAGGCTGCAGCTCGCGCCAGCGGTCGCGCGTATCCATCTCGGCGAGGTGGATCTTCAGCTGGAGCTCATCGGTGATCCGGCGCAGGTCGTCCCAGCGGGGGGTCGCTTCGGTCATGGCAATGCTCGCTTTCACACCCGGTGCGCTGCATCGCGCGTTCCAGCGCTGGCGCGCAACCGCTGCGCAGCCGGGCCGCGATTGCGCACCGCGTCCGCCGGACCGTGTCGTGAGGATGGCAGGACGAGCCGAGGCCGGCGGACGCGGCGGCCGCAGTGATTCTTCGTGACTCGCGGGGCAGCGGTCGGCTAGAATGGTTCTGTGCGGAGCGGTCGAGGGGGGGCGGAGCAGCGCGGGCTGGTGCCCTACGGGGGGATCCGGCGCGGGATCCGGGACGGTGATATCCTGCTGTTCCGCGGCAAGTCGTGGATCAGCCGCATCATCCGCCGGATCACTCGCTCGCCGTACTCGCACGCTGCCATCGTCGCGTGGTGGGGCGACCGGTTGATGGTGCTCGAGGCGGTCGGCAAGGGGATCGTGGTATCGCGCATGTCGATCGTGGTGAACCAGTACTCCGGCAAGGTCGAGCTGTGGACGACCGACGAGGACCTGGCGCGCACGGAGATGATCCGCGCCGCCCAGCGCCTGCTTGGCAAGCGCTACTCGATGTACAAGCTGATACGCAATCTCGCGCGGCTGGTGTCAGGACGCCCGCGTCATGACGAGGCGGATCCCGACGCGCCGCCCGACGACTTCGTGTGCTCGGAGTTCGTCAGCCGGGTGTGGCGCGCCGGCGGCATCGATCTCGTGGCCGATGTGCCCGACCTGTACACCAAGCCGGGCGACATCGCGAAGTCGCCGCACCTGCGCAAGGTCGGCGGCGTGGTCCGCGGCCAGCCCACGGAGTTGACCGGCGACAGCCTCGACCGGGTCCCCAAATCGGCGGCCGGCGCGCGGTAGCTCGATCTTCGCTGGCGGTCAGGACGCGGGCGGCGAATCCCCTGCGCTTCCAGCAAGAAGGGCGGCTCCGTCCTTCGCCACCTCCGAAGTGCTCCCCAGGACGGTTGGCCTGTCTTGCAGGCGCTCACCCCCTAACCAGGGGCGCTAGACGGAGGAACAGGGTCCTTTTCAAGGCAAACTTTGCGCAAGTTCCGTGAAAAGCGCGCCCCAAGGGCTATGATGTAGCCATCAGGAGCACCTGTGCTCATCCAGTTCCGCGTCGAAAATCATCGGTCGCTTCGCGACGAGCAGGTCCTGTCGCTCGTCGCGACCAGCGACCAGCGTCGCGTTCACGTGCTCCGACCGGAGGGTCTCGGCGAAGCGCTCGTCCCGGTGGTCGGGATCTACGGCGCGAACGCCTCTGGCAAGAGCAACGTGCTTGCGGCGATCGCGTTCATGCGCCGCGCGGTCCTCGACTCCCAGCGGCGGTGGGATGTGGATGGCACAGCGCGCGACCCATTCTTGCTATCGAGTAAGGTGGAACAGCCGTCGCTGTACGAAGTGGACGTCATCGTCGACGGCGTCCGGTATCGGTACGGGTTTCAGCTGAGCTCATCTCGCATCGAAGAGGAATGGCTATTCACGTGGCCACACGGACGGAAGGCCATGTGGTTCGAGCGCGACGGCGAGCGGTTCGAGTTCGGGAAGACGCTGCATGGGGAGAATGAGGCGATTCGAAACCTGACGCGCCCCAATAGTCTGTTTCTGTCTGCGGCCGCGCAGAACAATCACGCGGCACTCCTTCCCGTCTTCCGTCAGTTCGACACCTGGCGGCTGTCACTGATCCGCCGTTCAATCGGGCTGGTCTCACGCGAGATCGCCAAGAGGCTCGACGCCCGAGGTGGCGCGACCGATCGGGCGGCCATCTTGCAGCTCCTTCGAGACGCCGACACCGGAATCCTGGACGTTCGCGTGGAATCTGCAAAGTGGACGGGCGAGGTGTTGGCCGAGGGGGCAGCGGACCTTGCCATTCTGGAATCCTATCTGGATGCCTATGCTCAAGCGGCGATGCCCCAAGCGTCGCGCGCGCCGGGCACGCCGCGCACGCCGGGCAGGGTATCCTTTCGCCACCGGAGCGCCGACGATGAGCATGCATGGCTTCCGCTCTCGTCAGAGTCCGCGGGAACCATCGCGCTGCTCAATCTCGCGCCGTACGTCGTCGACGCGCTCTGCAGCGGAAGCCTGTTGTGCATCGATGAGCTCGAGGCCAGCATGCATCCCATGCTGGCACTGCGGCTGGTGCGAATGTTCAACGATCCGGCGCAGAATCCACGCGGCGCGCAACTCTTGTTCACGACGCACGACGCCAACCTGCTCGGCACCATCCTCGGGGAGCCGGTGCTCAGCCGCGACCAGGTCTGGTTCACCGAGAAAGACGACAGCGGCGCAACACACCTCTATCCGCTCACCGACTTTCATCCGCGCAAGGAGGAGAACCTGGAGCGCGGCTACTTGCAGGGTCGCTACGGCGCGATTCCATTCCTGGGCGACATGGTCCACAAGGTGAACGGTGGCGATGGCGGTGGCGGTGATGGCAAGAGTGAGGCACATGACGACGCAGCTCGTGACAACTCCGACGGCGACCGGGACGCATAGCGATGGGCCGCCGCCACGATGACCGGTCGATCCAGCGCAGGCGGCCGTCGCGCCAGCCGAAGGTTCGCATCCTCGTGGTCTGTGAGGGTAAGAAGACCGAGCCGCTGTACATCAGGCAGCTCCAGCATCACGTGCGCAATCCGCGCGTCCACGTCGAGCCGGTTGGACCCGCCGGTGTGCCGCTCACTGTCGTCCAGACCGCGATCGAGCAGCGCCGGAAGGCCGAGGACGACGCCCGGCGACAGCGCGACGAGAATCTCCTGTGGGACCAGGTCTGGGCCGTGTTCGACATGGACGACCACCCGAATGTCGCCGAGGCGCGGCAGCTGGCCCGAGCTCACGACATCCAGCTGGCGGTATCGAACCCGTGCTTCGAGTTGTGGGCGTTGCTCCACTTTGCCGATCAGCGGGCACACATCGAACGCGAGCCGCTGCGCTCGCTGCTGCAGGACCACCTGCCGGGCTACGACAAGGAGCTCGTGTTCGCCAGGCTTCACTCGGGCTACGACGACGCGGTGCGGCGCGCGCGCGAGCTCGACAACGCGGCGGACCGGGCAGGGCGGCCGGGTCGCAACCCGACCACCGATGTCCACCTGCTGACCGAGATCATCCGCACCCGCTGATGGCGGCGTCAGTCGGCGAGCTGATCGGTGATCGCCTCGGCGATCGCGTCGGCGAGCTGGGCCTGGACCGCGGGATCGGCGAGCTGGCGGCCCTCGATCGGGTGGTCGATGAAGCCGACCTCGACGAGGACCGCCGGCATCGTGGCGCCGAGCAGGACGTGCTGGGCGTCCTGGCGCACGCCGCGGTCGCCGTCGACGCCGCGCCGGTCGCGCAGCGCGCGCTGCATGCGCGCGGCCAGGTCGGCGGCCTCCCACTGCGAGGCGCCGCGCTCGACGTCGTCGAGCACCAGCGCGACGTCGGGATCGACGCCGGGCCGCGGCGTGGTGGTGTCGCTGCGCAGCGCGCGGCCGTCGACGTCGATGGCGCGCGGCGTGAGCACGTAGGTCTCGTAGCCGCGCTGGGTCCGGGTCGGCGACGCGTTGGCGTGGATCGAGACGAACAGGTCGGCGCCCACCCGGTCGGCGTGCGCGACGCGCTGGCGCAGGGTCAGCGTGCGATCGGTGGTCCGGGTCAGCTCGACCGCGATGCCGCGCGCGCGCAGGCGGTCGGCGACCGCGGTCGCCACGGTGAGCGAGAGCTGCTTCTCGTGCAGCCCGGTGGTGCCGGCCGCGCCGGAGTTCGACCCGCCGTGGCCGGGATCGAGGACGACGATCGGCGGTCGGCGCGGCGAGCCGCCCGGACCGGAGGGGGTGGAAGGAGATGCGAGCGCCGCGCTCGCCGCGATCCCCCACGACACGAGCGTGGCGGCGAGGAGGGTCGGCTTTTTCACGACATGTAGGATAGCGTGACTGCCACATCGGGCGCCCAGTTTTTGGCGCGCTGCTTGACCCAACTGCTCTATACAGCTACGTTTTTTCAGTTGCCCAACCGTCGGCTCGCAGGGTGGACCGCCACCCATGTGCTCTTGCTGGTCGCCGTTGTGGAGGTCGCGATCAACCGGATCGCGGTGCCGATGCTGCGCCCGAGCGGGCCGCCGCCGGCGTGGCACACGTACCTCGATTATGTCGGGCTGTTCTCGTTCTACTTCACCGGCACCCTCGCCGCGCTGCTGCTCGGGGTGTGGTGCTGGCACGAGCTCCGGGGCGACCACGGCCGGCGCGCCCGCGGGGCGGGGCTGATCGTCGCGATCACGGCGGCGCTGGCCGCCGCGCCGCTCGCGATCGACGCGCCGGCGGTGCTCAGCCTGACCCTGGAGGCCGCGCTCGCGCTGTCGGTGATCGCGATCGTGGCCGCCGCGTTCGGACGCCGTCGCGATCTCGGGATCCAGGTCGGCCTGCCGATCCTCGCGGTCCCGCTGCTGCTCCACGTCGCCAACGCGGTCGGTGCGCGGTTTCTGTGGTCCGACGACATGTTCGACGGGCCGGGCATCGCGCTCGCCCGCGCCGGCGTCAGCGCGCTGTGCCTGGCCGCGGTCGCGTCGCTGTACTGCTTCGCGCCCCGGCCGTTCACCCGCGCGGTGCTCCGGCCCGGCACGCTGTTCGTCGCGCTGGCGGTGGTCGGGGCCGGGGCGGTGCTCGCCCGCGTCGCGTACGGCGCGCTCGCGAAGGCCGCGACGCTGGCGTTCGGGGTCGAGCTGACCTCGGCCCAGGCCGATCCGCGGCTCACGGTGTACCTGCTGGCGATCGCGACCGTGGCGTGGGCGCTGACCGCGTGCGTGCGTTCGCCGAGCCCGGCGCGCCGCTCGGTCGGGGTCGGGCTCGCGCTGATCGTGCTCGGCGGCTACGCGTTCAAGTGGCCGCATCATTATCTCCTGCCGCTGCTCGGCCTGGCGCTGATCGGCGGCGCCGCGCGCAGCGTGCGCGACGAGGAGCTGGCCGCGCGGCCGATCGCGAGCGAGACCCCGCCGATCGGCGACGCGGCGTGGGCGGGGTACGTCGCGCAGCTCGCCCAGGGCCTGCGCCGCGCGCTGCGCGACGTCCACAGCCTGACCACGCGTGGCGAGGGTGGGCTCGCGTCGTCGGTGGTCGTCGGCGAGGCCGACGGCCTGGCGGTGCGCGTGCGGATCGAGCGGATCGACGGCGCGGTGCTCGCGCTCGACGCGGTGATCGGCCGCGAGATCGACGAGGTCCGCGGCGCGACGCTGACCGCGTGGGCGATCCCGCCGCGCGCGCTCGGCATCAACCCGGCCGGGCCGCCCGCCGCGCCGATCTTCAAGACCGGCGACGCGCGGTTCGACGAGCGGTTCCGGACCCGCGGCAGCGCGCTCGCGTTCCGCCGGCTGTTCGACGACGGGCTGCGCGCGCGTGCGGTCGCCACGCTCGACGGCTGGCTCGCCTACTGGGAGAGCGAGGGCCTGCGCTACCGGATCTATCCCGGGCGCGGCGCGCCGCTCGATCATCCGATGCCGCTCTCCGACCTGGCGCTCGGTCGGGCGTCGGCCACCGCCGAGCGGCTGATCACGGTGATCGAGCTGCTCATCGAGCTCGGGTCGCGTGGTATTCCTCCGAGGCCGGCGGGCGAGGCCCGGCCGGAACCCTCGGAGCTAGCATGAAACGAGCGCTTCTCGTCCTGGTGATCGGTTGCGCACCAGCGCCCGCTGCCCAGCACACGCCCGCGTGGGTGTCCCAGACCAAGCCATACGGCACCGCGGCGCCGTCCGCCGCTCCGCTCGCCGCGGCGCCGAGCGCGCCCGCCGCGGCACCGAGCGCGCCCGCCGCGGCGCCGGCGACCCCGTCGCCCGCGGCCGCCGCCGCGGCGCCGCCGGGTGCGATCGCCGACCACTACCGCGACGCGGTCGACAAGATCGTCGCCGCCGCGCGCGCCGATCGCGGCGCGTACCAGAAGCTGGCCTACCTGACCGACCGGATCGGCAACCGGCTGTCGGGCTCCCCGGCGCTGGACAGGGCGATCGCGTGGGCCGCGAAGACGATGAAGGACGACGGCCACGACGTCCGCACCGAGCCGGTGATGGTGCCGCACTGGGTGCGCGGCGCCGAGTCCGCCGAGATCACGGCGCCGGTCGCGCGGACGCTGCACGCGCTCGGGCTCGGCGACACGGTCGCGACCCCGCGCGCCGGCATCACCGCGCCGGTGGTCGTGGTCCACGACTGGGCCGAGCTCGAGGCCAAGCAGGCCCAGGTCAAGGGCGCGATCGTGCTCTACGACGTCGCGATGCCGACGTGGAGCGAGGACAAGGGCGCGGGCTACGGCGAGACCGTGCAGTACCGCACGCGCGGCCCGTCGCGCGCGGCCAAGCTCGGCGCGCTGGCGGTGCTGATGCGCTCGGTCACCGCCCACAGCCTGCGCACGCCGCACACCGGCGTGACCGAGTACGAAGAGGGCGTCGCGAAGATCCCGGCGCTGGCGGTCACCGTCGAGGACTCCCAGCTGATCGCGCGGCTCGCGGCCGACGGCCCGGTCACCGTGCACGTCAAGACCGAGGGCCACATGCTGCCCGACGCGCCGTCGGCCAACGTGATCGGCGAGCTGCGCGGCCGCGAGCACCCCGAGGAGATCGTCGTGATCGGCGGCCACATCGACTCGTGGGACGTCGGCCAGGGCGCGCACGACGACGGCGCCGGCGCGGTGACGATGATGCACGCGATCACCACGCTGCGCCGGCTCGGCCTGGTGCCGCGCCGGACGATCCGCGTCGTGCTGTTCACCAACGAGGAGAACGGCCTGCGCGGCGGGCGCGCCTACGCCAAGGACCACGCCGCCGAGCTGCCGAACACCGTGCTCGCGGTGGAGTCCGACAGCGGCGGGTTCGTGCCCCGCTCGTTCGGCGTTCGCGCCCGGCCCGACAGCCAGGACCGGGTGCAGGCGCGGGTCACCGAGATCGCGGCGCTGCTGCGCCCCGCGCTCACGATCCGCGTGATCCCGGGCTTCGGCGGCGCCGACATCGGGCCGATGGGGCGGACCGGCGTCACGATGGTCGGGCTGGAGACCGACGGCCGGACCTACTTCGACATCCACCACACCGACGCCGACACGCTCGACAAGGTCGATCCGCAGGCGCTCGCCGACGATGTCGCGGCGGCGGCCGCGCTGGCCTACGTGGTCGCCGACCTGCCCGAGCGGCTCGACGCGCCGTAGCCGCGCCGGCGCGACAGCAGCATCAGGGTCCCGGCCAGGCCGCACACCGCCGAGAAGCTCATCCACAGCGCGGGCGCCGCCCGGTTGTCGAGCCGGGCGATCAGCCAGGTCGAGATCGCCGGCGTGAAGCCGCCGAGCGTCGTCGCCAGGCTGTACGCGAGGGAGAACCCGGTGGTCCGGACCTGGGCCGGCATCACCTCGGTCAGCGTGACGATCATCGCGCCGTTGTAGCCCCCGTAGAGCACCGACAGCCAGAGCTCGACGAGCAGCATGCGAGACAGGCTCGGGGCCGCCGCCAGCCACGACATCGCCACGTACGACGTCAACAGGGTCAGCAGCGCGAAGCCGACGAGGATCGGCCGCCGGCCGATCCGGTCCGACAGCGCGCCCATCACCGGCAGCCAGAACAGGTTCGACAGGCCGACGCAGCACGTCACCAGCAGGCTGTCGCCGGCGCCGAGCTGCAGGGTCTTGCCGAACGCCGGCGTGTAGACCGTGATCAGGTAGAAGCTGACCGTCGTCATGACCACGAGCAGCGTGCCGCCGGCGACGACGAACGAGTGCTCGACCAGCGAGCGCAGGATCTCGCGCAGCGTCGGGCGGTGGCGCTGGGCGAGGAACGCCGGGGTCTCCTGCAGCGAGCGGCGGATCACGAAGATCACGGGGACGATCAGACAGCCGACGTAGAACGGGATCCGCCACCCCCACGCGGCGAGCGTGGACGGCGCCATCCCGGCCTGCAGCGCATAGCCCAGCGCGGCGGCCACGATGATCGCGACCTGCTGGCTCGCCGACTGCCAGCTGACGTAGAATCCCTTGTGCCCGGGCGTCGCGATCTCCGCCAGGTACACCGACACGCCGCCGAGCTCCACGCCCGCCGAGAACCCCTGGAGCAGCCGGCCGCTCAGGACCAGCAGGGGCGCCGCGATGCCGATCGCGGCATGGCCGGGGACGAACGCGATCATCATCGTGCCGGCGGCCATGATCGAGAGCGTCAGGATCAGGCCGGGGCGGCGGCCGACGCGATCGACGTACGCCCCGAGCACGATCGCGCCGAGCGGCCGCATCAGGAACCCGGCGCCGAACGTGACGAACGCCAGCATCAGCGACGCGAACTCGCTGCCGGTCGGGAAGAACACCCGCGCGATGTGCGGCGCGTAGATGCCGAACAGGAAGAAGTCGAACATCTCCAGGAAGTTGCCGCCCGTCACTCGCACGACGGTCGCGATCTTGGACCACGTGGTCAGCGCCGGCGGCGCGGCGTCAGGCATCGGGGGCTCCATCCGGCGGGGTGTCGACGCCCGCGTCCACCGGGCGCGCGCAGTCGAAGATCCGCGTGCTCCAGGCTCCGTTCACCAGCTCGCAGCACTCGCCGAGGTAGCAGATCTCCTGGCAGCGCGCCGGCAGGCCCTCGCAGGGGAACTGCGTGCCGTCGAGGTCGTCGGGCCGGCAGGCGCCGGGGGCAGTTGCGCGGCAGCGGCGGCGCACGGTCCGGCGGCGCGGGCGCACCGTGGCACGCGGTCAGAGCGAGCAGCAGCCCGGCGAGGCGCACCGCGAGAATCTACTGCTGTGCGGCGCCGCTGAACATCGCGATCCACCGGGATCGCGCCCGGCTGGGCGATACTCCGGACGTGATCGACCGCGTCGCCCGGCTGCTGGAGCGCCCGCTCGTGATCCGCGAGCCGTTCGCGCCGCTCGACGCGATCGTCGTGCTCGGCGCGCCGCTCGGGCCGGGCGGGGCGCTGTCGCCGGTCGCCTCCGAGCGCGTGGTCGCGGCGGCCGCGCTGTGGCGCGCCGGCGGCGGGCGGATCGTGGTCGCCACCGGCGGCGTCACGGGCGGCGCGCCGCGGGCCGAGGCCGACGCGATCGCCGAGGCGCTCGGGGCGCTCGGCGTGCCCGGCGTGCTCACCGAGCGCGCGTCGCGCACCACGCGCGACAATGCGCGGCTGACCCGGCCGCTGCTCGAGGCCCACGGCGTGCGCTCGCTGTGGCTGGTGACCCAGCCGTTTCATGGCCGGCGCGGCGCCCGGCTGTTTCGCCGCGCCGGGTTCGACGCCCACGTCTGGCACATCGACGACAGCATGCAGTACCGCGATCGCCGGCGCGCGGTGCGCTGGCTGGTCCGCGAGTACGCGGCGTGGGCCCAGCTGTGGGCCGGCCTGGGCTAGGCAGGTAGGTAGGAAGGTAGGCCCGTCCCGATCGGATTCGCCGGCTGCGACCGTCGCGTTCCGGGCGCCTCCGGTTCGTGCGTCCGACCCTCGCCCGTCTCGTGGGCCACCACACGCAGGCGCACGCGCTCGTTCTGGTCAGGCCACCGGGCCAGCTTGCCACTTGACAGCCCTACCAGATCGCTCGTAAGGTTGCGCCGCGGCCGGAGGGCACGGCATTCGAGCCAGACGAGTGGCCGCCGATGAGCTCGCGTGGCCCGCGGGCGAGGCGTGATCCCCGAGGCTGCCAGATGTCGAGCGTCGAGCCTCACGCGGATTCGTGGTTCCGGTCACGGAGCCTTCAGCGTCAACAAGGAGAGTCCCGATGACACTTGCAAGATCGAGATGCGGTTGTCTGGTGATCTGCGCGGCACTCAGCGCTCCCGGCTGCGCCGGGCCTGCCGAACCGGACGACACACAGGCGAATGAAGTCACACCGGTCACCACATTGGTGGCGACGAGCGCCGTCGGTTATGGCGCGGCCACCACCGGCGGCGGCAACAAGGCCGCCGTCGCGGTGAGCACCATGGCGGCCATGCAATCCGCGATCGACGCGTACGATGGCACGAGCGGACTGGTGCTCAATTACACGGGTGTGTTCAACTTCGGAACGATCACCGACGTGTGTGCGCAGTGGAAGAAGGCCGCGCAGATCGTGCAGATCAAGAAGAAGAACAACATCACCGTCATCGGGGCCAATGGCTCCTCCGCGAATTTCGGCATCCACATCGCCGGTCCGTCGTCGAACGTCATCGTCCGGAACATGACGTTCGGGCTGCTGCCGGGCGGCAGCGATGCCGACTCGATCTCGATCGAAGGGATGTCCTCCGGCGTTCCATCCAACATCTGGATCGATCACAACACCATCTTCGCATCGTTGACCGAGTGTCCGGGTGCCGGTGACTCATCGTTCGATGGTGGCATCGACATGAAGAAGGGCGCCAACCACATCACGGTCTCGTACAACTTCATCCACGACTACCAGAAGGTGGCCCTGAACGGTTTCAGTGACAGCGACACGATCAACAACAACGCTCGCACGACCTACCATCACAATCGCTTCGAGAACGTGAAGTCGCGTCTGCCGCTGCAGCGCTTCGGCCTGACGCACGTCTACAACAACTACTTCCACAACGTCCACACGTCCGGCATCAACGTGCGGATGGGCGGTCTGTCGCTGATCGAGTCCAACGTCTTCGAGACCGTCCTGAACCCGGTCACGTCGCGCGACAGCTCGGCGATCGGCTTCTGGGATCTCCGCAACAACCTCAGCAGCGGTATCACCTGGGACGCGGGCAGCTCGGGGACGGTGAACGCCACGAACTGGGCGACGACCCGCGCGTTCGGCTCGACGGGGTACAGCTACACGCTGACCCCGGTCGCCAGCGTCAAGACCAACGTCATCGCCACCGCAGGGGCGGGCACCAACCTGGCGCAGTGAGGTCAGCCGAACCGGTCGTCGAGCTTGGCCGCGGCGGCCGGCGGCCGGACCGCGGCGCGGCTCTCGAGGAAGCGCAGGAACATCGTCAGATCGGACGCGGTCTCCTCGTGGAGCGCGAGGAACTGCACGCCGATCTGGTACTGATCGTCGATCGCCGTGCACCACGCGATGCGCGCCGGCAGCCGCAGCGGCTCGGACCGGCGGGTGTCGGGGAACACCAGCTGCAGATCGATCTCGATCGCGGTGCCGACTGCGAACTCCTCGTCGACCATGGCGCACAGCCCGCCGTGTGAGACGTTGCGCGTGCGCCCCGTGATCGCGCGGTCGGCGCTGAGCAAGGTCAGCGCCGCTTCATGGGCGTATCGCGGATGCTGGCGGCCGGAACCGGTCACGTCTGATTCCAGCTTGGGGCTGCGCGCTGGACCGAGCAAGTCGCCGGCATCCCACCGTTCACCCAGCGCTCAGGGTTTCTCCGAGCCCGGCGCCGCGGCGCCCGGCCGCAGGTGCAGCTGGCCGGAGAACCAGCCGTCGGTCAGCGCGTCGAGCTCGGCCACCGACTCGGCGACCCGGGTCGCCACGCGCTCGTCGTCGGTCGCGATCCGGGCGGCGCGGCGCCATGCGAAGTACGCGCGGATGACGCGGCTGGCGAGCCGCCGGCGCTCGCGGTGCCGGGCCGACTCGACCGCCGCGATCTGGAGCTCCCTGCCGTCGAACAGCAGCCGGTCCAGCCGCCAGGTCGCGCGGAGCTCCATGCTCGTGCTGTGGCCGACCTCGGGGCTGTCGTCCTGCCAGCTGGTGTCGCGCGTGGTCCGCACGGTCACCCACGGCACCAGCCCGGTGAGCCGCGCGCGCCGGAGCCAGCTGGCCTGCGGATCGTGATCGAGGCCCGCGGCCGCGTACGCCGCGGCGATCACCGCGCTGATCCCCGGGGCGTGCACGGCCCGGCGAGGCTCGGCCAGCTCGGCGTCGATCGCGTCGAGCTCGCCGCGATCGAGGTCGGCGTCCGGTGCAGGATCGGTGGCGCCGCCGCGCTGTGCCGGATCGCCGGCACGGCCTGCGGGAGCCGGCGCCGCGATCGCGCTCGGCGCGGCGACCAGCCCGAGCCCGAGGACGAGCAGCCCGAGGACCCGGATCGACATCATCGGAGCGCGCATCACCGCCTCCACGTCGCGACGAGCCAGATCTCGTCGTGGCGATAGGCCGGGGTGTGGATCGGGGCGCTCCAGCGGCGCCGCCACGACACCCCGACATCGAGGCGCCCCCACGGCGACGGCCGGCGGTGGCGCATCGATTGCTCGTAGACCTCCTGCGCGCCCGCGGTCGCGCCGGCGTCGGCGGCGTCGAGCCCCGCGGTGGCGTCGCCGGGCGCGAGCTCGGCGTCGAGCATGGCGAGCGCGCCCGGGCCGGCCGACCCCGCCGCCGCATCGTCGTCGTCGAGCGCGAGGCCCGCCGCCGCCCCGGCGTCGTCTCCGCCGAGCGCCAGGCTCGCCGGCGCGTCGGCCGCATCGTCAGCGAGCGCGAGATCGCGCATGAGATCGAGCGCGAGGCTGGCCGATTCGCCCGCGTCGTCGCGATCGCCGGGCCGTGGGCCCCCCGCCAGCGACAGCTCGCCGCCCTGCGCTGCCAGCTCGCTGCTCGCAGGCGGCCCGCGGTCGGCGATCGTCGCCTGGTCCTCGTCCTCGTCCTCGTCCTCGCGGTCGTCGCTGTCCGCTCGCTCGGCGGCGCGGTCCTCGGCCTCCTCGTCGCCATCCTCGTCGAACGCCCCCGCGAGCTCCGCGCCCGTCAGCGCGTCCGCGTGGCGAATCGCCCGGTCGATCGACGCCCCGCCGGGCGCGGCGTCGACCCGCGCGACGAGCGCGATCAGCACGAGCAGGATC
Source organism: Kofleriaceae bacterium (assembly GCA_041495365.1). Classification (GTDB taxonomy): domain Bacteria; phylum Myxococcota_A; class Polyangia; order Haliangiales; family Haliangiaceae; genus JABFXX01. The sequence continues at coordinate 8,949 of JBGQCL010000107.1, read as the reverse complement.
ACGAGCAACAGCCACGCGACCCGCCGGCGGGGCCGGTTGCGCGACCATGCCGCGGATCGTACGGTGCGGACGTGCCTGCGCCGCTCACCGACAACGCGCTCGCGGTCCTGCGCGCCCGCTACCTGGCGCGCCACGGCGGCGTCGTGGTCGAGACTCCCGATCAGCTGTTCCACCGGGTCGCGCACCACGTCGCCGCCGCCGAGACCGCCATGGGCTACTCCGCTGCCGAGGTCGCCGCCGCCCAGGCCGCGTTCGAGCGCATGATGTCGTTGCTCGAGTTCCTGCCCAACTCGCCGACCCTGATGAACGCCGGCCGGCCGCTCGGCCAGCTCGCCGCCTGCTTCGTCGTCCCGGTCGACGACTCCACGACCGGCGTGTTCGAGGCCGTGCGCTGGGCCGCCGAGATCCAGAAGACCGGCGGCGGCACCGGGTTCTCGTTCTCCCGGCTGCGCCCGGCCGGCGACCTCGTGGCCTCGACCGGCGGCACCGCATCGGGCCCCGTGTCGCTGATGCAGGTGTTCGATGTGGCGACCGAGGCGATCAAGCAGGGCGGTACGCGGCGCGGCGCCAACATGGGCATCCTGCGCGTCGACCACCCGGACATCCTCGAGTTCATCGCGATCAAGCTCGATCCGACGCGGATGCGCAACTTCAACCTGTCGGTCGCGGTGACCGACGCGTTCATGGCCGCGGTGCGCGCCGGCACCCGCTACGCGCTGGTCAACCCGCGCACCGGCCAGGTCACCGGCGAGCTCGACGCGCGCCGCGTGCTCGACGCGATCGCCAGCGCCGCCTGGGCGTGCGGCGACCCGGGCCTGGTGTTCATCGACCGGATCAACCAGACCCAGCCCACCCCCGAGCTCGGCGCGATCGAGGCGACAAACCCTTGTGGCGAGGAGCCGCTGCTCGCGTTCGAGTCGTGCACGCTCGGCTCGATCGATGTCGGCCGGTTCGTCACCACCGGCGAGCTCGACTGGGTGCGGCTGGCCGCCGTGATCCGCGACGCGGTGCGGTTCCTCGACGATGTCATCGATGCCAACCGCTACCCGCTGCCCGAGATCGAGCGGGCGACCAAGGCGACCCGCAAGATCGGCCTGGGGATCATGGGGTGGGCCGATGCGCTCGCCGCGCTCGGCCTGGCCTACGACTCCGAGCCCGCGCTCGCGCTCGCCGCGCGGCTCGCCGGGTTCCTCGAACGCGAGTCGCTGGCAGCCTCGGCCGCGCTCGCCGAGCGCCGCGGCAGCTTCCCCGCGTGGCCCGGTTCGCGGTGGCAGCGCGCCGGGCACCCAGCGCTGCGTAACTCGACCACCACGACGATCGCCCCGACCGGGACGATCAGCATCATCGCCGGCTGCGCCAGCGGGATCGAGCCGCTCTACGCGCTCGCCTACCGGCGCAACGTCCTCGATGGCGCCGAGCTCACCGAGATCAATCCACACTTCCGGCGGATCGCCGCCGAACGCGGGTTCGCGTCCGACGCCCTGTTCGCCGCCATCGCCCTGCACGGCGGCGTCCGCGGCCGGCCCGACGTCCCGGCCGACGTCCAGCGCGTGTTCCCCACCGCCCACGAGGTCGACGTCGCCACCCACGTCCGGATGCAGGCCGCATTTCAGCGCCACGTCCACGCCGCGGTCAGCAAGACCATCAACCTGCGGCACGACGCGACGGCGGACGACGTGAAGGCCGCCTACCAGCTCGCGTACGAGCTGGGATGCAAGGGCATCACGGTGTACCGGGACGGCAGCCGGGACGGGCAGGTGCTGGTCACCGGCGCGCGCAGCGCCGTCGTCGCTGCCTCGCCGAGCTGCCCCGAGTGCGGCTCCGCGCTGGTGGTTCAGAGTGGATGTCGATTGTGCCGGCATTGCGGCTGGTCGGTCTGTGGTTGACATGCCGCCCGACGACAGCAATCCCCAGGCCCGCCGCGGCCCGCGTGATCTCGCGGGCTTGCGCGCCCCGATCGTCCGGCTGCCGGACAGCCGTCCGAGATCCGGCCGGACACCGGACAAGCACCCGAGAGAGAACCCTTTGTGGGCAACGCTTTGCAGCTCTCTCGCGTACTTGGAACCGGATCGGATCCCGGTGGAGTCGGCCGCTTCCCGCTGGATCCCGTCGCGTCTGGCGAAGAAATGGCCAAGGAATCTGGGCCGCAGATCCACCCGGGGTGATGTCGACGCGGAATTTTGGCGCACGTGAGCGGCAGGAGCAGGCCAGGCCGATCGCGAGCGCGCCGCTGGCCAGGGCGGCAGGCCGGCCGCGAGTGCCAGGCCGACCGCCTACCGCGGTGCAAAGCGCCGCGCCACAGCCCCGTGGCCCTGGCACGGCCCGCCACACGCAGGCCCTCGCTGGGCCGACCGCGAGCGCCGCTGGCAGACCGCCCGCCAGGATGACCGACCGCACCACCCGCCGACCGCGAGCGCCGCCCCGACCGCGCTCGGTCGACCAACCGCGAGCGAGCCGACCGGCGACCTGGTGCGCGCGTGCGGCGTGCGCGGGGCGCGGTGGCGGCCGGATCGAGATGCTCGGTGAGCGTCCCGCTGGCCAGGCGCAGGGTCAGCCGCGGCGCCTGACTTCGGGGCGGCGGTTCGCGGCCCGGCCCTTCACGAAGCGGCTTCGAGCGGGCGCAGCCCGGCCATGAACTCGGCGAAGCTGCCGGCGATGCGCCACACGTCCCGCCGATCGAACCACTCGACGCGCGGATTCGAACCGGTCGGGCGCGCGTCCACCGTGTCGGAGTACCAGACCTCACCGCGGCGTTCGCCGACGAGCGGCAGGACAATGGCCGAGCCGAAGCCGTCGCACCCGATCTCGAGCACACCCTGGGGCAGCTTGACCAGCGGATCGAGGCGCTGCTGCTGCACGATCGCGAGGTCGCGCGATTCGTCGGGGTCGTCGAGGCTGAACAACGTATTGAGGCTCGTCTCGTCGCGATGCCCCGCACGATGGATGACGAACACGCGATTCGACCGCGCTGTTCGCCCCCCGTTGATCTCGAGCAGGAACGCGCGGTAGTCGTCGGGTAGCACGGCGCCGAGCTGCTGCTCGAACCGCCGGACGCTGTCGATGGTGATCGTGGGCCCGCGCCGCGCCATCGGTGGCCAGCTACGGTTCATAGGGTATTCCCGTCCGCTCGACGAACTTGGCCGCGCCGGCGGTATGCCCGACGGCTTGATGGAGGTCTCGCGGCACGAGCATCATCGTACCCTCGTCCTCGACGTGGTGCCATGTGAACTCCTCGGGCCGCTCCTCGAGCCTTGCCGCCTTGTTGGCGAGCGCCTCGTCCGCCCGCCGCGAGCCCGTCAGCTCGATCCGCACCGTCTTCTTGCCGTTGGGTAGGGTCATCGCGTAGGGCTCGAAATCGGGATAGCCCGTCGACTTGAACTTGAGGCCTCGGTACTTCGCCGGCAGCTGCTCGCGCGGGAACTCGCCGCCGGCGTGCTGGTGGTTGCGCGGCAGCCGGCCCGCGACCGGCTCCACCTCGGCCGCGTCGGCGCCGACCTTCGCGACCTCAAGGCTCTCCTTCGCTGCGACCTGGCGGGCGCCGGCGGCGCCGCGCAGCGCCCGCGTGGCTGACCGCTCGGCGTCCTTGGCCGCCTTGCTGAACCCGCGGAAGAAGCGGCGCATGTTCTCGTAGTAGACGATCCGCAGCGTGCGCATCTGCTCCTCCGCGGACAGCGCGAGCCACCGCGGCGAGCTCGCCAGCCGCTGCACCGCCGCGTCGAGCTCGCGCCGGCAGACCTCGCGGGCCTCGCGTGCGACGAGATCGCGGACCGCGGCGGCCGACAAGCCGGCGGCCTCCTTGCCCAGCGCCTTGAACGCGCTGGCGCCCGCCCCGGTGATGTCGCCGGCGTCGGCAAGGAGCATGAGCTCCATGACGCCCTTGATCGCTTCGGGGACCGCGATCACCCCGCCGGCGATCGCGCCGGCCATGCGCACACCATCGTCGCCCGGCTTGCCCTCACCGCCGAACCGGCCGCCCTCGCTACCGCCCGCCACACCGAGCGCCGATCCGCGTCGGCTCCCGTCGACCGTCCCGTGGGTCTCCGAGCCCTCGTGGTCGCCGCCAGCGCGCGCCTTGGGTCCACCCGGCCCGGTACCGCCGATCGCCGTGTCGGCGCCGGTGCGGCCGTGCGGGTCGCCGCCGGCTGCGCCATGGCCTGTGGCGCCGCCCTCGTCGTCGCCCTGGAGATCGGCGGCGTCGCCGGCGTCGATCTCGCTCCAGAATGCGGTGAGCAGCTGCCGGGTGTTGCCGCCCCGCGCGGGGCCCGCCTCGGCGCCGGGGGTGACTGTGGTGTCTGCGCGGACGTCGGGGCTCTCGTCCGCTGGCTCGGCGCCGATCGCGGACGCGATCACGTCCACGGTCGCGGCGCCGTGCGCCGTCGCCCACCGCTCCACCATCTCGCCGCCGGTCCCGTCCGCCCCGGTGTGGATCCGGGTGTGGCGCGCCGCGGGGTCGCTCCAGCTCCAAGCCGCTGCAGCGCGCGAGCCGTGGTAGCGCACCGGAAGCGGGCCGTCCCAACGCCCGCGAGCTCGCCAGCGCGCGAGCACCGCGCCGTCCGGGCCCCGCGCAACGACCGTGATCACCGCGTTGAGGTGGTCGCGCTCGGCGACCTGGTGCGCGGGATCAGCGTGCGCCGGCCCGGTGGCGGCCGGGTCGAGCTGCTCTGTGAGCGTCCGCTTTCCGGGCCCGGGGGCAGCCGCCGCGGCGGACCGCTGGACCAGGCTGGTGCCGCCCGGCTTGCGCTCGAACCCGCTCACCGAGCGCTCCTGGTGTGGCGCCGCTTGCCGCGGGCGAGCGTGCTGGTGGGCTCTGTGGTGGCGCGGTCGTGCACTGCCGACGTCCTCCCAATGGAGGGTCAACCAGTTCAGGATGGAAGCCAAGAGCAGTAGCGCGATGCGTCCGTGAGGCCGATTGCTCCCCCTAGCGGCCCCTCATGGGTGATTCACTTCTTGGGGCGGATCCCGACGACAACCAGGCCGCTCCGGAGTCGCCCCTTCTTGCGGTCTCGCTTCAGGTTCGCGCGCCGCGCATTGGCAAGCAGGAACGTGATCCCGTCGCGGAACACTGCGGCGACGCTGACGCAGCCAAGCAGCGCGGCAACGAGCTCGTCGATGATGTGACCGGCGCACATCGCAACGCGACGCGGCGACGCCGTCCGGGGTTAGGGTTCAGCTCGCCGACGGTTTGGAGGTGCTGCAGGCGCGCCTGGGCGTAGCCGGGATCCGCTGCCGTAGGCGGGGGCCGGTCGCGAGCGTTGAAGGCGCCGGGGCCGACCGCAAGCCCCAGGCGCGAGCGCCCGCGAGCCGCTGAGCGGTGCACCAACCGACTACGAGCAACAGCCGACCGCGATGCGGCCCCGCCAGCCGACCACGGTGCGCCAGACCGACCCCGCCGCAGATCGCGCGCCAGGCCGACCGCGAGCGCCCGGAAGGACCGACCGCGCGCGCCAGCTGACCGCGAAGCGGCCCGGCCAGGCCCAGCGCGAAGCCATGCCGGCCCCGACGCAGGCCACAGCGCGACGGCGCCGGATGGGCAATGGCGCGCGCTCGCCCACTCCGGCCACAACCCAGCCGTCGGTGAGCGAGCCCCCGGTCGGAGCGTCAGCTATCGCGTGGGCCAGCCGGGGCAATCGACCCGATCGGTGTCGGCGGCAGCAGCGTGACCGGTCGGGCACGCTGCTGCGCCCGAGTCGAGCCCTCCGACGGCGCGCCCGAGGTCGATGTTTTCCAGCACGCGGAGGGTCTGGCTACGCAGCACGAGCTTCCGGGATGCTTTCTTCATTACCTCACGATAGCGCAGCGGTCGTGGTCGCTGCACGTATCGATGACCTGCCCGGGGGGCGGCAGCCCCCAGCGTGAGAGTTCTCCAGCGATTCCGCGGGTCACGATGTCGGTGCCCTCGATATGGACCCCGGTGATCGATGACGGGTGCGCCTGCAGCACCCATAGCTGGCGCCCGCTCGCCGGGTCCCAGAACCGCAGCCGGCCGTCGGCACCGCCAGCCATCACTAGGCCGTCGGCGGCGAGTGTCGCGTCGTAGAGCGGCTGAGAACCGCCTTGATACGTTTGACGGAGCATCCCCACCGCGCCATCCCACAGCCGAGCGGTACCGTCGCCACCCGCGGTGAGGATCTGCCCCCCCGCCACCCAGCGCGCCGAAAACACGCGTCCGACATGTCCCTCAAGCTGGCCGATGATCCGGTAGCGCTCGAGATCCACCAGCACTGGTGATGCCGGGCCGGCGGTGTAGATCGGGATGGTGACGAGGCGAGCCCCGTCGATCCGCAAGGACGTTACACGCGTTGGGATCTCGAGGTCTGCCAGGACCGCGCCCCCTGGGTCGTAGAACCGCAGTCGCCGCTGCGTATCAGAGCTTACGAGGCGGCCATCGGGAAGGAACGCCACAGCGTCGATGCCGCCTGGGGAGGCCGGGAGCATGAGCCGTGCGCCGTCGTCCCAAGTAACGAGCAGCGAGCCATCGACGGCGCCGGTGATGAGCTTCCGCCCTACCGTCGCGAAGGCAACTGCGTTGACCGCTGCATCGTGTGTGATCGTGCGCTGGAGCTGGCCGCTAGGAAGCTTATAGACCTCCACAGCGTTACCGCGGGCGATCGCGGCGAAGTCCCCCGCGCCGGACACAGCGGGGAACGCGGAGGTGAAGTCGCCTTCGACATGCGACACGCTCGGTAGCTCGGCAACGAGCCGATCGAGCGCAGTGTCCCAGATGCGGGTCACGACGTCCCTGCAACCGACAGCGATGAATCGGCGGTCTGGCTCAGGGGTGGTGACGATCCCACAGTTGTCGCTGACCGGCGGTGAGCCCCAACGATGGTACGGCGAACTCGCGTCCCAGACGCGAGCTGTACCGTCCAGAGACGCGCCGACGACGCGCTGCGAACTCGGGTCGAAATGCGCAACGAGGACGTTCGGCGGCCCATCGAGCACTGCCTCCGGAACCCCCTGGGCAGCGTCCGCGACGACCACGGCCCCGAAGGCGCCAGCGGCGAGAACGCGTTTAGATGTTCGGTCGAACTCGACCGCGAAGATCTTGCGGTGGCCGGGGTTGAGCTGGCTTTGCAACTCTCCCGACCTCGCGCGCCAGACTCGCACTGCGCCGTCTCGGCTCGCCGCAACGACGAGCTGACCGTCGGGGGAGAATGCCACGGCGTCGACAGGCTCCCCGATGTCGCGCAGGTGCCGGATTCTCGCGCCGCTCGGAACGGACCAGATCGCCACATCACCCGTCGTGCCCCCGGTAATGAGATGTGAGCCGGTCGGATCAAACGCGAGGCCGAGGCCGTGGACATGAGACCCGCGGATAGTCAGAGCGGGCCTCCATGTTTTCGCGTCGAGCACGTGCACGTCGCCACCCCCGGTTGTGGCGAGCCAGCTACCGTCCGGGCTAAAGGCGAGACCAGGAAACTCGAGACCGTCATTGCGGATCTCGGCAACTGGGGTGCCCGTAACTGCGTCCCAGACGTGCGCGACATCACCTCTGGTATCGATCGCGGCGATGAACCGGCTGTCGGGGGACAGTGCGGCGACGAAGTAGCGCAACCTCGCGCCGTCGCGCCGCAGCTCGCGCACGAGTGTTCCGTTGGCCGCGCTCCAGATCTTGACCGTACCGTCGCCTCCGACGGTCACGAGCCGCGCGCCGTCGGCGGTGAACATGGCCTGATAGACCGTGTCGCCATGGAACAGCGTGAACATCCGCCGATAGGTCTGTGCGTCCCAGACCTGCGCGGCGCGGTCGTCGGTCGTGACGATCTGCCGGCCATCCGGGGAGAACGCGGCTGACCACATGCGCCCGGACGTACTCGTCAGGCGCGCTCGCTCGGCCACCCTGGGCTGCAGGGCGCGGGCGAGCATGAATGCCGTGCTCGGCGAGCGGTCGCCACGCTGGTAGGCGCGGCTGAGATGGAGCTGGGCATCGGGCTCGTCGTGAAGCAACGCCGATCGGCCCTGCTCGAGTTCTGCTTCCCTGACGGTCGCTTCCGTTACTTCCTGCGCCAGACGAGTCTGTTCCTGAGCCAGCTGGGTCTGTTTCTCAGCTAGCTCAGACTGCAATTTCGCCTGCTGCATCTGCATCGTTCCGCGGTACAGGAACCCGCCAACTGCGACCACCGCGGCCAAGGCGACGAGCGCCCGGCGGATCCAGCGAGCGCGACGGATCCGTCGTTGACTCTCGGCGACAAACGAGCACTCCAGCGGACCGAGCGTCTCCCTGGGCACGCTGCGCAGCGCGTCCTCCAGCACGTCGGCTCCCCACAGCAGGCCCGATGGCCCGAGCTGCTCGTGCCAGAGCTGCGCCGAGGTTCGAAGTTGCTCCCGTATACTCGCGCGCAGTGCCTTCCGCAGGTCCTCGGCCAGCTCCCGTGCGCTGGCCGGGCGAGCCCGGGGATTCTTGTCGAGCGCGGACCGAATGACCCGATCGAGGGCAGGAGGGAAGCTGTCGCCGAGCCGCGGCGCGCGCGCGCGCCGGTGCTGGTCGGAGTCCTCCGTCTGGTCCGCGGCGAACGGCAGGCGCTTGGTCAGCGTCTCGCAGGCGACGACGCCAAGCGCGTAGATGTCAGCCGCCGGCCCGACGCGGTCGGCACCCATCCGCTGTTCGGGGGCCATGTAGGGAGGGGTGCCGAGGCACCCATCCGGCGGAGTGAGCTGGCGCCTGAGCTCCGAATCATCACAGGCGACCGCGCGGCCCGAGCGACGCGGCCGGACCGGCAGACGCTGCGTGCTCACATGGTCGCGGCCGGGATCGCGGTCCTCGTCGGTCTCGGCGGCAGGCGCCACCTCGGAGGGCCGGTTCCACTTGGCGATCCCGAAGTCGAGGAGCTTGGGAAGCAGGATCTCCTCGCTCTCGACCACCATGATGTTCGACGGCTTCACGTCGCGGTGGACGATCCCCAGCTTGTGCGCGGCGTGGACGACGTCGCAGAGAGCATCGAAGAATGG
>JBGQCL010000106.1:0-27572 GCA_041495365.1 Kofleriaceae bacterium | reverse complement strand
GAAACTAGCAGCAGTCACGAGAGGTTGGCGAGATCGAGGGCAATCGCAAGAGCGGGTGATGGAACCATCTCCACACCCCGGCGAGCTGGCCGAGGTTGCCGCTGCCCTCGACGAGCTGCCCGAGCTCCTGGGCGATGTTCGCCGGCGAGCGCCGAGCAGCGCCCACCGAGCCGGGCCGGTGCGCCAGCGCCGCCGCGCGATCGCCGCCGAGCTGGTGACGCCGTGCGGTTCGCGCGCCAGCTCCTGGAGGGCGACGTCGTGCCGACGCGTCGAGGTCGCCGCCGCTGCCGCATCGCACGTCACCGCACCCGACAGGCGAGAGCGGTTCGCGTTCATCGTCACGAGGACCGCAGCTATGGAATAGTTCAGCGTGACCGACCGCGACCGGCTCGAAGCGTTCTTCGCAAGGATGTCGAGACCTACTACCTCCATACCCGGCACGTGGAACAAGAGGACGATGCCTTGAAGGCCGTATGTCAGGCGATCATGTGGGCCTGCGCGCTCGATGAGTTTCGCGCAAAGCCCACCTCGCCAGCCTCGTCGGCCTACAAGTCATTTCGAGCTTCAGATCCAGCCGGGCAGCAGATGCGCGGCGTACGGTACGCACGGAATCGAGCGCTGCATCAAGCCGCCGAGCTCGTTAAGGTCATCGGTGGGGCGGTCTTTCCAGCCCCCCTGCCAGCTCCGTTCTTTGAGATCGTTTGGCAGGTCGGCGGCGATCGCTGCGGCCGGTTGTCGGCGCCGCTCGTGGCGTTCGCCGGCGACGTCGCCGAGGAGCTCGGGTGCTCGCCGAGGCGGCGGCGACGGTCCCCCGCCGTATGCCTCGCTGGGTCTTGAGCCAAAAGTTCGGCGTTCTCATGGCCTCGTGTACCTTGTGGCGAGAGCGCGCCTGCGATGTATACTGAACGTGCGAACAGTAACATGGCAAAGGCGCGATCGACATCCAAGGGCAAGGCCCATCGCTTCGGAGGGGACTGGACCCAGATGAAGCTGGACGTGCTCAAGGATTACCTGGCCGCGTACACCAAGGCGCTGAAAGACAAGCCTACGGCAGCCCAGCCGTTCCGCAAGGCGTACATCGACGCGTTCGCCGGCACGGGTTCGCGCGCGGCGCGTGAACGCGGCACGAGCAGCTCACGCGGCAGCCTGCTCTTCCCCGATCTCAACGAACCCGCGCCGCAGAAGCTGCTCGACGGTTCAGCGAAGCTCGCCCTGCAGGTCGAGCCTCGCTTCGACAAGTACATCTTCATCGAGCGGAGCCCCGAGCGCTGTCAGCAGCTCGAGACGCTGAAGCAGGAGTTCCCCGCGCTGGCCGACGACATCGACGTCCGGCAGGGTGAGGCGAACGAGGTGATCCAGCAGCTCTGCGCCCCACTCGACGCGTGGAAGTCCCGCCGCGCGGTGCTATTCCTCGACCCTTACGGCATGCAAGTCGAGTGGAAGACGATCGAGGCCGTCGCGACAACGAAGGCGATCGATCTCTGGCTGCTCGTGCCGCTTGGCATGGGGATGAACCGGCTGGCGCCGAAGTCGGGCAAGCTCCCTGACTCGTGGCGCCAACGCATGGACTCCTTCCTCGGTACGGGCGACTGGTACGACGAGTTCTACAAGGTCGAGACGAAGCCCACGTTGTTCGGCGACGCTCAAGTCCAGGTCAAGGCGTCGATGGACGTCATGGCTCGCTACTTCAACAACCGCCTGAAGCAGGTGTTTGCGGGCGTTGCCGAGGAGCCAGGTGTGCTCTGGAACTCGGCGAACAACCCGCTGTACCTCCTCTGTTTCGCGGTCGGCAATGAGCGCGGCAAGGACATCGCGCTCCGCATCGCCAACCATCTTCTCAAGGAGGTGCGCTGATGGCGCTCGGCTCCGGCATCGAGTGGACCGAGTCCACCTGGAACCCCGTCACGGGGTGCAACAAGATCAGCCCCGGCTGCAAGTACTGCTACGCCGAGCGCATGGCGGAACGCCTTCAGGCGATGGGGCAGCCGAACTACAAGAACGGCTTCAAGCTCACGCTGCAGCCGCAGATGCTGGAGCTGCCCCTCCAGTGGAAGAAGTCGCAGACGATCTTCGTGAACTCGATGAGCGACCTGTTCCACAAGGACGTGCCGCTCGCATACATCCAGCGCGTCTTCGACGTCATGCGCCGGGCGCACTGGCATCGCTTCCAAGTGCTCACGAAGCGCGCCGAGCGGCTCGCCGAGCTGAGCCCCGAGATCGACTGGCCGAGGAACGTGTGGATGGGCGTGAGCGTCGAGAACGCGGACTACGTTGACCGCATCGACGACCTGCGAACGACAGCCGCGCACGTAAAGTTCCTCTCGCTCGAGCCGCTTCTCGGCCCGCTGCCGAAGCTGAAGCTGAAGAACATCGACTGGGTCATCGTCGGTGGCGAGTCCGGTCATCGAGCGCGCCCGATGGACCCGGCGTGGGTGACCGACATCCGCGACCAGTGTGCGCGCGCGGGCGTGGCGTTCTTCTTCAAGCAGTGGGGCGGCAAGAACAAGAAGAAGGCCGGTCGACTGCTCGACGGACGAACCTGGGACGAGATGCCGACCGCACCGGAATCGACTCGGTCGGCGCGCTCTACGCGGACGCGTGCGCTGCCTATCGTGGCCTGAGGCCGGCCCACGCCGCCCGCTGCTGCGGCCGCAGCCGGGCCGCCACGACTACTCGCAGCTGCCGCTCGGCAAGAGGCTCGACGCCGTCCACCGCCTCGAGCTCGGGCCGTTCCAGCGCAACGGTATCCAGATCGTCACGCCGACCGGCGGCGTGCTCGACCTGCGCACGATGATGGGTGAGCTCTACGTGACGATGCAGGCCCTGCATGAGCTGGAGCGAAGCCGCACGATCGAGCACGGGCATCTGGAACCACGCGCATAGCAATCCCGGTCATGCGCGCGGACGGCCGAGCGGGCATGCTCTGCCCATGAAGCGGGTACCCGCGGATCGCCTGCGCGACGTCGTCGACGCGGTGCTCGAGGCGCTCGATGAGGGCCTGGACGGGCGAGCGCTGGCGGCACGGGCGATGCTCAGCCCGTTTCACTTCCATCGCCTGGTGCGCGCAGGCATCGGCGAGGCGCCGGCGGCATTCCGGCGCCGCCTGCTGCTCGAGCGCGCCGCCTGGCGGCTCGGCCGCGGCGCCAGCGTCACCGAGACCAGCCTCGAGGCCGGCTACGACGCGGTCGAGGCGTTCTCGCGCGCCTTCACCCGGGCCCACGGCGTGCCGCCGAGCCGGTTCGCCGGCGCGCTGCGCGACTTCCGGCTCGCCGCGCCCAACGCGATTCACTTCCACCCGCCGGGCGGCCTGATGCTGCCCGGCCCGCCCAGGACAGCCGCCATGGACCTCTCCGATCGCCTCGTCGAGCACGACCACTGGCACACCACGCGGTTGCTCGAGCAGGCCGCGACGCTCTCCGACGAAGCCCTCGATCGCCACGCCCGCCCGGGGCTGATCGTGCATGCATTCGAGGGCCCCGAGCCCGACGTCCGCACCATGCTCGATCGCCTGGTGTTCACGAAGGAGGTGTGGACCGCGGCGATCGCGGGCCGCGACTTCCCGGCCGACCGCGATCGAAGCATCGCCGGGCAGCAGGCGCGGCTGGCGGTGGTGCAGCCCCAGTTCACCGCGCTGGTCCGGCGGATCCGCGATCGCAACGAGTGGGACGACGTCTTCGTCGATGCGCTGTGCACGCCGCCGGTCAGCTTCACCTTCGGCAGCGTGATCGCCCACATCCTGACCGTCTCGGTGATCCGCCGCCAGACGGTGACCGACGTGCTGCGCGAGCTCGGCGTCCCGGACGTCGAGACCCGCGATCCGATCGAATGGGAGCGCGCGATGGCGGCCCGATCGTAGCGAGCCCGGGGAGTGCAGCCTGGTGACGTTCGCGGCGCCGAGCAGCGTCTCGAGCTTCCCGCGTTCAAAAACTTGACCACGAACGGGCGCCGAGGATCAGTACGAAGATGGACACCACGCCACGACTTACCTGGCAGCAGATCCGCGAGCGCTACCCGGATCAGTGGGTCATCCTGGTCGACCACGACTGGCAGGAGCACGACCTCAGCAGATACAATACCGCGCGTGTGCTCGCGTGTGGTCCGACCCGGGCCGACGCGGTAGCGCACGGGCGCCCCACGCTGGATGCCTATCGCTCCTATGGCTGCCGCTACACCGGCACCATCCGCAGTCCGATGTTCCGGCTCAAGCAGCTCGTGCTGGACCCATGAAGGTCTTTCCCTTCGAGCGCTCAGGCGATCTCATGACCGTCACGGCGAGGGTGTGGGGAGCACATGGAGATCGCGAGCTCCTTCTCGTGCTCGACACCGGCGCCGCCGCGACGTCGATCGAACCCGCGGTGCTGGAGGGGCTCGGTTACGCGTCGCAGGATGCGATCGTGCGGACGCGCGTTCCGACGCCGGCCGGGGTCCAGCACGGACACCTGTTCCAGGTGCGCCGCTTCCATGCGCTCGGAGCCGAGCTTTCCGGCTTCGTGGTCCAATCGCTCGCGCTCGCCGACGAATACGGGGTCGATGGCCTCCTGGGTATGAACTTCCTGGAGCGCTTCAACTTCACGGTGCGGCCCGTCGAAAGAGAGATCCATCTCGAGCCTGCGGAATCGCGTGAGTCGCCGCCCACCGTGTAGGCGGCTCACCGGGTGAGATCCGATGTCCTGCGAGTAGCCATTCCCGAGCGCGCCGCGCAGGAAGCTCTCGATCAGCGGTACGACCGCCGCCGTGTCGCTGTGTACCCTCACCGGTCGTGGTCCCCGGGTTACGTTGATCCGCGATGCGACCTCGTGGTCTATCCTTCCTGCGCTGTGTCACCACGCTCGCGCCCCTCCTCGCCTGCTCACCACCGGCCGCGCCGCGCCCGGCGATCACTGCCGTGATGGTGCCGACCGGCGCCTGGCAGCGCGACTGGATCCGCCGGCACGGCGGTGCGCCGGACACCGGCGTCGCCGTGCGCTACGTCCAGACCCCGAGCGTGTTCGGCGACCTGCGCATCCCCGCCGACCGGCCGGACGTCGCGCGGGCCGCGTCGCTGGCCGAGCTCGGGGACGACCAGCTGGCCGCGCTGGCTCACCAGAACGGCTTTGCCGGCTTCACGACGGTCGACGGCGCGAACGCGACCTGGCACCACGAGATCGACTTTCAGCCCGCGGGCGGCGGCGCCGACATCGGTCGCATCGAGCCGGCCGGTGACGGGCGGATGTTCGAGCACGCGCTGGACGGGTCGTATGTCGAGAGCTGGTCCGCGCTCGATCGCGGCGGTGGGTTCTTCGCCGCACGCGTCGAGCGAGCGGGCCGCGTCGACCAGCTCCTCGCCGTCGCTAGCGAGCACTTCGTCTACGCCCGTGCGCGCGCCGTGGCCCTGCCGCCCGGCGACTCGCTCGCCGAGCTGATCGCCAGGACCCATCCGTCGCGCGACGCCATCCTCGCGTACCTCGACTGCGAGATCTCGTACGGCATCACGCGCGGCTGGCAGATCGAGCGCTCGACGCTACCCTGGCGGCAAGGCAAGCGGCTCGCGTTCGTGGACCGGATCGCGATCGATGCCGGCGGCCGACCCGCGCCGCGCGACCCCGCCGCGGGCGAGGCCTGGAGCTTCCCGGTCGTCGACCTCGCGCCCGACGAGCTCCGGGCACGGTTCGACGCGCGGCTTCCCGCCCACCGGTGACACCGCGTCCGGCCGACCCGCCGGCTACTCGTTACCGGCAGACGTACCGGGACTGTTCCAGTGTTCCGCGCCGTCGGACGCGCACGAGCCGGGTGCTCACCAGCGGTCCGCTATTCACAGGGGCGGATGCCACTCGGCTCACAGCCGACGCCCTTGGTCACCGTGGTGTCCCCGCCCTGGACGCCTCCAAGCAGGGTGGTCGACAGCAGGATGACGGTCTCGCGCGACAGCTCGAGCTTGGCCTTGTTGGTCTGGTTCCGCTTCTTCATCGTGAGCTCCTGGAAGCAGGTGGATACAGCAACGTGGCCCCCTTCCAGATACCACGGGACAGGCCGAGTGATCTGCGCGACCGCCGCGCTCAGTTGAGCCACAGCAGGTAACGCAGCTTGCGCTCGAACGTGTCGTTGCCCATCGACAGCTCGCGCTTCATCCGCTCCAGGCGGCCGACCAGCGGCGACCGCTTCCTGGCGGGGGCGTAGCCCTTGCCGAGCGCGCCGCGCAGGAACTTCTCGATCAGCGGCACGGCCGCCGCCGCGTTGCCGTGCACGTTGTCGGCGGCCTCGAGCGCGTCGAGGTCGACCGTGATGTCGGCAGGCTGGCGAAGCATCGCGCCGAGGTCGAGGTACGCGTCGGGCAGATAGGCGGCGGAGTCCCGCTTGCCCAGGGCGGCGAGCTCGCGGAACGAGATCCCCTCCTCGCCTTCGAGCAGCCGGCGGACGTCGCCGGTGACGTCCGCCCAGGTCTGGTAGAGCGCCGCGTCGACCTCGAGCGGAACCGGATGATCGTGCTGGCGCGGACTGGGCACCCACTCGCGCGTGTCGTCGGTCTCGGCGAGGTACTCGGCCCGGCAGCGGTCGGCATGGCGCAGCCCATCGAGGATCCATGTCCGCGCGCGCTGGACCCGCGGAGCATCCTCGAGGTGGAGCACGATGGTGGGCACACGCTCCCTGCCGTGCGAGGGCGCGAACAGCTTGCCCACCTCCGACCAGCGGTATGCCAGGACGAGCTCCAGCGCGGCGCGCTGAAAGCTGATCATCGCGCGCGCCCAGTCGGCGTCGCCGGTGTCGAACCGGAAGGTCGGACGGCGGCGCGGATCGCCCTCGGGCAGCTCGCCGCCCTCGCCCTCGCGGCCGGGAGTCAGGCGGCCATCGAACTCGATCTCGAACAGCGCGCGATCGGCGTCGTCGATCCGGCCGTTGTGGTTCCAGTCGTGCTCCCAGCACGCGAGGCAGAGGTCGAGCGAGAACGCCGGATCGCCGGCCACGACGGCGAGATCGCGGTCGACCGCGGCGAGCTGGTCGAGGAAGCGCTCCCCGACGTCGCGCGCGGTGGTGCGGTCGAGCAGGCTCATGCCGGACGAGAACAGGTCGTCGCGCAGCCGGCTGCCGGCCGCCTGGTAGGTCGCGATCGCGTGCACCGCTGCCGCGCGCGAGTTCCCCGGATCGCGCGCGAGCACGACCGACGCCTGGCTGGCGGCCTCGGCAAACCGGGAGGCCTGCAGCGACGACACGGCGGCCGCGCTGTCGCGCTCGCGCTCGGCCTGCGAGCGAACCGTGCTGCTCCCCGCGCCGCAGCCGACCGCGCCGACGACGAGGCAGCCCAGTGAAACCCATGCCGGTGATCGATCCATCACGGGAACGTAACCGATCCGTCGGTCAGGTGCTGCCGCGCTTCCTGGGCCCATCCTGCGAGCCGGCCGTCGTCGCCTCTACAGGGTCCGCCGGAGCGTCACCCCGACGATCTCCCGCATGCGAGACACACCAGTCCGCCGCCGCGCAGTCTTCCGGTCGGCCAGGTGCTGCCTGCCACTGCGCTTGCTGCGCGGAGCGTGTTCAATGGCAACTCGCTAGATCGTCCATGTCGACGGAAGCATGCCGTGCTCGCGCGCCAGGTCCACGAGCTGGCGGTGGGGAGCGCGCGCCAGGTAGCTCTCGCGCATCTCGGCATCCTCGATCTTGCCGGCGCGCAGCTCCAGCTGCTCGAGCGCGCTCCGCAGGGTGCTCCGCCCACCCTCCACATCGCCGTCGGCCAGGCGCGCCTGCGCCACCGCCAGCCGCGCCGGGACATCGCACGCGCCGAGCCCACCCTGCTCGTCGAGCTGCACCAGCGCCTCCTCGGCCAGCTGCCGCGCCTCGGCGACCCGCCCGCGCTCCAGGAACAGCGCGACCGCCGTGGGGACGACCCGCAGGCGGTAGGGCAGCATCGTCACAAAGGCTGCGAGCGCGGCGCGGACGGCCACCTCCGCGGTCTCCCGATCGCCGGCAGCCATCGACACGTCCGCCAGGATCGTGTTCGCCGCGCCGAGGACGGCGGGCCCGAGCTGCTGATCGCGGTAGCGATCGCTGATCCGGCGCGCCTCCTCCCGCTTGGCCGGATCGGCCCGACCGGCCAGGTGGAGTCCGAGGTGCAGGTGGATCACCGTGTCGTAGAAGACATCCCCGTTGGCGCGCGCGACCTCCAGGGCCTCGCGCAGCACCTCCTCGCCGCGGGTCCAGACACCCATCTCCGTGAGCGCCATGCCCACCCCGTGGAGGGCCTCGGCGAGCCATAGCTGCGTGCCGCTCTCGCGGAACAGCGCGGCGGCTTGGCGTGACTCCTCCAGGGCCCGGTAGGGCTCGGGCTCGAGGAAGATGGTCCGCCACGCCATCGCGTTCATGAGGTGACCGCGGTCGCGGGGATCGACGCTGGCCGCGACCTGGGTCAGCCGGTCGATGACCTGGTTGCAGGCGTGGCGCGCGCCGGCGACCGCGAAGAAGGTGGCGAGGATGGCCCCCGACTCGAGGTAAGCGAGGGACGCGTCCGGATCGGGCTCCGACGCGAGGAACGCGCGGATGATGCGGTCGGCGTGCTCGAGGCGGCGGAGCAAGAGGAAGGAGTGGAAGAAGATCAAGGCGGTCTTGGCCCACC
Source organism: Kofleriaceae bacterium (assembly GCA_041495365.1). Taxonomy (GTDB): domain Bacteria; phylum Myxococcota_A; class Polyangia; order Haliangiales; family Haliangiaceae; genus JABFXX01. Next base: position 18,988 of record JBGQCL010000106.1, on the reverse strand, counting down.
AGAAGCTCCCCGGCTTCAGGATCTCGAGGGCCTCGAGCGCGTACGTGTACCCGCCCAGGAGATCGAGCCGGAAGTTGGCGACCCATGCCTGGATGGCGCGTACCGCCCCGAGCTGCTCGTCGCGCACGCCGCACTCGATCGCGCGCCGCGCGTGGCGCTCGGCCGCGTCGAGGTCGAGGCTCGAGAGCGCCCGCTGGCCGGCCTCGATGGAGAACCGCGCCGCCAGCTCGAGCGCGTTGCCCTGGTAGGCGTGCTCCGCGAGCACCGCCGGATCGGCGCCGCCCGCCTGCTCGAGGTGGGCGCACGCCAGGCGGTGCGAGATGACGCGGTTGTCCTCGGTGAGGAGGCTGTAGGCCGCGTCGCGCACCAGGGCGTGGCGGAACTTGAATCGCTCCTGGGCCGTCCCCCGCCCCTCGCGCTGCGGCTCGACGAACTCGGTGCGCACCAGCAGGGCGAGCGTCGCGCTCACGTCCACCGCGCGCTCGTCGCGAAGCAGCGCCGCCAGCCCGTCCCGCGTGAACGTCTCCCCGAACACGCTCACCGCGCGCAGCACCTGGCGGGCCCCGGCGTCGAGCTGCGACAGGCGGGCAATCAGCATCGCCAGGACCGTCTCCGGCAGCGCGTCGCGGCGGCCCTCGGCGACGGCACGGATCAGCTCCTCCAGATAGAGCGGGTGGCCCGCCGACTGCGCGACCACGCGATGCACCGCCTCGGTGTCGGGGGCATGACCGAGCGCGCGCTGCAGCACCTCCTGCGCCAGCCGCTCGCATGCCCGCCGGGTCAGCGCCTGCAGCGGCAGCACATGGAGGGCGGACAAGGTCCAGAACGAGGCGAACTGGTCCTGCGCCTCGGGCCGCACCAGCGCGAGGACGAACAGCGGCAGCTCCGCGAGCTCGCGCAGCGCCTGCTCGAGGAGCTGCACGGTGAGCGCGTCGCCCCAGTGCAGGTCCTCGAGGACGAGCAGCACCGGCCCGACCTGGCACTCGGCGCGCAGCCAGTCGACGAAGGCGAGCTTCACCTGCTCGTGCATCAGCCTGGGATCGCTGCGTGCCGCGGGCATCGCGGCGATCGCCTCGTCGGGAAAGCGGACCCCGCACAGCTCGCCGAGAAAGCCGACGACCTGCGCCGCCGCGGTCCCTGCCAGGTGGAGAGCGAGCCGCTCACGCAACCGCTCGATCCGCACCGCATCGGGCTCGCCGCCGACGAGCCCGCACATCCGGCGCAGGGCCTGGCCGAGCATCCCGTACGGCGCCCCGACATTCATGATCTCGCCGCGCCCGAGGAGCACCTTCAGGTCCGGGTGACGCTGCGCCGTCCGGCGCAGGAACTCGTGGCGCAGGCGGGACTTGCCCATCCCCGGGGGCGCCACCACGCTCGCCGCACGCGCCACCGAGTCGGTGATGCAGGTCGAGAGGATCGACTCCAGCGTCGCCAGCTCCGGCTCCCGACCGACGCAGGGCGTGGGCTGGCCGAGCAGGCGGCGCACGTCCTCGCCGGTCGGGACATCCTGCTCGCGCACGGCGCGCGCCCGGCCGGTGTCGTGCTCGATCCGGACGCGGCCGGCGAGCAGGTCCTCGGTGAGCACATCGAGCCACACACCGCGCTCGTGCGGCTGCACACGCGAGGAGCCCTTGAGCAGCTCGAGCGCGCGGTCGATGGCTTCGCCGATGGGCAGCTGCCCCTGCATGCGGCCGCGTCCGGTGGCGACCGCGACGTCGGCGTCCGGCAGATGCTCCACGAGGAGCAGCGCGCAGCGCACCGCCAGGAATGCCTGATCCGAGGCGCTCGCGGCGGGGAGCGTCGTCGCCACCACCGTCCCATCGGCGAGCACCTCGAACCTGGCGCTCAGCTGGAACAGCGCCTGCTCGGGAAGCGGCGGGCGCGGCGGCCGCGGGTCGCTGTCGCCCGCGAGCATGGTGCGCTCCTTGCCATCGCTCCTCGGCACGGCGATGGCAAGGCTGACGATCCGCTGCTCCTGGGGCGTCAGCCGTGGCGCCATGCTCGCCGTCTGCGACGCGGCCTGGTTCGACTCCTCCGCCGGCAGCTCCAGCCGGCGAAGCGCCTCGTGCACGGACTGCCCGTGCGGGAATCGCCCGTGGGGCTCCTTGAGCAGCATCCGGTCGATCAGGCTGGCGAGCGCCAGGGGGACGTCGCCGCGTCGCGTCCGGATCGGCCTCGGCTCCTCCAGGATCAGCTTGACCAGGGTCGCGACCGTGTTCTCGCCGACGAAAGGCGGTGTGCCGGCGAGGCACTCGTACAGGACGCAGCCGAGGGAGAAGATGTCCGTCGACGGTCCGACCTCGCGCTGGCCACGCGCTTGCTCGGGCGACATGTACGAGGGCGTGCCGATGATCGTGCCGGTGCGCGTCATCGTCTCCATGTGCAGCATGTGGCGCGCGATTCCGAAGTCCAGCACGACGACTCGGGCTGGATCCCGGTCGGGGAGGAAGAGGTTCGACGGCTTGAGGTCGCGATGGACGATGCCGCGCTCGTGCGCCTCGGCGAGCGCCGCGCCCACGCCGAGCGCCACCGCCGCGGTGTCGCGCACGCCGAGCGGTCCGCGGCGGATGCGCTCGGCCAGGCTCTCGCCCTCGAGCCACGCCATGGCCAGGTAGGGCTGGGTGGTCTCGTCGACCCCGTGCGCCACGTAGGAGACGATGTGGGGATGGTGCAACTCGGCCAGGATCTCGGTCTCCCGCGCGAAGCGCTGGATGGCCTCCGCGGAGCCGTGCGACTCGAGGAGCTTGAGCGCAACCGGTCGCCCGGTCCGCTGATCGATCGCGCGGAAGATCGCGCTCATGCCGCCGGTTGCGATCCGAGCCTCGACCAGGAAACGCTGCGCGAACAACCCACCGGCGATGGGATGGCTCATGAACCATGGGGACAATAACACCATCGCGGTCTTCGCTTTCAGCAACACCACGAACGCCTGGATATGCCTGGAGCGTTTTGGAGCGGGCCGGTGACACCAGCGCCGCGAGCGCGAGCAGTTCAGGTATCCGATCCGGAGTCGCTACCAGCGTGCCATTCCCATCGTCGAGTCGGTGAACCAACCAGGTAAGGCTCGATCCTGTGCGTGCTGTCACCGCCGTGGGCGGATTGCTCGATGCGTACGACCGTGTTTGCGCCGCCGTGCACGATGGGTCAGCGCACGCGTCAGCTCCGGTCGGGCTGTTCCGGCCAGGCGCGCGCCAGGGCCAGGGTCCGGGCGGATCCTGCGCGTGGAGCCCGGACCCCGGCCGTGCCCCCGGCCGCGCGAGGAGCAAGTTCGACCAGGTGGACGCGCTCATCGTGGAAGGATCGTGGCGGCAAATCAGAAGATATAGCAGCCAGGGTGTACCCGCAACCTTCGTGTTCGACCGGCTCGCGAACCCAGCGGCTCCTGCGAGCCCCGCGCGCCGCGTCGTGTCTCGACGACGACGACGTGGCAGCGTTCCTGCCTGGCCGCCTACCGCCGTCGCGGATCCGCATGCTGGACCAGCACGTCGCGGCCTGTCATGACTGCCGCGAGCTGCTCTCGGCGCTGGCGACCGGCACGACCTCGGTGACGCCGTCGCCGCCCGGTGCCGGCGACGCCCCCTCGCACCTGACCGGCGCGGCCTCCGCCGCCGGCTCGGGCGTTACCGCGCCCCGATCGCGCTGGTCGTCGCCGCCCGCGCGCGCGGCTCGCGCCGGTCTGTGCGATGACGCCATCGTGGTCTCCCGGGACCCGCCGGGATGATCCCAGCGCGGGCGCGCGATGCGTCACGGTTCAGCCGACGAAGGTGATCGACCACTCGCGCACGTCGCCGTCGACCGTGATGTCGATGACGTCACCGCTCCGCTTGCCGAGCACGGCGCGGCCGATCGGCGAGGCCGGGGTCACGACCGAGAGGTGGCCGTCGCCGCCCGGGCCGGTCAGCGTGATCCCGGCGCCGACCGGCGCCAGGAAGAACGTGCGGCCCTCGCCGCTATCGGCGTCCTCGACCTCGACGATCGCGCCGATGCCGATCGACGCCGTCGCGGCGACCGGGCCCGGGCGAAACTGGACGAGCGAGTCGATGTCGGCGAGCGCCTGCTGGGCGCGGCGTTGTTGGGCGCGACCGAGGCTCGCGAGCTGGTGCGCCGCGCGCGCGTCCTCGCGCTTCTCATCGGGCGTGGCGCCGTCGCGAGCCTCGGCCGCGGCGGCATCGCGCGAGGCCAGCGCGGCGCGGGCGGAGGCCGCGAGCTGACGGGCGAGTTGCTCGACGAGGTCCTGCTTGTTCATGCCGGCGAGCTTCGCTCCGGGCTCGCGGGGGTGGCAAATTCCTGGGCGCGGCCCGGCGCGCCCAGGTCTCCGCTCGACGGCTCGGCGCCCACCGTCCCGCATGCTAGCGTCCGAGCATGACGCGGCGCTGGATCGCCGAGGGCCTCGGGGCCGATGCGTTCGAGCAGCTCGCCACCGGGCTGACAGGCAGCGAGCTGGCGTCGGTGCTGCTCGAGGTGATGCGGCGGCGCGCCGAGGCGCGGACGCCCGCCGAGGTCCTCGCCCAGTACCAGCGCGATACGTTCTGCCGGCCGGCGGCGATCGATCTGCGCGTCAGCCTCGAGATCGATCGCCACCTGCTCGCCGCGGCCGACGGCTTCGAGGCGATCGAGCTGCCGCCGGTCGCGCCGCTCGCGGCGTGCTACGTGGCGACCGGCGCCGGCGCGCAGCTGATCGCGTTCCGGTTCCGCACGAGCTGACGCGCGGTGTGCATGCCGGCGCTCGCTGCGCCTACCGTGCGGGCGCGGCGCGCCGGCCATATGGCGAGTGGAACGCGCGCGGCGTCACGGCGGCGCGCGGGTCATCACCCGGCTCGCGCACCGCCGGCAGCAGGTAGCTGGGCGCGAGGTCCTGCTGCACGTGGATCGCGGTCGGCGGATCCGAGTAGTTCCCGGCGTAGATCGCGATCACCAGGTCGAGCGCCGGGACCACCATCACCGCCTGACCGCCATTGCCGGCGGCGAAGAACGCGCGCAGCGTTCGATCCTTGTACGGGTACTCGATGTTCCACCACAGGTATCCGTACTGGATGCCGTTGAGATCGTGCAGCGGCGCCGACGCGCGCGCGACGAACTCGCGGTCGAGCACGCGGTGTCCGTGCCAGGTGCCGCCGTCGAGCATGAGCTGGCCGAGCTTCATGAAGTCGCGCGGCAGCGCCCGCACGCCGCCGCCACCGTACGCGTGTCCCGCGGGATCGAGCGGCCACGCGTAGCGCGTGATCCCGAGCGGCCCACCGACCAGACGATCGAACGTGTCGAGTCCGGACTCTCCGGTCGCGCGACCGACGATCCCGAGCGCGAGGTTGGGGCTCATGCTGCAGTACACCGAGCGCTGGTCGGGCGCCGTCACCATCGGCACCTTCAGCGAATAGCGGTAGTAGTCCGGATCGTCGGTCTGGCTCTGGAGCGTGTCCTCGTTCCCGGGCGCGGTCGGATCGCCGTCATCGCAGGACAAGCCCGAGCGCATCATCAGCAGGTGCTCGAGCGTCATCGCCTGCGTGCGCGGATCCGCGCCCGGCGCCTGGCCGACCATCGTCCGGTACACCGGCGTGGACAGCGCGAGCGGCGCGCCGGCCCGGATCGCGGCCCCGATGAGGGTCGCGGTCAGGCTCTTGGCCGCCGAGCGCGTGTCGTGCAGCCGGTCGCGGCGCTCGCCGTGAAAGTACTCCTCGAGCACGAGCTTGCCGTGCCGCGCGATCAGCACTCCTTCGATCTGCGGCGCGTGCGCCGAATCGATCGGCATGTCGGCGACCGTCTGGATGAACGCCTCGATCCCCGCGCGGCTGATCCCGACCTCGTCGAGCGTCCCCGTCGGCCAGCCGTCGTCGAGCGCCGGCGGCGGCTGATAGACGTAGTGCTCGGGATGCTTGCCCCGCGGATAGAACTCGCTGCGATCGCCATCACGACGGAACTCGTAGTTGCCGCCGCGCGCGGGGATCGCGATCGCCAGGCTGTCCGCGCCGGCGTCGTAGCGGCCGCTCAGCAGCGTGGTCCCGCCCGCGCCGTCAGCGGTCCTCCCGACGAGCCGGATCACGCTGCCGTCGCGCTCGAGGCGATCCACGTCGTAGCGCGCTCCGATGTTGCGCTCGGGGTTGCGCAGGAACGCGCCGAGCGAGCCGTCGGGCCGCCGCTGCACCCTCAGGTACAGCGTGAAGGTGTCGTCGAGCGGCGCGATCTCGCCGCGCCAGCGATCGGCGCCGTCGGCCTCGAGCACCACCGGCACGGCGAACCGGGCGCCGTGGATGACCGACGGCGGCGGTGTCCAGTGCCCGGTGATCCGGCGACCGGCCGCGGCGAGCCGGCCGCGGAACGCCCCGGCGTCACCGGGCAACTCGAACGCCAGCCCGTCGCGATCCGAGCGGACGGGATGCACCGCGCCCAGGAAGTCCGCAGTCCAGCCTGCCGGGCCTCGCCGCAGCATCACCGGACCGCGCGCGTCGGGGCCGAACCGGCGCCTGGCCTGCCACAACCCGACGAGCGCATCGTCGGCCGCCGCCGGACCCGCGTGCGCCGCGGCGGCCGCGGATCCGGCCCTGGCGCGCGGCCGGGACGACGCAGGCTCGCCGCGGCATGCCGCGAGCACCGCCAGCGCAACGCCCAGACACGACTGGAGAGAGCTGCATCCGGGCATGTGCGGTGACCACAGTCTACCCGGACGACGGAACCGCCAGGGCCCGGACTCCGATCAGAGCTCGATGCCCGCGGCCCTCACAGCCTGCAGGCGCTCGCCCATCTGCCGAGTTTCGCCGAACGCGACGGTCTGCGCATCAGCCTCCTCGCTGTCCATCGCGACGAATCACCGGACGAACGGCTCATCCTCACGATCTACGAGATCTCGACCTGTGAGTCCGCTTCCTCGAACGGCCCGAAGCCGTCGATCATGCATGCGCGCAGCGCCAGGCTGCTCGCCCTGTCCATCCGATCACCTCGCCTGCAATCTACCATTGACGCGGAATGACCGGTGACCCGGATAGGCCGCCGGCGACCACGCGCGAGCGCCGCATGCAACGCGCCCGGCCGTGCGATCAGCCGCGCAGCGGGCGGAAGAAGCTGCGGAGCTCGTCGACCAGCAGCGCCGGCTCCTCCATCGGCGCGAAGTGGCCGCCGCGCGGCATCTCGGTGTAGCGCTGGAGGTTGTGGTAGCGCTCGATCCAGCGCCGCGGCATCACGAGCACGTCGCGCGGGAACCGCGCCACCCCGGTCGGCGCCTCGACGACCGGCTGGCGGTCGTGCGACGGCCGCCACGGGTGATGAGCGGTCTCGTAGTAGAACCGCGCCGAGCTGCCGAAGCTGTGGGTCAGCCAGTACAGGCAGACCGTGGTGAGCAGCTCGTCCCGGGTGAACACGCGCTCGACGTCGCCGCCGCAATCGCTCCAGCTCCGCCGCTTCTCGACCAGCCAGGCGCACAGCCCGACCGGCGAGTCGTCGAGCGCGTGCGCGAGGGTCTGCGGCCGGGTGCTCTGGATGCTCGCGTAGCCGCGCTCGTCGCGGAGGAACCGCGTGTTGTGCTCGAACAGCTGGGTCTCGTCGCCGTACTCGCCGGCGTCGAGCGGCCGGCCCGCGAATGCGGTGAGCGGCGTGCAGAAGTGGAGGTGGACGCCGATCAGCCGATCCGCGTGCTTGTGGCCGAGCTGGGCGGCGACCAGCGCGCCCCAGTCTCCGCCCTGGGCCGCGAACCGCGGGTACCCGAGCCGCTCCATGAGCTGCACCCACAGGTCGGCGGTGCGCCAGAAGTTGATGCCCGGAACGGTCAGCGGGGTCGAGAACGCGTAGCCCGGCAGCGACGGCACGACGACGTCGAACGCGTCGCCGGGATCGCCGCCGTGCGCGGCCGGATCGGACAGCGGACCGATGACCTTCTTCAGGTCCCAGAACGTCCACGGCCAGCCATGGCCGAGCAGCAGCGGGATCGGGCGGGGCCCCGTGCCGCGCACGTGGACGAAGTGGATCGGGATGCCGTCGATCGACGTGCGGAACTGCGCGACCGCGTTGATCGCGCGCTCCTGGGCGCGCCAGTCGAAGCCGGTCAGCCAGTACCCGACGAGCTCGCGCAGGTAGTCGCCGCGGGCCCCGTAGCGCCAGTCGGCGTTGGCGTACTCCGGCGACCACCGGGTGCGCTCCAGGCGAGCGCGAAGGTCGTCGAGATCGGCCTGGGGGATCGCGACCTGGAATGGTTCGACGTGCATGGGATGCGCGGCGCTACGGCTTCTTCGACCGGCCGGTGTTGCCCTGCTTGGGATCGACCAGGTTGGTCGCGCTCGGGCCGATGCCGACGATCTGCACGATGACCTCCTCGTCCTTGGCGCCGTCGAAGTGGTGCGCCTTCGCGGGGTGCAGCATGAAGCTGCCGGCCTTGAGCGGCACCGTCTTGTCGGGATCGAACGCGTCGCCCTCGCCGGCATACCAGGTGCCCTGCAGCACCGTGACGAGGCGCTCCTCCGGATGCCAGTGCGGCCGGGTCATCGCCCCGGGCGAGAACTTGGCGCGGATCACATAGAGCCCGGGCTTGCTCGGGTCGCCCGAGATCACCGCGAACTTGATGCCGTCGTAGCCCGGCCGGTCCATCCACTTGACCTCGTCGGGGGTGATGCGGACGAAGCCGGCCTTGTCCTTGTCGGCGCGGGCGTTCACCGCGAGCAGGACGACGGCCGCTGCCAGGGCCGCAAAAATGGTTGTCCTCGTACGCATGTGTCCTCCTGGGAATGATCGCGGGAATGATCGCGGGAATGATCGCGGGAATGATCGCGGGAATGATCGCGGGAATGATCGCGGGAATGATCGCGGGAATGATCGCTGACCGGGCGCGCCGCAGTCTGCACGATCGGCGCGCCGCCGCGCAACCGGCGGCGGCGCCGCCGAGGTCACCGCAGGTACTTGTCGAACCACGCCGCCGCGCGCTCCAGGACATCGCGCCGGTGCGCGGTGTCGCGGAACATGTGACCCTCGCCGGCATACACCACGAGCTCGGTCGGGACGCCGAGCGTCCTGAGCGCGTGCCACAGCTCGTACGACTGCGGCGGCGGGCACTCGCCGTCGCGCTCGCCGGCGATGATCAGGTCGGTGCGGTCACCCGCTTGACGAACCCGATCGGCGCGCTCTTTGCGTAGACCGCCGGATCGTCGTACACCGACGCGCCGAAGTACGGGATCATCCACTGATCGATCGCGTTCTGCCCGTAGTAGCTCTGCCAGTTCGCGATCCCGGCGCCGGCGACCGCCGCCTTGAACCGATGGGTCTGGGTGATCGTCCACATCGTCATGTAGCCGCCGTAGCTCCACCCGGTGAGCCCAAGCCGATCCGGATCGATCGGCGCCTGTTCGAGCGCCGCATCGACGCCCGCGAGCAGGTCGCGCAGATCGCCACCGCCGAAGTCCTTGACGTTGGCCCGCGTGAACGCCTCGCCCTGCCCGTAGCTGCCCCGCACGTTGGGCAGCAGCACGAAGTAGCCGAGAGCCGAGTACACCACCGGGTCGAACAGCTGGCGCGGCCAGCGCGGCACCGTCACCGAGGCCGGCCCGCCGTGCGGCGAGACGATCATCGGATAGCGCCGGGCGGGGTCGAAGTCGCGCGGGTACACCAGCCAGCCCTGCACCGAGAAGCCGTCGCTGGTCCACGCGATGCTCCTGGCCGGGCCCCACGGCGGGCGGCGGCTCGCGTGGAGCGACGTGATCGGCTTCCACGCCCCGACCGGCCCGGCCCAGATCTCCGGCGGGTGCTGCCAGTCCGAGCGGATCGCGGCGATCACCTTGCCGTCGCGCGACACCGAATGGTTGGCGAACCGGCCGCCGCTCACGGCCTCGTCGCCCTGCCACAGCCGCTCGAACCCGCCGGTCGCGAGATCGAGCGTGCCGAGCGCGCTCGCGCCGCCGACGTACTCGGCGACCAGCATCCGCGACGGCGACAGCCAGCTGAACGCGCTCGGCGTCGACCGCCGCTCCGGCGTGCGGTGGGTCGCCGGACCGCCGCCGGCCGGCACGGTGAACACCTCGCCGCCGGTGGCGCCCTGGTCGCTCATCAGCCCGCCGATGAACCCGATCACCGCGCCGTCCGGCGACCACCGCGGCTGGGCGATCTGCAGCGCCGGCTTGTGGATCGCGGTCACCGCGCCGGTGTCGGCCGGCATCGTGTAGAGCTGCGCGGTCCACCAATTGTTGTCGCCCGGCCCCGGCGCGGCGGTCAGCGCGAACGCCTTGCCGTCGGGCGACCAGTCGTACTCGTAGACGTAGAGCTCCGCGGGCGACACCTGGCGCACCGCGCCGGAGCGCGCGTCGACCAGGGTCACCCGCTGGTTGTGGAGCTCGCCGCCGATCACCCCGGTCTCGACCGGCTCGGGCTCGGTCGGGCCGCCGCCGCCCGGCGCGTTCTCGGCGAACAGGATCGCGATCCGGGCATCGTCGGGCGACCACGCCGGCGTGGTCAGGTAGCCGGTGAGCCGGGTCAGCTTGCGGACCGCGCCGCCGATCGCCGCGACGTACAGCTGCTTGTCGACGTACGCCAGGCGGCTGCCGTCGTGCGACCACGCGATGTGGCGGCCCTCGCCGACCCGCACCGGCGGCCGCCGGTCGCCCACCGGGGCGGCGAACACCGCGAACCGCCCGGTGTCGCGCCCCTTCTCGGTCACCTTCTCGACCCACGCGACCCGCGCGCCGTCCGGCGACACCGCGACCTCCTCGAGGCTGTGCACCGCGGTGATCTCGTCGAGCAGCGTGCCCGGAGTGGGCTGCGCGAGCGCGGCGGCGGGGACCAGAACGACCAGGGCGAGCAGCAGCGGCGCCTTCATCGGCGCTACTCTACAGCGAGACCGCTGCGGCCGCGCGCCCCGGCGCGCCGCGCTGCGGCACCGCACCCCACCGCACCCGTCGGTCCGGCCGGCTCGCCGCGCCGCTCCGGGCGAGGCATGCTGCGCGCGATGTCCTGGATCGGCGTGCTCGTCCGGACCGCCCTGATGGCCGGCATCGCGTACTACGAGTGGCGCCGCCTGGTGCGCGACACCGGCCTGCGCGGCGCGCCGCGGATCGCCGCCATCGTCGCGATCGGCGCGAGCGTGACCCCGATCGTGGCCGGCGGCATCGTCCGCGGCGGCGGCATCCCCCGGCTCGACGGCCCGATCGCGTGGCCCGGCTTCCTCGGCTGGGCCGGGTTCGCGCTGGTGTTCGTCGGGCTGCTCGCGGTCGACGCCGGCCGCCTGGTCGTCTGGCTCGCCCGCCGCGCCGCGCGCGCCGCACCGATGGATCCACATCGCCGCCAGGCGCTCGCCCGGATCACCGGCGGCGCGGTCAGCGCGCTCGCGATCGCCGAGGTCGGCACCGGCATCGCCGCGGCACGCCGCCCGCCGCCGGTCGTCGACGTCCCGATCCGCCTCGCCCGCCTGCCGCACCCGTTCGACGGCTTCACGATCGTCCAGCTCACCGATCTCCACGTCGGCGCGACGATCGACCGCGGCTGGGTGGCGAGCCTGGTCGCCCGCAGCAACGCGCTGGCGCCCGATCTGATCGCCCTGACCGGCGACCTGGTCGACGGCTCGGTCGACGAGCTGCGCGATGACATCGCCCCGCTCGGCGCGCTGCGCGCGCGCCACGGCGTCTACTTCGTCACCGGCAATCACGAGTACTACGCGGGCGCCGACGCCTGGATCGCGTACCTGCGCGAGCTCGGCATCCGCGTGCTGCGCAACGAGCGGGTCGCGATCGAGCGCGGCGGCGCGGCGTTCGACCTCGCCGGCATCGACGACTTCAGCGCGGCGCAGCACGCCCGCGGCCACGGCCCCGATCTCGGCGCGGCGCTCGCCGGCCGCGACCCCGCGCGCGCGGTCGTGCTGCTCGCCCACCAGCCGCGCCAGGTCCACGACGCCGCCGCGCACGGCGTCGACCTCCAGCTCTCGGGCCACACCCACGGCGGCCAGGTCTGGCCGTGGCACTACCTGGTCGCGATCCAGCAGGGCGGCCTGATCGCCGGCCGGTACCGCGCAGGCCCCACCGAGCTCTACGTCAGCCGCGGCGCCGGCTACTGGGGCCCGCCGGTCCGGTTCGCCGCGCCGTCCGAGCTGACCCGCGTCATCCTGCGCGCCGGGTGACCGCGCCGGCCCGCAGGTGGACTGTCAATTGATTCCGCACATCTGATTTCGTATCGAATCATCGACAAACGTATCGGCTCAAAGACATGAATCTGGATCGGTCTTGAAGTGTCGAGCTCGACTTCCCGAGCGCTGCGATCCCACGAGCCGCTTGCAGGCAACAGCGACACGGCCTCGCTGGCGGACAGGGCCCGCGCGGCTGCTGCTGGTGCGCGATGGCATCGGGCGACGCTTCGTCGGCGAATCCTCGGGCGAGGGCTCTTCGCAGAACCTCGGGCGGCCTGATGGAGAACAGGGACGTCTGATGACCCGCGCTGCGGATCATGTCATCGCGACGCCGTCGCTGCCTGACCGACAGTCCAGCCGTCGGGTAGGTCAAGCGGTCTGCAATCAGCCGCCGTATGCAACGCCTGCGTCGCGTGCACCTGCCACCGCGATCAGGCGTCGGCTGCGACGCGGCCCTGATCGATCAGGCGGAGCACGGCGCGCCGGGCGGTGGTCCACTGCCGCGTCAGGTACGGGCACGGTTCGCCGACGGCGCTGGTCGCGTCGAGCAGCGGGAACCCGAACGCCGACTCGACGCGGACCCAGCCCGCGGACGACGCCATCCACGTGCCGACGCCGGCATACGACAGCCGCGCGCGCCGCACCACGCCGTCGCCGCAGGTCGCGACCAGGTGATCCACGGCGCCTGCGATCGCGCGCAGCGGCACCGCGCAGCCGGTGAGCTCCGCCCAGCGCGCGAGGGCGTCGAGCCCCCGCAGCACGTCGTAGAAGTAGAACCGCGGGAAGCACGGCGCCCGCCACGCGGGCTCGCGATCGCGCTCCTCGGTGTTGTGCGCGGTGTGCGAGCCGAGCATCAGCCGGCGCTCGATCAGGAAGCCGGCGGCCCGCTCGACGAACGCGGCGTGCTCGGCGGTCCACGCGTCCGGCCGCCCGAGCAGCATGGCCTCGAACGGCGCGACGGTACCGACCATCGAGCTCGGGCACTCGCCGGTGACCCGGTAGGCCGCGTCGTCGCAGCTGAGCCCGCCGTCGGCCATCTGGTAGCGCGCGAACCACGGCGCGATCCACGGCAGCGCGCGGCTGACGTCGTGACCCGCCGCCGCCAGGACCTGGAACATGCTGCCCAGCGCGCAGTGGCACATCACGTCGCGGTGGGGGTCCGCGCCGGGCGGCAGCTCGCCGGGCTGGATCGGGAAGATCTTGAGCGGGAACGCGTCGAGGCGCTCGACCATCCGGGCGACGGCGCGCTCGGGGATCCGCTGCGCCTCGCCGATCTCGTAGAGCAGCAGCATGTGCCACCACGGCGAGTCCCACTTCGGCCAGTAGACGTCGGCGTCGAGGCTGCGCTGTGCGGCGTCCGCGGCCAGGTAGCGCACGGTCCTGGCGATCGCGGCCTCGATCGCCGGGCCGGGCGCCGGCTGCGGATCGGGGATGGCGAGCAGCCGGTGGCGAAGGTCATCGAGCGCCATGCCGCGGTATAGCACCGGCGCGCGCGGTCACCCGGCGGGGAACCGCGGCGCGTCGGGCTCGAGCTCGATCGCCAGGGCGTTGGTGACGAACGAGATCATGTGGTACTGGCCGGCCAGCGCGAGCAACTCGACGAGCTGATCGGGCCGGTAGGCCTCGGCGAGCGGCCGCCACAGCTCGTCGGGCACGGTCGCCGAGCGGTGCAGCGCGTCGCACAGCGCGAGCAGCAGGCGCTCGGCCACGGCGAACGGCGCGGGATCGCCGCTGACCGTCGCCGCGATCTGCGCCGGGGTCAGCCCTGCGGCGGCCGCGAAGAACCGGACGTGGGCGCCCCACTCGTACTCCGAGCCGCACAGCGCGCAGGTCCGCAGGATGACGATCTCGCGCTCGCGCAGCGCGATCGAGCCGGGGTCGAGCAGGCCGCCCTTGCGAACCCGGCGCAGGACGCGCGGGTTGTGGGCGAGCGTCGTGAACAGCCGGAGCGGCGGCACGCCGGGCGGCATCAGCTTGCCAAGGTCTTCGGCGGTTGCAGGTTCGTAGGGCGGCGGGCGCGGCGGGATCCGAGTCATGCTACGGAAATCGTAGCGCATGAGCTCGACCTGCGCTACGGATCTCGTAGCAGGCGCGCCATGGGTGTCGCCGTGACGGTGCTACGCATCTCGTAGCGGATTGCGCCGCGGCCCGCGCCGCGATACGCTGCCGCCATGCCGCGGCCGCGCAGGTCCCGCCGCCCGATCATGCGGGTGCTGGACCGGCTCGGCCGGCGCTGGGCGCTGCGCGTGCTGTGGGAGCTGCGCCACGGCTCCCTGACGTTCCGCGCGCTGCGCGAGGCGTGCGACGACGTGTCGCCGAGCAGCCTGAACGAGCGGCTGCGCGAGTTGCGTGCGCTCGGCGTGGTGAAGCTCGGCGACGACGGCTACGGCCTGACCCCGTCCGGAGTCCGGCTGAGCCGCATCATGCTCGACCTGTCCCGCTGGGCTGAACAGGCGCTCGGCGGTGGGGCTCGGCCACGGTCCTCGCGCCAGGCCCGGTGAGTGAGCACCATCTGCGCCGGCCTGCCCGGTCGCCGGCAGCGCCTGCGGAGCAGCCCCGCCCCGCATCTGGGCTCACAAGAATCACATCCGCTGTGACGTGACGCTGGCAACGCGGCTTGCCGGAATCACGTCGACAAAGGCAACGACGCCGCCGCGCCGGCGGGCCGCACCCGCCGCGCGACGCCCCGCGAGCGGGGCTCGAGACGTCGACAAACGCCCCGCCGCGACGGCGGCCACGCCCGCGGCCCGAATGGTTCCGCGGCGGTCGCGCCGCGTCTCGAAGTGGTCGTACCATCTGGCTGAATCGAGATCGGCCACCGCGGCGCCCCGCCCCGCGCCTGGCCATGGTCTCGCATGACGATGGCGCACCATGCGCCCGCTCCCGGAGGACTCCATGTGCTCACGCCCGCGCCTCGCTGTCCTGATCGCCCTCGCGGCGGCGCTCGCCGGCTGCGCCGCGGCGACCGGCACGGACGCGCAGCTCGAGATCGGTCACCCGGCGAGCGGGCAGTTCTCGGCGGTCAACCCCGGCGGCTGGGCGATCGCGACGTGGCCGCAGGGCGCGAGCTTCGTGTCCGGCGAGGGCTCGAACCTGGAGGTCGGGGTCTACGCGGCGCACGCCACCCGCGTGCTACTCGAGATCTACCCGTCGGCGACCGGCGCGAGCGCGGAGTTCGACTACGTGATGGCCACAGGCAGCGACGGGATCTGGCGCGCCCAGGTCGCATCGGTGCCGGGCAAGACGCTGTACGCGTTCCGCGCGTGGGGACCGAACTGGACGTTCTCGGCGAGCTGGGCCCCGGGCTCGCCGGCGGGGTTCGTCAGCGACGTCGACGCCGGCGGCAACCGCTACGACCCGAACAAGGTGCTCGCGGACCCGTATGCGCGCGAGCTGTCGCATGACAAGACGTCGCCGGCGCTGCTCGCCGCCGGGCTCGACGGCGGGATCTACGGCAGCGGCGGCGACACCTACCACGGGGCGCCGCGCCGCAACTTCGACACCGGGCCGTGGGCGCCCAAGTCGGTCGCGCTCGCCAGCACGACGAGCACGGGGACGAAGCCGGCGATCGCCGCGCGCGACTCGGTGGTGTACGAGACCCACGTCCGCGGGCTGACCGCGCACGCCTCGGCGATGAACCTCACCACGCTGCTCGCCGGGATCCCGGGGTTCTCCGGGGTGACCAACATCTCGAGCTGCCGCGGCACGTACCAGGCCGCGGGGCTGATGGCGCCGTACCTCCAGGGCCTCGGCGTCAACGTGATCGAGCTGCTGCCGGTGCACGAGTCGGACAACGACACGATCCCGCTCGACCACTCCGGCGGCAACTACTGGGGCTACGTGACCGACGGCTACTTCGCGCCGGATCGCCACTACGCGTGCGACCGGTCGCCGGGCGGCGCGACCACCGAGTTCAAGACCATGGTCAAGGCGTTCCACGATCACGGCATCGAGGTCTGGCTCGACGTGGTCTACAACCACACCGGCGAGGGCGGCAACGCGGACAGCACCAAGCAGAATGCCCAGCTGGTCAGCTTCCGGGGCTTCGACAACATCGACTTCTACGAGCTGTCCGGCGGCGATCCCGCGTCGTACTTCGAGACCACCGGCGTCGGCAACAACGTCAACGTCGCGACCGCGGTCGGCCGGCGGCTGGTGCTCGACAGCCTGAAGTACTGGGCCAACCAGATGGGGGTCGACGGGTTCCGGTTCGACCTCGCGTGCGAGCTCGGCCGCGACGCGGCGCCGTCGTACAACTTCAACGCCGGCGCGCAGCTCTACAAGGACATCGCGTCGTTCGCGAGCGCTGGAAACCTCGACATCGTCGCCGAGCCGTGGGACATCGGCGCGTACGGTGTCGGCCAGTTCCCGAACGGATGGGGCGAGTGGAACGGCAAGTTCCGCGACGCCACCCGCCGGTTCTTCAACGGCGACCTCGGCGGCTCGAACGGCGCGACCTACGCCGACGTGTTCTACGGCGACGCCAACGACTACAACGACCAGGGCGGCGCGCAGAAGACCGTCAACTTCATCGTCGCGCACGACGGCTTCACGCTCGCCGACCTGGTGAGCTACGGCGCCAAGACCAACGCGAGCCGGAGCTGGCCGTTCGGGCCGTCGGACGGCGGCAGCGACTCCAACGACAGCTCGGACTCGGGCCAGGATCCGTCGCTGCGCCGCCAGCGGTTCCGCAGCCTGCTGACCTGGGAGATGTTCAGCCGCGGCGTGCCGATGCTGGTCGCCGGCGACGAGCTCGCCCGGACCCAGAACGGCAACAACAACCCGTACAACGTCGACGCGCCCGGCACCTGGAACAACTACGGGATGATCGCCACCGACAGCCCGCACCTGACCGCGACCGGCGTGTCGGGCGAGGCCTACCACAACAACTTCGGCACCGACGGGCACGCCGACGGCAAGAACGCGCTGTTCCAGTTCGCGCGCCAGCTGATCAACCTGCGGCGGTCGTCGCGCGCGCTGCGCCAGGCCGACTACGCGATGCCGATCACGTTCACCAGGAATGACGGCTCGTCCGGGTTCGACTCGCACTCCGATCGCGCCGTGCGGATCCAGCTCGGCGGCTCGTCGGTCGGCGATACCGATTACCTCCTGTACGTCAACAACTGGACCGGCACCGTGACGTTCACGCCGCCGTCCCCGCCGGCCGGCAAGCGCTGGGCGCGGATCATCGACACGGCCGCCTGGGCCGAGTCCAACGACAACTTCTGGACCGACGCCACCGCGGCGACGATCACCGGGACCTACGACGCGCATCCGTGGTCGATCGTCGTGCTCAAGGCGCTGTGATGGATTGACCGGGCGCGTCGCGTCGCGCGGCACTGCACCTGCCCGCCTTGTCCTTGCGCAGAGCTCACCCACGCTGGTGGCGCGTTGCTCGCAGACGTCGCCACCCAACCGCCCTGTCGAAAGAACATCCATGACATCGGCGCGGACGGCGCGCTGGCCCTCACCGTGTCGACCGATCCGCTGCCCGCGGCGATCGCGCAGCGGTTCAAGTTCGTCGGCGCCGGCGTGACCCTGGGTGATCCCCGTCCATGGTCACCTGGGCCACCCAGTACAAGATCGACTCGTTCCGGTTCGACCTGATGAGCTTCCACCCGCGGGCCGTGATCGAGCAGCTGCGGGCCCGGGTCGACGCCGCCACCGGCCGCCGCGTGTTCATGCTCGGCGAGGGCTGGAACTTCGGCGCGGTCGGTAACGACGCCCGGTTCGTCCAGGCCTCCCAGCGGTCGCTCAACGGCTCGGGCCTCGGCACGTTCAGCGACCGCGCGCGCGACTTCCTCCGCGGCGGCGGCCCGTTCGGCGGCGGCCAGAGCCTGGTCCAGAACCAGGGTGCAGGCGCGGTTCGACGCCGCCGACCACCGGCCGGCGCTCGCGGCCCGCTACGACCGCGCGACCGGCGCATTCATCGTGCCGCCGCGCACCGCGGTGGTGGTCGTGGCCGGCGACGGTGATCGCGACCGCGACCGCGACGACGACCGCGACGATGGATAGTCGGCGGCCCCGGCGTCAGCGCGCGGCGATCCGCTCGAGCAGCACCGCGCGGCCGGCGCCGGCGATCACGACCGCGCCGCCGCGCACCACGTAGCGGGCGCCGGTGTAGCCGTCGCGCAGCGCCGTGCCGTCGGCGAACACCGGCGCGACCGGGATCGACGCTCCCGCCGGTGCGTCGAGCGCGACGACCACGCGGTCGTCGTTCGCCCCGGGCCCATCGACCCGGCTGAACACGTACGGGCTCGCCGCCAGCCGAGCATGGACGCCATGCGCGATCGCGACGTGGCGCGCCCGGAAGGCGCCGAGCGCGCGCCAGTGGCGCAGCACGGCCTCGTCGACGTGGTCCCAGTTCATGTCCGAGCGCGTCGCCTGCTGTGGATCGCTGCTCGGCGCAAGGCCGGGCGGCCGGGCGGTCTCGTCGCCGTAGTACACCTGCGCCGCGCCGGGGGCGAGCAGCAGCGCCGTGCCGGCCTCGATCAGGTGGCTGCGATCGAACAGCTCGGTGTCGTGCGATGACAGGTAATTGAGCATCTGGACCGGCTTGCCGTGCTGCAGCGCGGCGTAGCGCGCGAACAGCGCATCGATTCTCTCCGGCGCGTCCGGCTTGCCGATCATCCCCTTCACCTGGTCCTGGAACTCGAAGTTGATCATCGCGTCGAACCCGGCGTCGTGCAGCGGGCCGCGCTCCGGGCCGTGGCCCCAGAACTCGCCGACCATCCAGAATGCGGCACCGTCGATCACGAGGGGGCTTTCCCGCCCCCTCAGGACCGGCAGAGCCGGTCCATTCACCCCTCCGCGCGTCGCGTCGCGTCGGTCGATCGACAGGGGACTTTCCCGTCCCCTCTGGCCCGGCAAAGCCGGTCCATTCACCCCTCCGCGCGTCGCGTCGCG
>JBGQCL010000105.1:0-27577 GCA_041495365.1 Kofleriaceae bacterium | reverse complement strand
GACCGGGTGACCTGGCCGGGCGCGGAGCGGCGGACGCTCGCCGCCCCCGCCGGCCACGGCCGGTTCGTCGCGACGCTGGGCTCGTCCGGGCCGAGCGGAGCCCGACGCGGCGCGCCAGAGGCGCGTCTCGGTGGAACAGCGCAGCGAGGAACGGACGGAAGATAATGACTAGGGGGTGGCCCTGAATAGGGACACCCCCTGGCGCGGCGCCGGACCGGTCGCTCAGTGCCGGGGCTTGCCGTCGATGTCGGTGTTCATCCGGTAGTCGGTCGCGTCGCCGACGAACGCGCGCTGGCTGAGCCGGAAGTCGGTGACCGCGAGGAACCGCATCTCGGTGTCGCCGAGGTTCTGGGTCTGGTGCATCGCCCAGCGCGGGACCAGGACGGAGTCGCCGGCGGACACCGCCAGCACGCGGTCGTCGATCAGGACCTGCCCGGTGCCCTCGAGGATGTGGATCAGGGTCTCGTGCGCGTGCTTGTGCTTCTCGTTGTACTTGCCGGGCGGGATCCGCACCATGCGGGGATCGAGCACCTCGGCGGCGAGCGGCAGGCGCTCGACGGTGAACTTGATGTTGAGCCTGGCGACCTCGTTGTCGTACATCGCGATCGTCGTGCCGCCGGTCCGGTGACACAGCTCGCTGTCATCGAGCCCGTGCGCCAGCGACTCGCGATTCTGCATGCGCAGCACGATCGGGTCGACCCGCATCCGCTGGAGGTCCTCGAAGATCGCCTCGAAGAACTCCATTCGCAGGTCGAGCGCGCGCCGCATCGCGCCCAGGCACGCGTCGAACCAGCCCGGCTGGCCGGCGTACGACATCATCATGTTCTCCAGGGTGACGGCGTGCTCGTCGTCGCACGCGATGTGGATGTCGAAGAACTCGAGCTCGCCGGCGGGGATCCCGGCGAGGATCAGGCCGGTGCGGATGATCTCGTACATCCGCGACACGATGCCCTCGGTGCCGAGCGACAGGAACGCGGTGCCCCACACGGGCTCGGCGCGCTGGCACTGGGCCAGGTACTCGCGCACGAAGTACCGGGTGTACGGCGCGTAGACGATCCGCGTGACGTCGTCGATGCCGAGCGAGTTGCTCAGGAAGTTGCGGAAGATCTGGGCATGGCGGCGCGACGGCTCGCAGCCGCCGCCCTCCTCCCACAGGTTCTGCGCCAGCTGGGCGCGGTGCAGGTCGTTCTCCGAGCCGGCCATCACCGCGGCGATGAACCGCGTGAAGCTCGAGGAGTACAGGTGGTACTGCGAGAACACGTAACGGACGTCGTCCCGCGACAGCGCGCCCTGCGCAAACGCGGTGAGCAGCCGACAGTTCCAGAACGGATGCTCCAGCTGCAGCGCGTGCAGCGCGGCGAGCTGGTGTTCGATGGAATCGCTGCCCGCGAGCTGTGCAGGAACCGACGTGCGACGAAATGCCTGGATGACGCTCACTGCTGTGCTCCTTCGTGGTGCCCGATGGCAGGTCCCGATGCCGGTGACGATGCAAACGGTCCTGAGCACCCCGCGTGCCGAGCGATCGAGGACACACCGGCGGCGCAGCGCCGTGCATCGCAGATCACAGGCCGCCCGGGGCACGGCGGATAACCGCGCTGGCAGGGCCGGCAAATCGGCGCTGTGCGACGGCGCCCGCCGTCGGGACGCGGCCCGACATGCCGCGGTCACCCTGGTCACCGGCTGGACCATGGACGATTGCGCATGTGCCGGGGAATCCACTACACGCGCGCCGCCGCGATCGCGCACCGTCGGCCGGATCCGTCGAGCCGTGCGCCGCCGGTCCGGCTCCCGGACACACGTGCCGATCGCGCGACGCATGGCTCTGCGGGCGTCGGGACGGTGCGGCGGCGGCGCCTGCGCGGCGACGACGCCTACACTCCCGAGGAGCTCGCGCGGCTCAACGCCCGCCGGACCTCGACCGCGGAGTTCGCGCCCTACGACGATCCGCCCCGTCCTGCCCCATGACGCGATCGGTCGCGCGCCCGCTGCGTCACGGCCGACGCTCGCGATCGTGCCAGGCCGCGTCACAAGCGACGCGCACCGCCCACGACTGTCCATGACTTGGTGATAGCTTCGCGTGGCCTGCGCCGTGCCAGAGATCCGGGCCCCGATCGGGGCACGGACAATCACGAAGGAGCGAGATGATGACACCATTCATGACACGGCGGCTGTCCTGGATCCTCGTCCTGGCCGGTGCCGGATGTGCGCAGGGGGGGCCCGGCGACCCCGGTGATCTGGAATCCACCCTCCAGGGCGTGGTCTACAACGGCGCGGCCAACCAGTTCGCCGGCGGCTTCCATCCGTCGAACGCACCCGACGGTGGGTTCGGCGGCGGCAACTGCACGGCGAGCCGGACCCCGGTGATCTTCGTCCACGGCAACAGCGTCAACGCGACGTTCTTCGCCAGGCCGACGAGCAATGGCGCGCCGACGGTGTACGCCACGCTGAAGGCCGCGGGTTACAACGACTGCGAGCTGTTCGGCATCACCTGGCTCAACCCGACCGAGCAGGCCAATCAACAGCTCAACTTCCACACCGCCACCAAGGCGGCGATGATCCGGGACTTCATCACCGCGGTGAAGGCCTACACCGGCAAGTCGAAGGTCGACATCCTCGCGCACTCGATGGGCGTGACCGTCGCGCTGCATGGCATCACCTTCGGCAACCTGTGGGGCAGCATCGATACCTTCGTCAACGTCGCGGGCGGCCTCCGCGGGCTGTCGAGCTGCCTGTCGGTCGGCTTCGCCAACCCGGCCTTCCCGACCTGCGGCAGCCAGAACGTGTTCGACTCCAACACCTTCGGGTTCTGGCCGGACGGCGCCGCCGCCGCGTCGAACCCGCGGACCGGCACCAGCAGCTCGGTCGGCTTCCGCAACGAGCCCGCGCGGCGGACCGCGGTGCGGTTCTTCACCATCTCGGGCGGCAGCTCCGACGCGATCGTCGGCGGCGTCCAGTGCCAGTTCAATGCGTCCACCCAGCTCGAGGCCCAGCTCGACGTCAACGTCGATCACCTGTCATCGTTCTCCAGCACCGGAGCGATCATGAATACCATGCTGAGCTCGGCCTGCACCGGCACGGCATGCTGCGCGGGGTACTCCGGGTCGTGCACCAACCTGTAAGTCAAAGGGAGGCAATGCGGATGTCGCGTATGCGCTTTGGAATCTTCATGGCTCCATTCCACCCCGCCGGGGTCAACCCAACCGTCCTGCTCGACGGCGATCTCCAGCTGATCGAGCACCTCGACCGGCTGGGCTACGAGGAGGCGTGGATCGGCGAGCACCACTCCGCGGGCAGCGAGATCATCGCGTCGCCGGAGATCTTCATCGCCGCCGCAGCCGAGCGCACCCGGCGGATCAAGCTGGGCACCGGCGTGATCAGCGCGAGCTATCACCACCCGCTGTGGGTCGCCGAGCGCGCGGTCCAGCTCGATCACATGACCAAGGGCCGGTTCATGCTGGGCCTGGGCCCCGGCGCGCTGCCGACCGACGCCGCGATGATCGGCCTCGACATGCCGCAGACCCGCGAGCTCATGGAGGACGCGGTCGACCTCATCACGCGGCTGATGCGCAGCGACGAGCCGATCACGTTCGAGAACAGCCGCTGGACGCTGCGCAACGCCCGGCTCCACCTCCGGCCGTACAGCCATCCGCACCCCGAGATCGCGATCGCCGCGGTCGCCTCGCCGTCCGGCGCGCGGCTCGCCGGCCGCTACGGTCACGGCCTGCTGTCGATCGGCGCCACCACGGCCGCGGGGTTCGACGTGCTCGGGCTGCACTGGAACATCATGCAGGAGCGCGCGGCCCACTACGGCGTCGCCGTCGACCGCAACGCGTGGCGGCTGGTCGGCGCGATGCACCTCGCCGAGACCCGCGAGCAGGCCTACCAGGACGTCGAGCACGGCATCCTCCAGTGGTTCGACTACTTCCAGCACACGGCGGCGTTCCCCCAGATGGCGGTCGGCGACGGCACCTCGGCGCGCCAGTGCGCCGACCTGATCAACCAGACCGGGCTCGGCGCGATCGGCACGCCGGACGACGCGATCGCCCAGATCCGGCGCCTCGAGGCGCAGTCCAGTGGCGGGTTCGGCTGCTTCCTGCACCTCGCGCACGACTGGGCGGCCCCGGCGGCGCGGCATCGCAGCTACGAGCTGTTCGCCCGCCACGTCGCGCCGCACTTCCAGGGCCAGTTCCAGGCGACCACCGACGCCCGGAGCCGCGCCCGCGAGAAGCGCGAGGTACTCGCCCAGGACAACCTCAAGGCGGTCGCGGCATCGACCGCGCGCTACCAGGCCGAGCTCGAGGCCAAGAAGCGCGGTTAGCCGGCCAGCGCGGCGACGCCGGCGATCAGGCGATCGACCTCGTCGGCGGTCGTGTAACAGGCGCAGCCCGCGCGCACGACACCGTGCTCGGCGTGGCCGAGCCGGGCGACCACGGTCTGGGCGTAGAAGTCGCCGTGCGACACGAACACGGCTCGCTCGGCGAGCGCGCGCGCGACGGCCTCCGGCCCCGTGCCGCGCACGGTGAACGCGACCGTCGGTGTCCGCGGCCGGCCGGGCGGCGGGCCGTACACGGTGACGCCGGGCAGCGCGCGCAGGCCGGACCACAGCCGCTCGACCAGCGCCTGGCCGCGCGCGTGGAGCGCCGCGAACGCCGCCTCGAGCCGGGCGCGCCGGGTCGGCCCGCCGGCGAGCGACGCCAGGAAGTCGACCGCCGCCGCGGCGCCGACCATGCCCTCGTGGTTCTGGGTCCCGGTCTCCTGGCGCTCGGGAGACTGCTGCGGCGCCGGGGCGAGCCGCGGCAGGTCGAGCTCGTCGATCAGCGATCGCCGCCCCCACAGCACGCCGATGTGCGGCCCGTAGAACTTGTAGGCCGAGCACGCGAGGAAGTCGGCGCCGAGCGCGGTGACGTCGACCAGCGCGTGCGGCGCGTGGTGCACGGCGTCGACGAACACCAGCGCGCCGGCCGCGTGAGCGAGATCCGCGATGCGGCGGACGTCGTTGATCGTGCCGAGCGCGTTCGACGCCGCGCCGATCGCGACCAGCCGGGTGCGCGGCCCGACCGCCGCCGCGAGCTCGGCGAGGTCGAGCTGGCCGGTCTCGGCGTCGAACCGCACCGACCGCACGGTCAGCCCGCGCTCGCGCGCCAGGTCGCGCCACGGATCGCTGTTGGCGTGGTGATCGAGCTCGGTGACGACGAGCTCGCCGCTGGACCACCGCCGGCCGAGCGCGCGCGCGAGGTGGAAGGTGAGCGTCGTCATGTTCGCGCCGAACGCGACCTCGTCGGGATGGCCGCCCAGAAAGTCCGCGAGCGCGTCGCGCGCGGCCGCGAGCGCGGCATCGGTCTCGATGCTGGTCGGGTACGCCCAGTGGGTGTTGGCGTTGTGGTGAAGCAGGTAGTCGCTCACCGCGTCCGCGACCGACTGCGGCACCTGCGTCCCGCCCGGGCCGTCGAAGTAGGCGACCGGCGCGCCGTTGTGGCGGCGCTGCAGGGCGGGGAACAGAGAACGCACTGCGTCGAGGCTCGCCGCGTGCGGGGTCGAGGGCGTCGTCATCAAGGTCCGCGCAGCATATCGATCTCCAGGGGACTTTCCCGTCCCCTCTTTCGCGGCAAGCCGCGAAATTCACCCCTGGCGACCGCGCGTCGCGTCGCGCGGGCATCCAGGTGTTGCCGCGCTCACGGCCCCGCCCGGCCGGTTCGCGGCGGGTCCGGCGCACAGTCCGACACGGATGTCGGCGTGGCCGCCGCGCCGGGGGCTCCGCTCCCGGCCGGCCCGGCACAACGCGCCCGGTTTCGAGTACCGTGCCGGCCATGCCCAGCTCACGCAGACAGTTCTTGAAGGGTCCGGTCCTCGGCCTGCTCGGGGCCGCTGCGGTCGGTCGCGTCGCGCGGGCCGACACGCCGAAGTCCACGGGGTCGTCTCCGCCGGCCGCGCCGCCCGCCGGGCAGCCGCCGGCGTTCGGCACCGGCCCGGCCGTCGGTCCGCCGATCACCGCCGGCACGATCGCCGAGGCCGAGAAGCTGATGCAGGTAAGCTACACCCCGGCCGAGCGCGCCCAGGCCGCCGGCAACTGGCGGGTGTCGATGGCGCCGCTGTACGAGCGCCGGACCGGGCCGCGCAAGGTCGCGCTCGACCCGACGGTGTCGCCGGCGAGCCACTGGAACCCCGCTCTGCCCGGGCTCGCCGTCGGGCCGGCCCGCAACCGCTTCGTGCGCAGCCCCGGGTCGCCGGGCAAGCTGCCCGGCAAGGACGACGACATCGCGTTCGCGCCGGTGACCCAGCAGGCGCGCTGGATCGAGAGCCGGCAGATCACCTCCGAGCGGCTGACCCGGATCTACCTCGAGCGGCTCGAGCGGTTCCAGCCCAAGATCAACGCCGTCATCACGCTGACCCGCGACCTCGCGCTCGCGCAGGCCAGGCGGGCCGACGCCGAGATCGCCGCCGGCAAGTACCGCGGCCCGCTGCACGGCATCCCGTGGGGCGCCAAGGACCTGGTCGACACCGCCGGCATCCCGACGACGTGGGGCGCCGAGCCGCTCGAGAACCGGGTGCCGAAGACCGACGCGGTGACCGTGGCGCGGCTGCACCAGGCCGGCGCCGTGCTGGTCGCCAAGCTCAGCCTCGGTGCACTCGCGCTCAACGACATCTGGTTCGGCGGGCAGACCAACAACCCGTGGCTGCCCGAAGAGGGTGCATCGGGCTCGAGCGCCGGGCCGGGCGCGGCGACCGCGGCCGGCTGCGTCGGCTTCGCGCTCGGCAGCGAGACCGGCGGCAGCATCATCGCGCCGGCGATGCGGTGCGGCGTCACCGGCCTGCGTCCGACCTTCGGACGCGTCGCGCGGACCGGCGCCATGACCCTGTGCTGGTCGCTCGACAAGCTCGGGCCGATGGCGCGCACCGTCGAGGACACCTTCCTGGCGCTGGCGGCGCTGAGCGGACCCGACCCGGGCGACGTGTCCAGCGTGCCCAGCAAGCTCGAGTTCGACGCCACCGCCGGGATCAAGGGCCTCAAGGTCGGGTTCTTCCCGCGCTGGATGGGCGAGGCCCCGGCGACCGAGGTCGACCGCGCGGCGCTCGACACCCTGAAGAAGCTCGGCGCTCAGCCGGTCGAGGTCCAGCTCCCGGACTGGCCGTACAGCTCGATCCAGGTGATCCTGTTCGCCGAGGCCGCCGCGTCGTTCGAGGAGCTCACGCTGAGCCACGGCCTCGACCAGCTCAAGATGCAGGTGCCCGACGCGTGGCCGAACACGTTCCGTCAGTCGCGCCTGCTGTCCGCGGTCGACTACGTCCAGGCCGACCGGCTGCGGCGCAAGGTCGCCGAGGAGATGGCGCGCGTGTTCAGCACCGTCGACGTGCTGCTCGTGCCGTCGCTGCGCGACGAGATGCTGACGATCACCAACGCCACCGGCCATCCGTCGCTGACCCTGCGCGCCGGATTCGTCGAGGTCGGCGAGGCCCGCAGCGACTGGGCGCCCGATCCCGCGCACCCGATGCCGAAGTTCTCGCCGCCGCGCCGCGTGCCGCACGGCGTGACGCTGATCGGCAAGCTGTTCGACGAGGGCACGCTCGGCCGCGCCGGCATCGCGCTCGAGAAGGCGCTCGGCGTCGCGGCCGAGCGCCCACCCGGCTTCGCGTAGGCGGAGGATTCCCCACGACGCCGCGCGAGAACGGGTGGCGTCGTCACCTCGATGGGCCGCGAACCGAACGTGCCCGGGTGGGAGGAGTCCAGACCTCCTCGCATAGAAGGCCCACGATCCGTCCGCTTCCTACATTTCTACAGCCTGAGCGGATAAGGTATTGTGCATCTACTCGGGAGCCGGTCCGAGAGCAGTGTTCGTACGTCAGCTTCAAAATTGGCTCTTGATGGCGAGCAAATGTGCTTTGATGCAACGTGAGGACTTCTCGTTCCACGCCTAACGTTCGGCACAGGCTGTGGTGAGATGTACAACTACGCAAAGAAGGGGGAAGGATCGTATGGATTCACACCACGCGTACCGCAGCTCGACGATGTCGCTCGTCGCCGTCGTCCTGTCTGTCACGGCAATGCTCTCTTGCGTTCCCGAGGACCGTACTGTTTCCAGCGAGTTGACAGACCCGGTCGTCGCACCCGGACATCGCTCGTCCGGACAGGCCACTTCTGCATACACGCTGTTCGAGAGTGGCCAGGTGCGGCCGCTCGCGCTGTCCCCGGACGGGAAGCGCCTGTTCGCGGTCAACACACCGGATCACCGCGTCGAGGTCTTCGAGGTCAAGGACCACGGCCTGGTGCATCGCACGTCGATCCCGGTCGGCCTCGAGCCGGTCGCGATCGCGGCGCCCGGCGATCACGAGATCTGGGTGGTCAACCACCTGTCGGACAGCGTCAGCATCATCGCGCTCGGCCCGGATCGACGCGAGGGCCGCGTCGTGCGCACCCTGCTCGTCGGCGACGAGCCGCGCGATATCGTGTTCGGAGGCCCAGGCCACCGCCGCGCGTTCATCACCACCGCGCACCGCGGCCAGAACATCCCGTTCGATCCCCAGCTTTCGACCCCCGGGGTCGGCCGCCACGACGTCTGGGTGTTCGACGCCAACCACCTGGGCAGCTCGCTCGGGGGCGATCCGATCGCGATCCTCACGCTGTTCAGCGACACGCCCCGCGCGCTCGCCGTGACACCGGATGGCTCTCGGGTCTACACGGCCGCCTTCCACTCGGGCAACCGCACCACGTCGATCAACCACAAGATCCTGCTCGACCCGGGCGAGGTGTTTCCCGTGCTGTCGCCGACGACCAACTTCGAGGGCATCCCGCAGCCGATCACGGGGCTGATCGTCAAGTTCAACGGCGCGCACTGGGTCGACGAGAGCGGACGGGTGTGGGACGACAAGGTGAAGCTCAGCCTGCCCGACAAGGATGTCTTCGTGATCGACGCCATGGCCGACCCGCCCGTGCAGCTCGCCGGCTCCGCCGGGTTCTACGCCGGCGTGGGGACCATCCTGTTCAACATGATCGTGAACCCTGTGAGCGGGCATGTCTACGTGTCGAACACCGAGGCCCGCAACGACACGCGGTTCGAAGGCCCCGGGACCTTCGCCGGCAGGACCTTGCGGGGGCACACGCACGAGAGCCGGATCACCGTGCTCGGCCCCGCCGGGAGCGTCGCTCCGAGACACCTCAACAAGCATATCAACTACAATGTTTGCTGCAGCCCGATTCCCAACCCCGAGAACGCCAGGAGCCTGGCGCAGCCGGTCGGGATGGCCATCACGGGCGATGGCTCGACGTTGTACGTGGCCGCCCTCGGGTCGAGCAAGGTCGGGGTCTACCAGACGTCCGAGCTCGAGCACGACAGCTTCATCCCGAGCACGGCGAACCAGATCCACGTGACAGGCGGAGGACCGACCGGGCTCGTGCTCGACGACCACGAGCATCGGCTCTACGTGCTGACCCGGTTCGACAACGCGATCTCGATCATCGACACCCGGAGTCGCACCGAAACGGCGCACGTCGCGATGCCCACCCCCGAGCCGCCCAGCATCGTCCAGGGCCGCCGCTTCCTCTACGACGCCTCGTTCGGCTCGAGCCACGGAGACACGTCGTGCGCGAGCTGTCACGTGTTCGGCGACTTCGACAGCCTCGCCTGGGATCTCGGCAACCCGGACGCGTCGGTGCTGCACGACGGCGGGCCGTTCGTGTTCCCGCCGGCGGTCTTCGATCCGAACTTCAACCCCGACTTCCAGCCGATGAAGGGGCCGATGACCACGCAGAGCCTGCGCGGGATGGCGAACCACGGCCCGATGCACTGGCGCGGCGACCGTACCGGCGCCAACGACGCTCCGAGCGCCCAGCCGGACAGCGGCTCGTTCGACGAGAAGGCCGCATTCATGAAGTTCCGCGTCGGATTCACGAACCTGCTCGGGCGCGATGTGGAGATCCCGGAGGCCAACCTCGCGGCGTTCGCCGACTTCATCCTCCAGGTCACCTATCCCCCCAATCCGATCCGCAACCTCGACAACTCGCTCACGCCCGATCAGCAAGCCGGCCGCGACTTCTTCGTGGACCCGCACATCGTCGACTTCACCAACGCCTGCGTGGACTGCCATGTGATCGATCGCAACGGCAACCCCGGCGCCGCGGCGCCCGGCTTCTTCGGGACCCAGGGAGTTCTGGCCTTCGAGCTGGATACGCAGGTGTTCAAGGTCCCCCACCTGCGCAACGCCTACCAGAAGGTGGGGATGTTCGGGATGGCAGCGTCGAACTTCGTCAACGCCGGCAACAATGACTTCCAGGGCGACCAGGTGCGCGGCTTCGGCTTCCTGCACGATGGCTCCGCGGACACCGCCTTCCGGTTCATCGACATGAGCGGGTTCAACCAGATCCCGGGCGTCAACCCCGGCGGGTTTCCGGACGGCCCCGACGGGATTCGCCTGCGGCGTCAGGTCGAGGACTTCGTCTTCGCGTTCGACACCAACATGTTCCCGATCGTGGGCCAGCAGATCACGCTCACCCGATCGAACCGCGCGGTGGCCGGGCCTCGCATCGACCTGCTCATCGCCCGTGCCAGCGCGGGCGAGTGCGATCTCGTGGTCAAGGGGCAGGTGTTCGACCACGAGATCGGGTTTCTCTACACCGGCGCGGGCAAGTTCACGAGCGATCGCGCGGCGCTCCCGCCGGTCCCGGATGCGATGCTCCGCCTGATCCCCGCGCTGCCGAACGGACGGGAGCTCACGTACACCTGCGTCCCGCCCGGCTCGGGGGCGCGCATCGCGATCGATCGGGATGGCGATGGCCACCTCGACGGTGATGAACGCGACGCGGGCAGCGACCCGGCCGACCCCCGGAGCACGCCGTAGCCCTGGACTATTATTCCCCCAGCCACGCGCCGGCGAGCGTCAGGATCCGTGCGTTGTCGGGGGCATCCTCGAGGAAGCTCTTCCGGTAGCGCGGATCGTGGATCCGATCGGCGGTCGCGAGCACGCGGTCCCGCGCCACGCGAATCGCAGCGTGCGCCGCGGACTGATCGCCGGCAGCCTCGAGCGCCTCCGCGTGGGCGAGGCGGACGAAGGCGGCATGGAAGAAACCGCACGCATCCATCGCGCTGTACTTGCCAAAGGCCTCCTCGGCGGCGCTGAGGGCTTCCGCGACACGGCCCTGGGCGAGGCGGACCTGGCACAGCGTGCTCAGAGCGGCCGGGAGATCCACCGGCGCCATCATGGCGATGGTCCCGAGGGCAGCCCGGATCTCGCGCTCTGCACCCTCGAGATCCCGCTGGCGCCGGAGCACCTCGGCAAGCGCCCAGTGACCGCGGCTCTCTTCCATGGGGACATGGCGCGATTGCCCGAGGTCGATCAGGCGCTGTGCCGCGTGCCGGGCCTCGTCGAGCGCTCCGCGGTCGGCGCGCATCCACGCCAGGCTGAGTAGCCACATGGAGGCGATGGTCCCCAGCTCATCGTCCTTGGGCGTGCTTTCGCCGAGCACCTGCTCGGCCTCTCCCATCGCGCCGAGGTACCACAGGCACATTCCATGGCATCCCCGCGCGAACGTGAGGAGCGCCGTGTGGTGGAGCTCCTCGCAGAGGCACCGCGCAACGAGAGCATCTTCGAGGCTGCTCCACGGATCTTCCCTTGCATACGAGTCCCGTACGGCCCTGTCGATGCGCCAGAAGGCCGCTGCGATCGATCGCTGCTCCCGGACGGGGCCGATGACCTCGCAGAACCTCTCGATCAAGTCCATCACCTCGTCTGACTCCTTGATCCGCCCGAGGGCGTCGAGCACAAACACCCCGGTATTGGCGGCGAGGACCAGCGCGTTCACGGCGTCCGGGGCAGGTACGATGTCTCGAAACATCTGCAGCGTCGCGAGGAGGTCATCGATCTTGCCGCCATGCAAGGCGCCCACCATCTTCGAGGCGGCCCCCCGGGCCCAGGGGACGGAGCCTCGTTTCGCGAGGCGCATGACCTCTTCGGCAAAGGGCAGTGCCGCGCTCACCTTGCGAGGGTCATAGAACGAAACCTCGCAGAGCAGGCCCAGCAGGCTCGCCCGGACCTCGGTGGCCCCCCCGCACGCGAGGCCGAGGTGGGCGCGCGCTTCCGCGGCGGACACATCGCCCGCCAGGCTCGCCTGCTCCGCGGCGTGCAGGTAATGGACGCCGGCCTTCTTCCCCTCCCTGCCGCGCTCGAAGTGCCCGGCGAGCACCATGGGATCGCCCTCCCCGTGGTGCTCGAGCCACTCGCCGGCGAGGCGGTGCCCGACCCGCCTGTCGTGCTCGGTCAACGTCGCATAGGCGCCCTCGCGGAGCAGTGCGTGGCGGAACGTGAACTCGCGTTCCCCCGGAAACCTGCTGTCCGGCCGGGCCGCGAGCATCTCCTGCTCGACGAGCTTGGCGAGCCAGTCGGCGATCACCGCGGTGCTCATGGCACCGCCGAGCAGGACGACCACGCCGCCCTCCCAGCACACCTCGCCGAACACGCTGGCAGCGCGCAGCACCCGCCGCGCCTCGAGCGCGAGCCGGCCGAGCCGGGTATCGACCATGGCGAGCACCGTCTCCGGCAGGGTCGTGGCCTTGCCCTCGGCGGCGGCGCGGATCAGCTCCTCGAGGTAGAACGTGTTGCCGTCGGCTTGCCGGACCAGGCGCTCCACGGTCTCGGTCCCGACGGTGTCGCCGAGCACCTGGCGCACCAGCCGCTCGCCGGCCTTGCGGCCGAGCTCCTTGAGGCGAATCTCCTGGACGTTCTGGCGCTCGGCCCACAGCCGGGGAAACACCTCGAACACCTCGGGTCGGGCCAGGGCGAGCACCATCCAGGGCCGCTTGCCGCGATCGCGCAGGGCGTTGTCGATGAACCGGATCGTCCCGAAATCACCCCACTGCAGATCCTCGAGCAGGATCAGGACCGGGTGCCCGGCGGTCTCTGCGTCGAGGAAATCGACCCACGCCTTGCGCATCTGCTCGCTCATGAGCTGAGCGTCCTGCCGCGCGGCGGTGAGCGCGGCGCTGCCCTCGCGGCTGCCGGGGAACGGCGCGCCGACGAGCTCACCCAGGAACTCGGTCACCCGCGGTTGCTCGCTCGCAGGTACGCGCTCGGCCACCCGCAGCCGGATCCTGGTCCTGCGCTCGGACAGCGGCTCGCCCTCGTGGATCCCGAGCGCTCCGCGCAGCGCCTGTGCGAGCAGGCCGAGGGTCGAGCCCGCGCGCAGCGAGTCGCCGCGCCCGACCCAGATCGCGACCTTGCTGGTGCGCTGCTGGACGCGCGTGACGAACTCGGCGCCCAGGCGGGACTTGCCCATCCCGGCGACCGCCGTCACGACGACGCCCCGCGCCTCGGACTCGTCGATGCACTCGTCGAGGATGCCGGTCAGGGCGCCGAGCTCCCAGTCGCGGCCCACGCAGGAGGTGGGGCGGCCCAGCAGCGTCCTGGCGCCCTGCATCAGCGCGCGCTCACCGCACAGCAAGAGCCCGACCTCGTCCTCGATCACGTCGAACCGGGCATCGAGCAGTCCCGCGCTCACGTCGTCGAGCGCGATCGACGGCAGGCGTCCCGGCGCGCCGGTCCGTTGCGAGAGCAGCCACGTGGCCCGGTCGATCAATTCGCTCTCGGGGAGCTGCCGGGTCGACTCCGCCCGGCCCATGGCGATCGCCATCGGCCGACCGCCGGCGAGGACGCGCAGAGCGAGCGCGCAGCGCGCCGCCTGGGCGGCCTGATCGGTGGCCACCTGTCGGTCCGCCTCGATCACGACGATGGTCGAGCCGTCGGTGAGCTGCTCGACGCGGCCACCGTGGGGTTTGCTCGCTCGCCGCAACGCCTCCTCGGTCTGCGCGTCGTCCACGGCCGTCCCCAGGAGAACCACGGAGAGGAACCGGCGCTCGCTGCCGGTGATCGCCGGGGGCTTGACCGGCCGGAGCCTCGGCGCCACGGCGGTGCTGTGCACCTGGGGCCCGAGGGCGGCCAGGGCCGCCGCCAGGTTGGCGCCATCGCTGGGCCGGAGCGCGGGATCCCTGGACAGCATCCGCGCGACCAGGGCGTCCAGATCCTCGGGCACCTCGGGCCACAGGGCGCTCACCCGCGGCGCCTCGCCGAACACGATCTTGCCCAGGATGGCGCCGGCGCTGTCACCTTCGAACGCAGGACTTCCCGTCAGGCACAGAAACAGCACGCACCCCAGGGCGAACACATCCGCGCGTGCGTCGATCACGCCGCCACTGCGCGCCTGCTCGGGCGCCATGTAACCCGGCGTGCCGATCAGGGTCCCGGTCCGGGTCAGCTGGGATCGTCCCTCGCGCAACGCGATGCCGAAGTCGAGCACCTTGACCTGGTCGACACGCCCTCCGGGGAGAAACAGGTTGCCGGGGTTGAGATCGCGGTGGACGATGCCGCGCAGGTGGGCCGCCGCCAGCGCCTGGGCGATCCGGGTCGCGAGGGCGACGGCCTCGCCCATCGTGAACGGGTCGCGCCTGATGCGGTCCTTGAGGTCCTCGCCGTCGAGCCACTCCATGACGAGGAACAGCGCGCCCGACGGCGTGACCCCGTGGGAGATGTAGCGGACGATGCCGGGGGAAGACAGCTCCGAGAGCAGCTCGATCTCGCGCTGGAAGCGCGCGGTGCGATCGTCGCGCTCGTCGGAGAGCACCTTGATCGCCACGAGCTCGCCCGACACGCGATCGCGGGCGCGGAAGACCTCTCCCATGCCGCCCGTCCGGACCGCTTCCTCGATCTCGAACCGGTCGCCTAGCAGTGATCCCGGCCGCACCGCGGCACATTAGCACTGTCGCAACAGCCGCCCCACACGGCGTGCTGGGGCCGGGCCTTGCCTCGCTGATCCCGCGGAGCGCTCCCGGAGAGCCTCGAGCAGGTCGCCCTCGTCTCCGGGCGTGAGCTCACTCTCCCACGGCGACCGGACGGGACGGATCGATGGTCTTCACGCTGCTTCCACGTCCACCCGCCGCCGCCGGGGAGACTGGAGCTAGAGCTGGACCTTGTTGTCGCCTTCCCAGGCCAGCGCCTCGTCGCCAGCGACCTCGAAGTCCCGCGCGAGCCTGAGCAGCAGATCGCGCTCCGACGGATCCGCGATCCCGGCCGGGAGGTGGAGCGTGTTGTCCTCCGGCGGCATGATGTTCTCCATCACCTGCGAGACGATGTCGTGGCGGCCGCCCAGCGCCTGGTTGGGATACACGAAGAACTCCAGCTTGTCCGATTCGCCCTGGTTGTCGGGCGCATGGCACGCCTGACAGTTATGCGGCCGCATCCCCGCCTCCAGCGCGCGGTACGACTCGTTGAGCTGCGCGGCGTACGGATTGTCCTTCGACAGCAGGTAGTCGTAGAGCGACACGTACGGCATCGGCACGCCGGCCTGCTGCCAGCGCCACAGGCCGTCCCAGGTGTGGGCCACCCTGGGGCGCGTCTTGTCCTGTTCCCCGGCCCGCAGCGCGCCCGGCATCGCGCCGTTCTGGATGACGAAGTGGATCGTCGTCGCGTAGTTGTAGGCGTCCCACTTCTTCTCGCTGTGCCAGAACGGATACGGATACGCACCGGTCGACATCGCACCGCGGAACCTGACCGGCATGTGGAGCACCGTGGTGTCGCCGATCTGCTCGATCGTGTAGTCGCTGCCGAACATGAACGTCGACAGGTACATCCGGCGCCACACCCGGGCATTGAACTTGTTGGTCTTCTTGTCGAGCTCGTAGCTGTTGCCGACCTGGCCGCCCCAGATGAACGGCTCGCGCATCGCGTTGCGCAGCCCGACGAAGTTGGTCAGCTTGTCGGCGCAGTCGTTGCGAGCGGCCTCGTCGGCTGGGCTGCGGTCTGCCGGGCACGCTTCCACCAGTCCCTTTGCGATCGCCAGCGCGAGCGCGGCGTCGTGATCCGCGGCCTTGGACTCACATGCGGCGGTCAGCGCGATCAGAGCGAGTGTGTACGTGGACTTCATCGGTGTTCTTATTTCGTGAACAGGGTGACCAGGGTGAGCGCGCCGGCATCGACGGTGAACGTGCCGGGCCAGATGACCTCGTCGATCGCGTACGGCGGCTCGACCTGCGACACGCCGTGCAGCGCGAGCTGCATGATCGACACGTGGGGCTGCACGCCGAGCGCCCACGCGTACGACTCGGCGCCCGGGGCGGCCCCCGGCACGACCGCCGCCATCGCGGGGTCCGGGTCGGCCATCCCGACGCTGGTCGGCGCGTACATCATGCGGCCCAGGTCCGGGGTCAGGGTGACGGTGCCACCGGCGGCGCTGCCGGTGCCCGACAGCGACCTCAGCGCGACCGCGACCACGCCGCCCGAGGGGTTGGCGCCCATCGCCACCAGGCTCTTGAAGTGATCGGCGGTGACCACCGGGATGTCCACGGAAGCGGTCGCGCCCGGGGACACCAGGAACTGCTGCAGCAGCGTGGGCGCCATGTTCGGCGCGGTCGCCGACAGCGTGAGCGTGGTGCTGGCCGGGACGTCGAGGGTGAAGGCGCCCGTGCGGTCCGCGGTGGCGTGCTCGCCGGAGGCGCGCACGGTCACCGTGGCTCCCGCCACCGGGGCACCGTTGGGGTCCATGACATGGCCGGTGACCGTCGCGCGATCGCTCCCGATGGTGGGCGTCTCAGGGGCCGTGTGGGATTCAATCTCGTCCGCGCAACCCGCGAGCGAGGCCAGAACCAGAAACCCTGCGATGCGATGGCTGTTGCTCATGTCGAATGTCCGTGTCGAGGTCCGTTGGATGGTCGGGCGTTGCACGAGTGATGCCGAGGTCTGGCGGGTCGACCTGCCCGCGCCGACAACCAGCAGATCGCAATTCCTCTCGAGCACTTGCCTCGATCTTGACGGCTCGCAGCTCGATCGGGGCAAGCCGACCCAGACCGGACGCCGACCGTCCACCGATCCTTACCGAGCCGACCAGCGATCGCAGGTCCGTGGAGCTGGACGCGGCACCCACATTCACTCCGGCAACGTCCCGCGTCGCGGCGTAACTGCTCTCAACCTCACGCTGAAATGCGCTACCGCGGTTGACAGACGAGATCCGGATCCAGGCCGGCGGCTCGCCGCGGATCGCGTTCACCGAGGGCGTGCACCCGGATGTCCAGGGGGACTTCGAATGTTCCAGGGGGGTGCGCTCCGACGACAAGTTTCACGCAGTCGAGGTCTCCGGATCCGCGAGGGGTGAACTGCGCGCTGACGCGCGGTCGATCACGCCAGAGCCGGCCTCAGCGATAGGCAGCGGCCTGGATGCCGTAGAGCTCGGCGTAGGCGCCGCCACGCGCGATCAGCTCGTCGTGACCTCGACCAGCCTGGCGCCGTCGAGCACGACGATCAGGTCCGCCATCCGGACGGTCGAGAACCGGTGCGAGACCAGGATCGTGATCCGGCCGGCCGCGCCGGTGGTCCGGAGTGCGGAGCGCCGCGATCAGGCGAGCTCGGCGAGCACGCGGTCCAGGGTCTCGACCAGCCGGGCGCCATCCGCGGCGTCGAACGGCATCGGCGGCCGGATCTTGATCACGTTGTGGTGCGGCCCGTCGGTGCCGAGCAGGATGCCCTCGTCGCGCATCCGGTTGGCGACGTAGGACGCCGCGTCGGCCGCGGGCGCCCGGGTCGCGCGGTCGGAGACCAGCTCGACGCCGAGGAACAGCCCCGAGCCGCGGACGTCGCCGACCCACTCGTGGCGCGCCATCACCGCGCGCAGCCCGGCGAGCAGCTCCGCGCCGACCGCGAGCGCGTGGTCGGCCAGCCGCTCGTCGCGCAGCACGTCGAGCACCGCGCTGCCGACCGCGCACGACACCGGGTTGCCGCCGTAGGTGGTGAAGTACTCCATGCCGTTGTCGAACGCGCCGGCGATCGCGGGCGTGGTCACCACCGCGGCGAGCGGGTGGCCGTTGCCGAGCGACTTGCCCATCGCGACGATGTCGGGGACCACGCCCTGGCCCGCGAAGCCCCAGAACGCGGTGCCGAGCCGGCCGAGCCCGGTCTGGACCTCGTCGGCGATGCACACGCCGCCGGCCGCGCGCACCGCGCGGTACACGCCGGCGAGGTAGCCGGGCGGAAACAGGATCTGGCCGCCGACGCTGGGGCACGACTCGGCGAGGAACGCCGCGAGCTGCCGGCCGCGCGCGGCGAGCTCGTCGATCCGGCGGGCGACGTCCGCCGCGTAGTTCGCGCCGGCGTCGCGATCGCCGCGCCGGTACGGGCCGCGGTAATCGTCGGCGAGCGGCGCGACGTGGACCCAGTCCGGTGCGCCGAGCCCGCCCGGGCCGGCGTGCTTGTACCGGCTGGCGTCGATCAGCGTCGTCGTGTTGCCGTGGTACGCGGCGTCGAGCACCAGCAGGTCGCGCCGGCCGGTCGCCGCGCGCGCGAGCCGGATCGCCAGCTCGTTGGCCTCGCTCGCCGAGCTGACGAGGAAGCACACGCGGAGCGGGGCCGGCAGGGTCTGCGTGAGCCGCTCGGCGTAGTCGGCGAGCCCGTCGTGGAGGTAGCGCGTGTTGGTGTTGAGCACGGCGAGCTGGCGCGCCGCGGCCTCGACCACGCGCGGATGGCAATGCCCGACGTGGGGGACGTTGTTGTAGGCGTCGAGGTAGCGGCGGCCGTCGTCATCGTGGAGGTACTGCCGCCAGCCGCGCACGATCCGCAGCGGGCGGCGGTACGCCAGGCGGACGCTCGGTCCGATCAGCGCGCGCCGGCGCGCCAGCGTGTCGTCGAGCGGGCGGCGCGCCGCCGGCAGGCGCTCGGGCGGGATGCCGACCAGCAGGTTGGGATCGGGCGACACGCCGAGCCACACGTCGCGCCGGCCCGGCGTCGCCACCCCCGGGAAGTCGCTGCCCAGGCCGAGGAGGTCGCAGATGATCTGCAGGTGGAGGTGCGGCGTCCATCCACCGTTCCGGTCCGGCCCGCCGAGCGCGGCGATCCGCTGGCCGCGCTCGACGCGCTGGCCGACCCGCAGCGCGGCGAACGACGCCGGATCGAGGTGGCCGTACAGCGTGAAGAACTCGCTGCCGTCGTCGGTGCGGTGGCGCAGCACGATCATGCCGCCGTAGTCGAGCCGGCCTCCGTGCTCGTCGGCGGCGTGGACCTCGCCGGCCAGCGGCGCGTGGACCGGCGTGCCGGCCTCGGCGAACAGATCGAGGCCGAGGTGGATCGTGCGGTGCTCGCCGAGCGTGCCGTCGCCGGCGGCGAACATCGGCGTGGTGTACAGCAGGCGCGGCTCGTCGTAGCGCCCGACCGCGACCCGGACCCCGGCGGCGCGCATCGCGTCGAACACCCGGCGGGTGAACGCGGGCTCGGCGTTGCCCTGCTCGTCGCCGCTGACCACGGCGCCGACGATGCTGAGGTCGAGCACCAGCGACGGCTCGACCCGCAGGTCGACGCCGAGCACCGGCGCGAACGATGGTGTGCGCGCCGCGAGGTAGGCCTGGACCGCCGCGCTCGACGCGATCGGCGCCAGGCCGCACGCGCTGCGCGCGGTCGCCGCCGCGATGCCGAACGGGATCCGCGCCAGCCGGGGCAGCGTGCGCTCGAGCGCTGCCTGGCTCACGCCGAGGTACGCGTTGTCCGGGTGACGGCGCTGCTGGAAGGCGGCCAGGCACGCGCTCATGCACAGCCGGAGCGCGGCGAGGCCGAACACCGCGGTCAGCTCCGGCTCGGTGATCGCGCGGCGCGCGTGGTGGCCGTGCACCAGGTGCCACATCACCGCCAGCGGATCCGCCGCGTCGAGCACGGCGTACGCGACCGCGATCGCGAGCTCGCCGATCGCGATGCCGTGCACCATGTCGCCGAAGTCGACGATGCCGGTGACGTGCTGGCGTCGATCGAACAGATCGTCGCCGCCGCCGACCAGCACGTTGTGGTCGTTGAGGTCGCCGTGGATCGCGCGGCGCGGCAGGCCGCCGAGCACCGGCGCCGTGTGCTGATCGAACCGCCGGACCAGGGCGTCGATCGCGGCGCCCAGCTCGGCGCCGGCGACCAGGCCGCGATGGTGGTCGATCACGGCACGGCCGCGCGCGAGGTCCCAGTGGAAGTCGCGATGCAGCGCCGGATCGTCGAACCCGTCGAGCGCGCCGGCGAGCTCGGCGATCGCCGCGCCGAACCGCTCGAGCAGCGCGTCGCTGCGCCGCGCAACCTGGGCGAGCGGCACGCCCGGCACCCGCGACACCAGCCACGCCAGGTGGACGCGGCCATCCGGCGCGGTCACCGGCGCCAGCGCGCTGCCGTCGCGCCACGCCTGGACCCGCGGCGTCAGCGCGGTCCGCGCCGCGACGTGCTGCATCGCCCGCTGCTGCGCGGCCAGGAACGCGCGGTCCTCGCCCGCCCCGGCGATCTTGAGCACCAGGCGCGGCTCGCCGTCGACGCTCAGCAGGAAGTTCTGGTCGCGCTCGCTCGGCAGCGCCGCGGCCGTCACCGGGTGGCCGAGCAGCTCGCGCGCCAGCACCTCGACGCGCGCGACCTCGAAGCACGGTGGGTCGTCGGACATGGCGCGCAGCCTATCACCGCCGCGTGCCGGGCTGCCGGCCCGGGCTGCCGGCCCGGGCTGATCGAGCGCAAGCTCGGCGCGGATCGATGGTACCCGGATCAGACCGGGTTGACCTGGAACACCGGGAAGTACGACTCCACCCGGTCCGCAGCGTGGGCCTCGGCGAGCTTCGGGATGTCGTTCCACTCGACGACGGTCTCGGTCTCGCCGATCGGCGGTATCCATCCCGTGGACTCGGCCGCCAGCATGGCGGCACGGGCCTCGGACCTGCGGGCGTAGTGCGTGTGGACGTGCACGTGGCGCTCGATGCATTCGATCGCGCGCATGCACGTGGTGACCATGCCATGCTTCCAGCCCGAGGTGGTGATCACGCCCTGGCGCGCGAG
Organism: Kofleriaceae bacterium; assembly: GCA_041495365.1. Lineage (GTDB taxonomy): Bacteria > Myxococcota_A > Polyangia > Haliangiales > Haliangiaceae > JABFXX01. The sequence continues at coordinate 6,772 of JBGQCL010000105.1, read as the reverse complement.
CGCCTTGAGCGTCGCGCGCGTCACCGGCGTGCCGATGTGGTCCACGAAGATCGACACGCCGTACCCGCCGGTGAGCTCCTTCACCTTCGCGAGGAACGCGGCCTCGGCGGCCTGGTAGACCCTGCGGAACTTCGGGTCGTCCGCGTACTTCTTCTCGTCGAACGCCAACCCGGCGAACTCGCGCCGGTCGATCGGCTCGATGCCGGCCTTGGTGATCATGGCGAGGCGCTCGGGGTTCGACGAGATCATCGCCGCGCGGCAGCCGTGGAGCCTCGCCAGATCGGCCTCGGCGAACCCGGTGCCGCCCCCCCACGCCCACACGAACGGACCCGGCATCGCCTCGTCGGACATCTGCACGTTCCAGCACCCGTAGGCCACGCGCCAGTTCGCCCACGCGGTGACGTAGCGCACCGCGAACGCCGCCCACTGGCGGAACGAGTAGCGCGTCCTGGGCGGGATGGGCAGCACGGAGCTCTCGGGGAGCTTGCAGCGCTTGGCCAGCACCCCCACGGTGTTCGGCGCGTCGTACGCCAGGGCCTTGGTCATGTACCCGAACTCGTCGGTCTCGGCCGCGCCATACAGCATGCACACGTCGCCGGGTCGCACGCTCTTCACCGCGTCACCGATCTGAAGGATCCGCACCACACCGGCATTGCCGAGCACGATGCGCTCTTCGCGGCGTTGCCGGCACACGTCCACCGGTCTTCGCCGCACCGCGTCGGTCATGTTCCCCTCCCAGCAGCCGTACAGTGGCTCCGCAAGCACCTCATGCGGAGTGATCTCCGGGAACGTGTACGCTTCGAGGCGTAATTCTCCCGGTTCCCCATCCGAAACACCATGACTACCGCGGTGTAAGACCCAGGCTTCCGTCGTGTACATCTCGTTACCTCACTTTCTCGATCTCGCAATCCTCAAGGCCGGTGGAGTTCGGGTATGTCGGAGTCGCCGTTGCACCGGAGCGATCGCGAGAAGGCGACGTTCCTGGTCGCGAAATAACGCGGGGCCGCTGCGGCGGCCTGACCGGCGGCGGTGAACTGCTCGAGCACGTGCGGGGCCTCGAGCATCACATCGAAGGAGATCCGACCCTCGTGATCGGCGTGGAGCGTCGTCGGCAGGTGCGCGAGGCCGCTCACGACCACGCGCTCGTGCTTGTCGAACAGCGGCGCCGTCGTGACACGTACCGTGCCGGAGCCGGTGACCGACAGGCCGTGAGCCGACGCGCCGATGATGCCGAGAAACTCGGGAGCCCGCCCGCCCAGGACGTCGAACGACCAGTTCCACGCCGACGCGCTGACGTCACCCGTTCGGTAGTCGAACTGATGGGGTCGCTTCCTGCCGAATGCCTCGAACATCTGCGGCCAGAACTCTGCGACGGACTGGTTGCTGTTGGAGAACTGGTGGATGCCGCAACTCCGGAACTTCGTGATGTGCGCGACGCCGGCGTCGGTCAGCGCCTGGTCGAACGAGCGGCTCATCAAGTACACCACGCTCTCGGCGTATTCGAGGAACGGGTCCGCATCGACCTGGTCGTCGCAAGGGACACCGTTCGCGCTGCTGATGTACACGGAGATGTCGCGGAGGTTGCGAGCGAGGTAGACCGGGTCATGGCCGGTCCAACCCATGGGATGCGCGACCGGATCACCCCAGAGGTCGTCGGGGGCGACCGTGCCACCGCAGAGTTCGTCATCGAGGCCGACGAAGTCATTCACGACGTCGATCCCGCTGGGATCGTAGGGGTCGAGGAATCCAGAAAACGAGCCCACCGCCGCGAACAGCTCGGGGTGCCGCGCGGCGTAGACCGCGGCATTCATGCCGCCCCCGGAGAAGCCGGCGCCCGCGCGATGGCCTCCGTCGCCCAGCGTTCGGTAATGGGCGTCGATGTACGGCAGCAGCGTCTCGATGACGAACGTCTCTTGCGGGTGTTTCCCGTCGACCCAGTCGCGCCCGGCGGGTAGCAGACCGCCGTCGGGCATCACGACGATCGCCTGCAGGTGCTCGGGCAGAGCCGCGGTGAAGGCCAGCAGGTTGGTCTGGGTGGAGAACGAGTCCTCGTCGCTGAACGCGCCGTGGAACAGGTAGAGCACGGGATACCGCCTGCTGTGATCCCGGTGGTAGTGGGGCGGGAGCAAGACGTTGACGTGCGTCCCGGCCACGGAGATGTGCTCGATCCGGGGGTCGGTGCTCGGCGCGTTGTTGGGGTCCGTCACCGCGGCGCAGGACCCGGTCACCTCACGCGCGAGCGCGGCGTCCGGAACGCCCAGCGTGACGAGGACTGCGATCACGGCGGCGCTGCGACAGACGCGAGTTGTCGAGGCCGAGGGGCTGCACGGGGTGATCAGACGCGCAAGACAATTTTTCTGAACATCGGTCATTGGATACCTAACTTCCATCTCGACTGTAAAAAATTCGTGTTTCAGACTACGAACCTATGGTCTTGTAACGAAGAAAACAGTCAAGAGCCGCCGGTCAGAAATCAGAAAAGTACATATGTATTCAATAGATAATATGCAGCAAAACGATACACTGGTCTTTTCGATGTTCAATGCTTCTGTAAGCAGATGTACATGATGAGGAGGCATTAGTCATCCAAAAACTTCTGGTGTTCATAGAAATTTCCAATCTAAGATGGTCTTGTGAATGTTAGTATCAACAGATACAAATTTTGGCTCTCTGGTTTAGACAATGATGAAATCGCTTATAGAATCGGCGCCTAACGTAATGTTAGGAACGCATCATGTGCTTCTCACGCGATGGAATGGCCGATCACTTGACAGAGGATACGAGCCGGCATCAGACGCTCGGCACACCCCGGGCACCGACGACGGATCCCTCCTGGAAGGCCATGGCGGATCGCTCTGAGGGTCCCCCCCCGGCGACGCTGGTGGACATGCTGCGCCTCCGCGCGAAGCTGCGTGGCGACGCTCGCGTCTATACCTTCATCCACGACGACGGGCGCCGGGAATCGCTGACGTTCGGGGAGCTCGATCGGCGCGCGCGCGCCATCGCTCAGCGACTGAGCATGCAGGTCGGCCCGGGCGATCGGGTCCTCTTGCTTCATCCTCCCGGGCTCGACTACGCGATCGCGTTCTACGGCTGTCTGTACGCCGGGTGCGTGGCGGTGCCGGCGTTCCCGCCGAACGACGCGCGCATGCGGCGCGGGGGCGAACGGTTGTCGGCGATCGTCGCCGACGCCGGCGCGCGGCTGGCGCTGTCGACGCGCGCGGTCCTCGATGCGGGCACCATCGCGCGCGCGCTTCCGGGATTGCCGGCGCTGCCGAGCGATGAGCTGGCAGGCGCGGACCCGACGGCGTGGCACGAGCCGATGATCGGATCCTTGAGCCTCGCGCTGTTGCAGTACACGTCCGGGTCCACGAGCTCTCCGCGCGGCGTGATGCTCACCCACCAGAACATGCTCCACAACGCCGGGATCCAGCGTCGCGCCTGGCGGCTGTCCAGTGCCTCGGTCGGTGTGTCCTGGTTACCGCTGTTTCACGATCTCGGCGTCATCACGTGTCTCGTCCAGCCGATCTTCTCCGGCTTCGCCACGACGATGATGTCGACGGTGTCGTTCGTGCGAAGTCCGCTGTCCTGGCTCCAGGCCATCTCGGACGAGCGCGGGACGTTCGCGGGAGGCCCCAACTTCGCCTTCGACCTGTGTGTCCGCAAGACGACGGCGGCGCAGCGCGCGGCGCTCGATCTGTCGGCGTGGGACCGGGCGTTCAACGGCGCCGAGCCGATCCGCCCGGACACGCTCCGTGAGTTCGCCGAGGCGTTCGCGCCGTCCGGTTTCCGTGCGAATGCGATGTATCCCTGCTACGGGCTCGCCGAGGCGAACTTCGTGTCCGGGGGGCTCGGAGATGCGGCGCCGATCGTCACGCGTCTCGATCGCGAGCGGCTGGCGAACGGCCGCGCGGTGCGCGCCACCCCGGATAGCCCCGCCGAGCACGTGCGCGCCGTCACCGGCTGCGGCACGTGGCAGGACGAGCAGGTCGTCCGCGTCGTCGATCCGGAGACCCGAGAGCTCCGTGACGACGGTGTCGAGGGCGAGATCTGGCTCCACGGACCGAGCGTGGCCGAGGGCTACTGGGGCCGCGCAGAAGAGTCGGCGGCCATCTTCGGCGCGCGGCTCGCGAACGGGACGGCCGGGCAATACTTCCGCACCGGCGATCTCGGCTTCGTGCTGGACGGCGAGCTCCACGTCACCGGTCGGCTCAAGGACCTCCTCATCGTCCGCGGTCGCAACCACCACCCGCAGGACATCGAGCGGACGGTGCAGGCGGCGCATCCTGCGCTGAGGCCGGGCTGCGGGGCCGCGTTCTCGATCGACGAAGCCGGCGAGGAACGGCTCGTGATCGTCCAGGAGGTCGACGGTGAGCTCGACGCAGACCGACTGTTTGCCGACCTCCGCCAGGTCATCGCGGAGCAGCACGGTCTCTCGCTGTACGCGGCGGCGCTCGTGCGGCCGGGGACCCTGCCGAAGACCACGAGCGGGAAGCTGCAGCGCCGCGCGTGCAGGCAAGCGTTGCTCGACAACTCGCTCGACGTCGTCGCCGCGTTCCGCGCGCGCCTCGTGGACATCCGCGACGGCGCGGCGGACCGTCCGGGCGCTCCGCTCGATCGCCATGAGCTCGAGCGCCGGCTCGTCGCCTGGCTCGCAGCTCGCCTCGGCGTGGACCCCGCGGAGCTCTCGACCTCGGAGCCGCTCGCGCGCTACGGGCTCGACTCGCGGGCCGCGGTGGATCTCTCCGGTGAGCTCGAGAGCTGGCTCGGACGCCGCGTTCCGGCGACCATCGCCTACGCCCATCCTTCGATCTCGGCGCTGGCGGAGTACCTCGCGGGGAGCGAGACCGTGCGCGACGCTTCCCCCGGGCGGGCTCCGGCGCACGAGCCGATCGCGATCGTGGGCATCGGTTGTCGGTTCCCGGGAGCGCCCGGCCCGGCGGAATACTGGGCGCTGCTGCGCGACGGCATCGACGCGATCACCGAGGTCCCGGCGTCACGCTGGGACGCACGCGCCGTCTATCACGCGGACCCGAGTATCCCCGGCAAGACCCACAGCAAGTGGGGTGGCTTCCTCGATCGCATCGACGAGTTCGACCCGCTGTTCTTCGGCATCTCTCCCCGTGAGGCGGCGCACGTCGATCCGCAACAGCGGCTCCTGCTCGAGGTCTCGTGGGAGGCGCTCGAGGACGCCGGCATCCCACCCTCCACCCTCGCCGGCTCGAATGCCGGTGTGTTCGTCGGGATCACGACGGACGACTACGGCAAGCTGGCGTGGGCGCGCCCGCGCGACATCGACGCGTTCTCGGCCGCCGGCACGCTGAACTGCATCGCCGCAAACCGCATCTCCTACGTGCTCGACCTCCGCGGGCCGAGCATGTCGATCGACACCGCGTGCTCCGCGTCGCTCGTCGCCGTCCACCAGGCCTGCCAGAGCCTGTGGTCGGACGAGACGAACCTCGCGATCGCCGGCGGCGTGAATGTCATCTTGAGCCCCGAGAACACGATCTCGCAGACCAAGCTCGGGGCGCTCGCCGCCGACGGGCGCTGCAAGGCGTTCGACGCGCGCGCCGACGGGTTCGTGCGCGGCGAGGGGGCGGGGATCGTCGTGCTCAAGCGGCTGTCCCGAGCGATCGCCGACGGAGATCGAATCCACGCCCTCGTCCGCGGGACGGCGGTGAACCAGGATGGGAAGTCCAATGGCCTGACGGCCCCCAACCCCGAGGCGCAGAAGGCGGTGCTCCGCGAGGCCTACCGCCACGCCGGCGTCTCGCCCGGGGACGTGCATGCCGTCGAGGCACACGGTACGGGGACGCGGCTCGGGGATCCCATCGAGGCCCACGCGCTCGGGGACGTGCTCGTGGCGGGCCGCCGGCCGGGCGATCGCTGCGTGATCGGATCGGTGAAGACGAACATCGGTCACCTCGAGAGCGCAGCCGGCATCGCCGGGTTGATCAAGATGACGCTCGCGCTCTCGCACGAAGAGATCCCGCGGAGCCTGCACTACACGGCGCCGAACCCGCAGATCGCGTTCGAGGCGATCCCGCTCCGCGTGGCGACCGCGCACGAGCCGTGGCCGCCCGTCCGCGAGCGCCTGGCAGGGGTGAGCTCGTTCGGGATGGGCGGGACGAACGCGCATGTCGTGCTGTCGAGCGCGCCGCCGGTCGGGCCGGGTGCGCCGGGCATCGCAGCGGGGCCGATGGTGCTGCCGCTGTCCGCGCGCTCGGCGGAGGCGCTCCGGGCGCGCGCGGGACAGCTGCGAGCGGCGCTGGCGACGCTGCAGGCTGCTGACGTCGTGTACACCGCCGGAGCGCGCAGCGAGCACCACGAGCACCGCGCCGCCGTGGTCGGGTCGACGTCCGAGGAGCTCGCCGAGGCGCTGCGTGCGATCGAGCGCGGCGAAGCGACGCGGTGGTCGGCGACCGGGACCAGGCCGGCAAGCGGCGCGCCCCCTCTGTGCTTCGTGTTCTCCGGTCACGGCTCGCAGCACGCCGGCATGGGGCGCGCGCTGTTTGCCGGAGAGCCGGCGTTCGAGCGAGCCATCCGGCGATGCGACGAGGCGCTGGCTCCGCACCTGGGGTGGTCGATCGCCGACACCGTCGCAAGCGGGGCCGAGGTCGAGCGCGTCGATCGCGTGCAGCCGATGATCTTCGCGATCCAGGTCGCCCTCGCGGCGCTCTGGGACTCGCGGGGCGTGGTGCCGGACGTCGTCGTCGGGCACAGTCTGGGCGAGATCGCCGCCTCCTTCGTCACCGGCGCGCTCTCGCTCGAG
>JBGQCL010000104.1:0-27583 GCA_041495365.1 Kofleriaceae bacterium | reverse complement strand
CCGCGTGTCGGCTGCTGCAACGGTGACCCTTCTCTTACCAGAATGCTGAACACTCGCCCAGCTTTCACCTCATGCAGATCTCCGAGCCGCGGTCAGTCGCCAGGCTCTCCGCCAGGGGGTGGTTCTGGACCGTCTGGAAGAACCGCTGGGATGCCTCGACGCGCGGATCGTAGTCGATGCTGGTCGCGCAGATGTCGAGCACCTTGCGCCAGAACACCCTCTCGGATAGCGCTCGGCGATGTTTCCTCGCGGGGCCACATCGGTCTTGAAGTCGATCACCGCCGTCTCGTGGACCGTGGCGCTGACGAAGTCGAGATAGCCCACGATCAGGTGGCCCTCCCGTGCAACCGCGATCGGGTACTCGAGGCGGAACGTCTGGCCCTCGCCGAGGAGGTCGGCACTCCGCAGTGCGACCAGCGCCCGCTCGACGTCGGCGACCGCCTCGTCCAGATGGTCTGTGAGATTCAGACCAGCCGGCGGCGCTCGGCCTCGGCATACCGGCGCTCCCGCTCGATCCGTTCCTCGCCTTGCGTGCAACGGCGTGACAACGACGCCGAAGGGTCGCACGCGGCGAACGATCCCCATGACCAGCACGCTCGAACATGCGCTCCGGCGCCTGGAGACCGTGCGTGATGGGTTCGTCGTCCGCAGCCTGGACGGCCGGCCCAAGACCGATGGCGAGGCCGACCACGCGATCGAGCGCATCTGCCGGCGCGCTGGGCTGCCGATCCGCTACTGGCACACGCTCCGGCACTCGCTGGGGACCCACGCGGCGCTGTTCGGCGTGAACCCCTGGCCGGCTGCAGGTCTGGCTGGGCCACAAGCGGATCGACGAGACGATGCTCTACGTGCACGTGGCCGAGAACCACCGCCGCGAGATCCCTCCGGAGATCCTGACGGTGGCCGGTGGCGAGAGCGATCCAGACCGCCGCGTGCTTTGCATGCTGGGCGCGCGTGGCAGCCAGACCGCTCGCTCTTCCAGAAAGACAAGCAATTCTGGCGACTTAAGAAGCTCGGCATTCGCTACGCTGCACCAACCGTTCTCCCGGCGTTCTCCGGAGACCGCTCCGGAGATTCTCCGGAATTCTCCGGAGCCCACCAGGCTGCTTCAACTCGTTCTCCGGAGGATTTCCCTTGGCCACCCATGGGCTGTGAAGCGCGAGCGCCTGCACCCGGCGAATGCGCCCCGATTCGATCGGTGCAATCTCCGGAGACTTGCCTCCATGTGCCGCTCGCCTTAGCGACGAGGTGCGATTGCTCAGTGAGTTCGCCGTCACACCGATCTTCGGAGAAGCAGACCGGAAAGAACGCGGCGTGTCCCGGCTCCGGGGGCGAGGTTGCCGGGGCCGCCGGCTCTCCGCGGGCCCAAGGCGCCCGATCGGGTCTCGACCGCTCTCGACCCAGGCCGGGCGCCGCCTGACAGCGCTGCCGAACCTCCGCCGCGAGCGACGATCACCGGCGTCGCAAAGACGTCGATCGTCGGCGACGCGCCGAAGCCGCCGTCCGAGGCAGCGCGCGCGCCAACCGCCGAACCTCGGCCTGAAACCGCGCAAGCGCTCTGTGAAGCGCCGCGCTCAACGTCGCGTTCCCGGGGCAAGCCTCTGCGAGGCCGGTGCGGATCCCCCGGTCCCAAACAGTTCGCCTCCCTGAACCTGTCCCACGCCAGCTAGGGCCGGGAGCCGTTCCTCGCCTCAGGGCTGAGCGCGGTCGAGGTCTGCCGCATCCCCCTGCGGTGACGCGCGCGACGAGGCGACCAAGCGACGCTCAAGTGCCGTACGGAGATCCGCGGACTCCGCTGAGAATGCCTTCCATTCGTCGCGCTCACTCTGCGAACGCACGAGGACTCTCAATGCCGCGATGGCTTGCACACGCACGCGTGGACTCGGGTCACGGCGCGCCAGTTCGAAGCAACTACGCACCAATGACGCGCGATGATACGGGGCCGAGTCTGGATGTGCGCGAAAATAGGTCCGAAGCGTAACAATCGCGAACACACGTGTTTCTACAGAATCCGATGCGCATAGGCCCACAATGGTATCGAGAAGGCCCATTCCGGCGATTGTCGCGGATTCCGTCGCCAGCCATTCCGCGATGTATGGAAGGCAATTCGCACGACCCTCAGCCGATGAGAATAAAGCGCGAGATGCTAGGCGTGCAACCAGATTAGCCTGCTCACCAGCAAACTCCCGGAGTGTACTGAATGGGGCCAGGGCTTGAACGTTTCGCTCGGCAAGTCGCGTCACTAGGCAAACAATCTCCTCACGTCGGGAAGGATACATACGCTCGAGATCTACGAGAGCACGGGCCAGGGGCCGATCGTTATCCGTCGCCGCACTCTTCGCCGTCGTCCTTTCGCCCTCAGCAAGCACAGCGGAAAGCAACTCGTCGCGATGGTCATCTGCCATCTGCTCTAGAACAAGCCTCGTGCAGTGCCAGGTCAGCTCAAAGGAGGTCGTACGAATGTCCGCAATCGCGAGCGCATGCGCATGCGGAACAAACGCAGCTAGATTTTGACCGTGGCCCAAGGGTTCTAGGCCATCAATCAGACGAACAATGCGCAATACATTAACTGTGTCGATTGGGGTTGCGGCCACAAGAGTTGCCAGCCAATGCTGCGCCCCAGAACTCAGTGCTACGCGATCGCAATCATCAAACAGATTGGCGGCGGCGGCCTCGCATACAAGCTCGACTACTTCCACAATCCAAAAGCCATTTCGAGAATTGCAGTCCGCCATAGCGGCAATCATCGATTCTGCAAACTGCCGCGATTCAATGCCACCTCTAAGAACAAAACCTTGCTCCCCCCATAGGCCCAAAAGAAGACGACTGGGCCGTAGCCGAAACATCGCATCACTGGATGGCAAGTACCGAATAATCGTAGCGAGAGCCAGCCGCGCTGCTCCCTGCGGGAAATGCTCGGAAAACGCGCCCGCCGCTTCCCACCACTCACGCATCAGATGACCGCTCCGCTGATCGCTCTTCGTGGAGGCGCGCCATGCATCGGTGCGACTCACGAGTTCTTGCACCAGATCATCGATCGCAGGGTCCTCGAGCAGCGGAATGCCGCACACTGCCACCGTAAACCGCGCATCAGCCGCCCGGGGCAGAGTTGGCCGTTCGGCAGCGAAGTGACGAAACCACTCAATGTCTTCCTGACGACCTGCGAGCAATTCGCGATGCCGTTCGTTGAACAGCTTCTGGACCTGACCGGCGAGTCCGTAGCGGCAGACCAGCGCCAAACCTTCTTTAATCCGCTGCACATCCTCTTCTTGCATCAGTAGTTGTGCTGTCTGCCTCGCAGCACGCTCGATCGGGAAATAAGCGTTATCGTGTGGGCTATGAGGCCAGCCGAGTGCGCGAGCTTCGTTCAGATAAGAGAGCAATTTGTTAATCGCTGTACTCCGCTCCCGTCCAGGAGTCTTCTCATCAAGTAGGGCCTGACCAGCATCTTCGAGTAGCTCGCGTGCAGCCACGGTCCGCGGCTTCAGGCTGTCCGGAATCGCTCGAAGCTTCTCGCGCTCCTCTTCCTCGCGCTCAACCTGCCGACTGCTGAACGCCACCTCGCTTAGTGAGGCAATCCGACCCCATAGTGCCGAATGGACCTCATCGCCACTGATCGCCCGCTCGAGTGCATCGTTGTAGCAACTCAGCGCCTGATCTTGAGATCCGAGGAGCAGCAAGTCTGCCCCTCGTCGACACATCGCGAGGATGTCGGAGTTCTCGTCCGGCGGTCTGTGAAGCTCTGTTTTGATCTTCTCGGCGTTTCCCTCCTGAAAGAGAATCTCACGTATTTCTGCGCTCAACAACGAGGCGACTCGCTTGCTAGGTGCTGCCGTTCTTCCAGCATCGATCTCAACTTGGGCTTCGGAGGTGCGGCCCGTGTTTCGAAGGATTCTTGCGTTGTACAAGCGAATCAGTGCCAATTCGTCGCGTGACGCTGTCGCTGTATCTTTCAGCAGCTCGTCATAAATTCTTGGCGTGACAACGCGGTCGACCTTCAGGACTTCGTTGCCTGCCTCGAGCGCGAACATGAGCACGGTCCGACGCTCGGACTCGTTGAGTTGATCCAGGACTTCTCGGATCGAGATGGGATTAGTCCGCGAAGGCGGGGCGCTCGACGTTGTCAGCTGAGACGAAGCTTCATGGGATCGAAGGACGTTGTGCCAGCCCGCGCAGAACCAGCGCATTTCCTTCCTGGCCGCCTCACCTCCATCCGGATCGTTAGTCGCACCCGTCACGATCTGTCGGAGACAACTTGCCAGTTCCTGAACAACCGTGTCACCTCCATCCTTTGCCGCCCTTTTGGCGCGCTCCTCGAGATCCGAGACACGCCGATTGAAGACTTGGCCACGGGAGGTGTTGTGTGGTCTGGCTTCGGCGGCCAGCGCCCCAAGAAGCTGAGGCAAGGCGTCCAGCTTAGTCACTCGTATCAACTCGATCCCGCGCGCTTTCCACATGGAATAGGCGGCCGGGATCGGTTCCTCATGCATGATCGCGACCGCCGGCAGTCGCACCGAGCGCACCGTATCTCGAATCCAGCCATCAATCGTCGCAAAATGGGGATCAGTCATGGAGAAGCCCAAGAATAGCAGAGGATGCTCAAGGAGGAGCTGTCGCACCTTGACGGAGATTCCGGGACGAGTCGCAGGATATTGACGATAGTCTTCTTCAGAGAGGACAATCGAGTCCCTCCGGCGGAGATCGCCATGCATCTTGACGACCAGCAGATCGTCCAGTGTCCGGTGTTGCGTAAGATCCTCATCCGAGATGACGACGCGGACCTTTCGGACTGGCTCGAACGCTCTCTCGAGGAGATCATCATAGTTCGTCGTAACGACCGCGGCCCATGGGATATCTCGCAGGCGGCGATGCGCGAGGCCCGGCAAGTAGTCGTCAGAAGGAACATGTTTCGCAACCAGATCGAGCAAGGCCCCCCTACCACGCTGCGTCTGATAGACCTGTGCAAGGCGCAAGGGGTCGGCTGGCAACCGCTCGCGTAGCTTGGCATCGTCGCCGACCAGGGCGTGCTGAAAGTCGGCGAGCAGATCCCACCATGATCCGAATTCGGATTTGCCGGTGACATGGCGCTTTCGTTCCGACTCGTGCTTCGAGAGGCCGGCCCCGACGAACAGCACTGGATGGCGATGTCTCCCCCAGGAGGCGACAAATTCCTGCAGCGTGCTCTGGTCTGAGGCGGACAAGGAAAGTTGCGTGATCTTGGTCTGAGTCACGTTTGGCTCCGATTAATCCAGCGATCTGGATAGATGCTCGAGTCGCTTTGATCATAACAGCGATGAATCGCGTATCCACGCTCGCCCGTTCCGCGGCATCTACGCCGCCGGCTCGGCCGCAATGGCGAGCTCACCGTCGAGCCGCCGCCCTACCGCGGTGCGCGGAAGGCGCCAATCCTGACGATCTCGACGCTCGCACCGCGCGACGCGGTCGCTGCGCTGGCCGCGCAGGCCCACGAGCTCGGTGCACAGGTCGACGCATGGGCCGGCGCCGCCGATCCGATCGGGGCGGCCGTGCGGCGGGTGATCGACGACGTGCGCAGCCAAACGCCGATGCTGCCGCCGCGAGAGGTGCCGCCTCGCGAAGTCACCCGGCGAGATCGCAGTCACCATAAGACCCGAACTGCGACGTGATCTATCAAGGCGCTTCATCGCTATCGGCATGCCGGGCGAGTAGTCTGCAGCGCATCGCCTCCTTATACATCTGGCGGAAGAACTCTCGCAAGGGCCTCTCGAGCGATTCATGCTCTTCCACGATGCCAGCGAGGTCCGCATCAGCGAGGCGTCCATCGAAGAACAGCCACCCCAGCACGTGTGGCGTCGTCTGAACACGATCTTCTGTGAGCACAAGGGCGGCAAGCTTCCGTGCCCGTTGGTCGTCCGTTTGAACGGTTAGCCTGACTTTCTGCGCGAACGCGATTGCTGATAGCTCGCCCTTTGACACGCGCCTCCGCTGTTCGAGGATCGCAACCTCCTGCAAGTCCTCCACGGACAGGCTATAGTTCTTGAACTGGTCCTGGCGGCGAGCGGCCTTTAGCCGCTCCTGGAGCTCCTTGTCAGAGGTCTTCGGTTTGTTCCGCGGCTTGTACAGGCACTCGTATAGGACGAAGTCCGTGATCGCGAACTCGAAGCCGCTCCCAACACAAGCTCGATGGAGCACCGCTGAGGATAGAACGTTCCATACGGCACATGTATCGGCGACGAGCGCCTTCGCGATTTGGTCAATACGGCGCACGGCTAGATCTCCCCAACTCCGAAGAGCGACGCGAGCTCCCGTAGCTCTCCGTCATCAACTAGCAGCATCTCGGCTGCTCGCGGGGCCGAGATGACTGCCTTCCGGACCCCCTCGAAGCAGAGTTCGGCGTAGAAGCTCGAGATGCCACGTTCGAGAAGCGTCTGCTTTCGTTGCCGTCCTTTAGCGGAGAGCGAGTCCGGAAGCTCCGGATCTTCCTTAGCATTTCGCGGGATGCGAAGCTGCTCGAATGTGCGAGCTTCGTTCTTCTTCAGGCGTCCCTCGCGCTCAAGGGCGATCAGCAGGACCTTCACGTTCACACCGAGTCGGTCGGCGACCTCAAGGAGGCGCTGTTCGGTCCATGGCACCGTCGGCAGTCGATCAACGAGATTCGTCGGGACCAGGAATGCCCCCGCAAAGGCGTCCGCTCGCACTTCGCGCAGATCCTTCTCCGCCCACTTCCCGAAGGACACGACGTACTCGTCGACAGCATCGAAGATCGAATGTGCGGCCTCGTGCGCCGCGGTGAAGCGCTGCCGGTAAATGTCCTCGTTGTAGTTCACGAGGACGCACGCACCGGCGCTTGGGTGGTTGATGAACAGGCCAGAGATGTTCACGTTCTCCAGACGACGCCGGAAGACGTGCATGCCCAACCGGCGAAGCTCGAAGAAGACCTCCGGAACCTCCTCCGGCTTGTGGCCGAGTGCCGAGCGAAGCTCGGACGCCGCCCGAGTCCCGTGCCCCTTGTAGAAGTTGTCACGGTTGTCGCGCTTGGCGAAGCGATACGACACGGCGGGCGCGTGTTGAAGCTCGTGAAGGAGGTAGGCCTCGTTCTCGCAAAGGAAGAGGAACTCCTGGATCGCCCACCTGTCGCGGGTTGACAGCTCCGTGCTGTAAGCGCGGAACAGCTTTTCCGTGCGTTCGATCGGCGTCGTTTGCTCGTTCGAGACGAAGAACCTGTAGTCGCAGAGGAAGTGGTCCGCGAGGATCAATACCTCGTCACCCGTGGGCGTGCGTCCGGCACCTTCAAGAGCTGTAAGCCCCTGGGTGGAGATGCCCGTCGCGCGGGACACGTCATCAATGGACTCGCCAAACATCTCTCGGCAACGTCGAACCTTCTCGGCGAACGACGGCAGGTGCAGCGTCATGTCTTTCCGGGCACTGGCCCGCAGGTGCAACACACCACACGCGGCGCAGTATTAGGGCTACACGCTGGCAACATCGGCTAACGGTTGCAGACTGTCTCAAGCCAGCTGAGCACGGCCTGGGCTGTAACAGCCTTGTCCTTAAAGCGATCGATGGTCAAATATCCGTAGAATGCTCCCTCTTTGGACACGACTACTGGTGGATGGTCCGCGAATCGGTTGCACGGAGAGAACGCACCGTAACTTGAACCGTAATCTCCAATCTGAGACCAGATGGATTCCATCCGATATCCATTCGGTCCGAATTGGCCGCTTTGACTCATAACAGAATCTGGTTCTGTGGCATCGCAAAGACAGCCAAGATACGTCTTGTGATCCCGTCCGCCGAACAAGAGCAATGCGCCATTGGGTGTCAGCCCGCCGGGTCCACTAGACCAATGAGAAAGTGGCGGCAACCCGACCGTAGCGCGCGCTTCGTTGAGTTGCTGCAGCGCAGACGCTTCGGCACGAGCAGCCTGCGCTTGCGCTTCGGCCAACTCTCGACTCGAGCGCTCGAGCTCCTGTGCCATGGCTTGAGCTTGAGCAGTAGATCGTTCGCGCTCGCGTGCTTGCGCCTCTTGCAGCTGCTGCCGCTCCATCTCCTCAGCTTCTTGCTCTGCGCATGTGGCATCACAGGAGGCCGGCTTGGGGGGTGCGCAACCGGCAGTCGCCGCCACTGCGAGAATCATCCACGTGCGTGCATCGGAAGGCACCGATGACCATCATCTCATGCTGGAGCAGCGCCGTGTTGAACGACCCCGCACTGGAATAATTCAGGCATACAGTAACTTATCGCAGTTTCAGTCATTCGCTTCAGAGCCAGATCCGCCCCGCGGGCCGCAGCTGCAGAACCGGGGCTTTACCGCGACCGGGACCACGTCAGGTTGACGTAACTGCTAATTTCGCGACGCGACTCGGGTGCAATCGTTCACTCTCGCTGAACGCGACCGTGGCCGGCCGAGATCCAGGACGACGTGGCCATCGCGCGCGGTTGCCCACAACCACCGGTCACTGGCGGGCTCGTCGCGCCAGCGCAGGTCCGCCAGCGCGGTCGTGCAGCGAATCCCGGGCGGAAACGGCCTCACGGCGGCCGGCCGGGTCCTCCACCGGGTCGTCAGCGCACGACGGCCGGGCCTGATCGAGCCACGTCGGCGTTGAGGACGGGTTGCTGCCGTGGTCGCCGACCTGGACTTGGGCCTGGAGCACGGTCACGGGCGTGCCGAGCCTCCGATCGGCCTCCTCGAGGCGCGACGACGGGACGTGCCCGTCCTGGGGCAAGATGACCCGACCGGGATCAGCACGGGAGCTGGGGCGCCCATCCGGGACGCGGCGAGGCGCGGAGTCGGCGTTGACGGGCTGGACCAATTTTCGAGCAGAACCGTCAATTCGACATGGACCGCGGGAGGCCGTCTCGCTCGCGGCCGTAGGATGCGTTAAGCATCAGACCGGATAAGCTGTCGACGCTACCGGGGGTAGGACAGCTGGCACGTGGGTGTGATATCAACCAAGCTATCGTAACTGTTAAAGGAGCAGGCCATGGGCGATGGATCTGGGAGAGAGCGCGCGAAGCACGACCCTGCCGGCCAAGATGCGAGCAAGGCGAGTGCGCCCGCCCTCGCCCCCGGCAAGCGAACATTGACCGAGTCGCTCGCGGTGCAGCTCTCCCCGAGCGTCCAGGGAGCGACGCCGACGAACCGCACCGACGGGACCGACAGCCGCGCAGTCCAGGAAGCGGCGGCCCAAGGGGTTGCCGGAGGAGCTGGCCGGTTGCCGCACGCGGACACGATCCAGGGCCTGTTCGGCCGCCACGACATCAGCGGGGTCGAGGCCCACGTGGGCGGCCCGGCCGCCACCGCCAGCCGGGCGATCGGCGCCGAGGCTTACGCGACCGGGCACCACGTCGCGTTCTCTTCCGCTCCGAGCCTCCACACTGCCGCGCACGAGGCCGCGCACGTCGTGCAGCAGCGCGGCGGCGTGCAGCTCAAGGGCGGCGTCGGCGAGTCCGGGGATGCGCACGAGCAGCATGCGAATGCGGTGGCCGACGCCGTCGTGCAGGGCCAAAGCGCCGAGGGACTGCTCGACCGCTACACCGCCGGCTCAACGAGCGGCCCGGTCCAAGCCGCGGGTGTCCAGCGCTTCGACTCGTACGAGCACGCTCAGCTCGGCGACGAGACCGACAAGGCGATCGGTGGTGGCGGTAGCAAAGTCACCGCCGAGGAGACCGCCCGCCGCAACGCTGACCAGAACGCCGCGGCCGGCGGCGGCAAGTTCAACGAAGGACAGCGCAGCATCTCGATCACCTTGCGGACCCGCGACCCTGCAACCAGCCTTCCCACCGCGGATGGCAAGACCTCGGCGGTGCCGCTGAGCTACGGCGAGATGGTGGCGCTGTCGGGCGACCTCTACTCCAGCGTCGACCACATGAAGATGGCGCCCGCCGACGAAGTGGCGAAGCTGCGCGATTTGGTCCGCGACCAACGCCTGAATCCTGCCGGCAAGAACTACGACGCGGAGTTCCAGCAAGCGACGGCCTGGCGGCGCGCGGGTGTCTACCAGCCCGGAACGGGCGCCAGGGAAGGTAGCAAAGCGGAGTACTGGAAGGTCGGCGACTCGTACATCGACCTCGCCCAGAAGAACAACGCGCACTTCTCGGCCGCGACTGGCGCCACCGCAGTGGCGTCGGCACCAGAGGGAAACGCGGCGGCGGACAACCACCAAGCATGGCTCACCGACCACAGCCGGGCGATCGCTCTGGCCCAAAAGGCGCGCGACGCGAAGAAGAAGACGCTGGCGTCCGGGGGCGCTCCGGGTGCTGCATCGACCGAGAAGGCCAAGCCCGACGGAAAGGATGCTCCCCCGAACCCTGCGTCACCGCCAGCCTCCGCACCCGCGCCGAGCGCCGACTATGCGGCACTCGAGAACGAGGCGTATCTCTACAATGCTGGCGGCGATCACTATCTCACCGACGCTTTCTCGTCGGGACACTTGATCAACAAGAAGGCGCTCGGCCCGGTAACGGATAGCGTGCTCGACAATGCCACGTTCGAGAAGCTCATCGACGACATGACCGTGTTCGCGGACAAGGAGCACCCGATGGCCCCGCACTTCATGGTGCGCAGAGGGGTCGCGAACGGACTGTCCGTGTTCAGGACGGACGCAGATCTCAGGCACAACGTCGGCGCGAAGCTCGTGCACGACTACCTCAACGAGCACGGCGCGAACGTCAAGAGCAAGAACGGCAAGCTCTCATGGACGACCAAGGGCGACACCTTCATGGATGCCGCGACCAAGGACGTCGCCTCGCGCGCGGTGCTCGCGTCGAGAAACCGCATCCGCGCGCTGGTCAACGACCCCGATGCCGATCTGGCGAAACCGGAGAACGCCGACGATGCATGGGACTACACGCCCAACGTCGATGTCAGCGCGTTCACCGCGCAGTGCGCGCCTTTCCTGCGCGCACAGCTGAACCAGAGCGCGAAGCTATGGGCGCTGATGCAGGATGCGGTCAAGGCACAGGCCGACCTCAAGAAGGAACAAGAAACAGAGGCCCACACCGCAAAGGAGGCGAAGCACGACAAGGGGGGTGACTGGGGTCCTCAGCCGGGAGGATCGCATTTCACGCGTAGGATGATCGTCGCCGAAGGGCCGGTCGTGACGAAGTGATGCGCGCGCTTCTCTTCCTTGTGTTGCTCGCCGCGTGCTGCCATCGCGAACCACCCGCGCAATCGCGGGAGGCTGCCGTTGGCGCGCCAGCGGCCCGCAGATTCGGAGCCAAGATGCACGATGTCGACGATCTCGAGACCAACGATGTGCAGGGTGTCGCGCGGAAGTACCGCGGGATCGGGCTCATGATCTTGGATCGCTTCGTTGCGGCCGTGCGCACGGATCCACGTCCCCGGGTCCGCGCGAACGCGGTCACCGTCATCCTCGACACCTGCTACTTCGGTGGTCAGCTGGATCGGGCTCGCCCGTTTCTGCTCGAGGCGCTCGCCGATCCCGACCCTGATGTCGTCGCACGAGCAGCAGACGCGCTGGCGGGCTGGTTCCTCGATGATGCGAGCGTCAAGGCGGCGCTATCAGCGCGCGTTCCCGCGTTGCGCGCGGCGACCTCGTCGTCGGATTCGATCGTTCAGGCGCACGCGGTCAGTGCGCTGGAGAAGATGGGCGAGCGCCCGCCGGCCGAGAACATGCTGCGCGCGTCCAGCTCCGCGCTCCGTCGGCGCGGGATCGAGCAGGCAGCAACGGCGCGTGACCTCACCGCCGTATCCCTGCTCGTTGAGCTGGCGCGGCACGATCCCGAAGTGGTCGTGCGGATGGAGGCGATCCCGGTCGCCGCGGAGCTCGCGGCACCGGACGTGCGCGATCCTCTGCTCGCCGATCTTGTGGGTGATCCGGACGACAACGTCGCGAACGCTGCGATCAAGGCTGCCGGTGTTCTCCGGGCAGCTGCCGTGCAAGCCAAGCTCGAGGCCATCGTTGCCGCTCCGGAGGGGAACCGAACGGGGGCGGCCATCGATGCACTGGCGGCGATCGGCGCGGCGACCGCTGCGCCGGGAATCGCCACGCACCTCAACGATCGAGCCACGAACACGCTGCTGAGCGTCAAATCCGCCCTCGACGCGCTCATCGGGCCTGCACGCGATCTGCAGGGCTGGCAGGCGTGGGCGCGAGAGAACGGCTACCTGCCGGCGGGCGGGACGAAGCGATAGGCGGCGGTTGGCATAGCGCCATAATCCGCGACGCGACCTGTCGGGCCGCATCGCACCCCCGATCGCGCCGGACGACCGCGCGGGTGTGGCGACCGGCAAGCTGCTGGCCATCCGCCCCTCGGGCACAAAGTCAGAAAGGAAGACGCATATCCTCCCAAGGATATAGCGCTGCAGCTGAACTCGCCCTAAACTCCCGCTCTGCAATCGACTTGTCGAATCGCGAAACAACAGGTTCGACGTCTGCTGCGTGTGTAACTTGTGGCTTGCCGTCCTTGACCAACAACTCAAAGAAGGCTCCTATCTCAGGGGGTGTCATCAGGGGGGCCACCGCAGTGAACCTGCGTATCAGTTCGTCGCCAAGAGGTTGGTGGCTGTTCTTGAAAAGCTCCGATACGAGCACTCGGACGAGGTCGGGTGGTATGTTCTTGCCAGCCATGGTCACCGCAGCATAGTAGTCTGCGGTTGAATATCGTGACAGCCGCACCAGGCCTGCGGATCGATACTCGTTCATAGCGAGCGCAGATGCCGTCGCAAAAATGTCCTCGGCAGTAGGAGGTGACTCAATATATAGACGGAGTCGATCTTTCAGGGTGCGGTCTAAGACTGCAAATAGCTGTTCGAGTGGTCGGACAAGGAACAGAAGTTGTCGCAGTTGATCATCGCTCGTTTGCGCTGCCAAGGATGATAGCTTATGCCGTGCCAGCCCATCGAGCTCTGCAGGATGAATTTTCCAGAGCGCGATGAGTGCACTGCGTCGACGAACCGACAGCTCAGTTGGCGGATCTCCGAGAATTGCCTTCATCAGCGTGATGGCCAGGTTCCTGATTAGTGACTGGCGAGCACGCCCAATATGTCTCCGCATCCTCTCATGTGCAGCCGCGTCCTCAATCGGAAAATAGGGAGAGTCGATATCGGCCTGAATTCTGGCCAGGGCAGCTTTCCCCTGTGTAGGTGGAAATTGTAGCAATGACTCGACAGCGACCCGTATGTGATATCTAGCGAGCTCATCACTCGGTAAATACGGAGTAGATTCGTCGGTTTGCGACGGATGTGCACAGCGATGGCGTTCCGACTTGAGACGCTCGAGATCTCTTTTCTCGAGGTTACTAATAAGCTCCAGATTGCTTGCAATGACCGGTATGCGGCCCTCGAAGTCTTGCGATTTCCTGACGTCCTCCGAAGTTCGGATGGCATCGTACTCCTCGCGAAGCGCCTTCGCCGGTAGATCGCCACCCTCCTCGAGTTCACGAAGCTTTCCTAGCACGTCATACACAACTGCGAGCCAGGTCAGTAGAATAGCAGCACGCGGAGAACCCGCGCGGAGCACACGGATTGCATCCTCCACGTTACGGCGCGACTCCAAGTTTAGAACACGAACCGCAAGCTCATCGAGGTCGGCGAGCACGCCGCAAGGTAACCCACTGGATGGCTGTGTGGCGACTAGCCAGGGCTCGGCTAACGTAACTACCTATTCCCCGACACCACTCACATGCAATTGTGCGTTGTGGCTGTAGATCGAGCGCCGCGCTTCGCTCTGGTGTCGAGCTCGGCCGGCACGAAGTCAGGACGTAGCTCAAGAGGGCTCCGTTGCCCGACCGTCACGGCGAGCAGCCGGGAGCACGACCCGGCTGCGCCGGCGGCGGATCGACGCACGGTCCGACATCGCCGGGTTGCTGCGCGGCCCAGCCGGCGAGCTGCGCGGCGGGCCAGTCGGGATGCCCAGACAGCGCGCGACGTAACAGCCGGGCTGGCGATCGCCATCCGGGTTCTCTCGCCGCGCCTCCGTGGGCCGACGGGCGCGCCAGCTCGCGATCCATCGTCGAGGATGGACCCGCGGTTGACGTAACTGCCAGATCTGCGACGCGATCCACCCCCGCGGCGATTCTGCTCTCACTGAAAAAAGGCCCGCGAGCCCCGTCCCGTCTCACGGACGCGCAGGACTACTCCAGAATCTGCAAATCGAGGATGGGATGAATCTCCCACGCGGTCTTCGGCTTGAGCTTGCCGGGCCCCACGTTTCCGGCGGGGTGATCGACATCAAAGAATAGCGAGCCCATGATCCGAACGTGCACTGGCTCGAGCGAGGTATAGCTGCTCGTGACTTTGTCGGGAACCGTGGGAACGAAATGGTCCTTGAACGCCTGTCGCGCATGCACGAGTTGATCCCGACCGGGCACGTCGTCTGGGGGCAGCCCACTGATCTCGACGTTCATGATCCGCGCGACATCGGGCGGATCCCCGGGATCGGGGACCGCGGACAGGATGAGATGAAAGTCATTGTCATCCTCTTTTCTCGACGCGAGAACCCAGCCCTCGACGACCACGTTTCGATTCTCCTCCTCGACGCGGCCAAAGTGGCAGTCCTTGACCATTCGGGGCTCATGATCCGCACGTCGCATGCTCGCATCGCTGAGCGGGCCCGCTTGGAACTGAGCCAGCAGCGCCTCCAGGGCGATCGGCTCGGGCGGCGCGCTCGACGGTCGGGTCTTGGGCTCGGCTCGATCGGTTCTGACAAAATTGTCGCCATCGTCCACCAGATGAAAGCATCCTCGGTTCGAGGGGCCTTCCGGCGGCGGTGTTTCGCGTGCCGTGAGCGCGTCGCGCTCCATCGGCTCCTGGCCCGCCATCGATTCCGCCCAGCCTTGATCTCCTTGGGCAGCGACATGCGATCTCGCGTGCGCTTTCGCCGGTCGCCGGGGCGTGGCGGCGGTGTCATGTGCCGAGCCCGTCGTCGTCGAACCGCAGGCAGCCACCACTGCCAACCATGATACGTCTACCATCCTCATATCCACCTCCTAACGGCCCATGTTGCATGACGTGATCTATGTCGTCAACGGCTGTGGCTCGTGCGTCCGGTGGACGACCTCCTGGCCGCAGAGGTCGAGCCAGGCGCAGATTCTGCGTTGAGGGTTGCTTGCCCCGTCGCTGGCCGGACGCTTCACACCGCGAAGCGCCGTTACGGCGACGAGCTGGGTGGAGGACGGCCCGCACCGCTGGGGGAGCAAAATGCGGCACGTCCGTGACCCCAGCGTGGGATATCCTGGTGGCTCCCGATGGGTGTCGTACTGACGTTCAACCAGATCCTCCAAGCCGGCGGCCTCGTCCCCGAGGCCGTTCGACTGCTCCGCCATCGCGATTCCAAGCCCCGCATTCACCGCGCGCTGTACGACGCGGCGATGAAGGGCGATCCGAAGTTCGCCCTGTACCAGGAACGGCAGGGGAGCCCTCAGGTCATCGAGCACTTTCGGCACGCCACATACTTGGCGGGCTTCGTCGCGGAGCCGATGACCCAGGCCACGGTGTTCGTCGGGATCTGGCAGCGGCTCGAGGAGCGCACCGAGCGTAAGGACAACCCCTTCGAACCCGATCCGCCGACGTCGCGTGCGGTCGAGTTCAACACGCGGCGCTTGGAGGCGTTCGACGACTACTCCGGGCGGCTGGTGATCGAGTGGGGCGACGGCACACGCGCCTGGGTCCAGCGCGCGGACAACCAGGACAAGCGCATCCTCGAGATCCGCCAGACCAAGCGCGATCCCGACTTCCCGGGATATCTCAAGTTCCAGATGTCACTGGACCAGATCGACGGTCTGTATGCGAGCTGGACCCAGGTGCTGCGCAACGCACGCGGGGTTTATCTGCTGGTGCGGCGAAAGACCGGCGAGCAGTACGTGGGATCTGCAACGGGATCGGATGGGTTCTTCGGCCGCTGGCTGTGCTATCAGGATGGCCACGGCGGAAACGTGGGGCTGCGCGAGCTCGGAGCAGAGGCCGCTGAATACGACGTCAACATTCTCGAGGTCGCGGCCAGCAACGCGCTGGTCGAGGAGATCTACGAGCGCGAGAGCCTGTGGAAGATCAAGCTGGGGACCCGCGCTGTTGGCCTCAACCGGAATTGAACGGTGAGCGTGGTAACCTCGACCTCAACAGAGCAGGGCTCGTAGCAGCTTCCTGTCTCGGATATCGAACGTCGGGGCTTGACACACCGACGCGCACCTGATCTGCTGTCGTTCAAATCGCGAGGACAGCATGAGCAACTTCCAACAAGAGATGAACCAAGTCGTGGACGGGTTCGTGGCGCAGATCACCGAGCTCGCCCGTCGTGCCGCACTCAACACGCTCGAGACGACGTTTGCCAGCCACGGAGCGGCGCGCGCGCCGACGGTCGCTCCGTCCCGCGGCGTCGCGCCGGTGGGCCGCCCGCGCGGCGGTCGCGGCGCCAAGCGCACGGCAGAGGACCTCGAGGCGCTGTCGAGCCAGTTCGCGTCGTTCGTCAAGTCCCACCCAGGGCTGCGCATCGAGCAGATCAACAAGGAACTGGGGACGACAACGAAGAACCTTGCACTGCCGATCCGCAAGCTCGTCGCCGAGGGGCTGATCAGCGCCAAGGGCAACAAGCGGTCGACGGCGTACTTCCCGGGGAGGAAGGCGAAGGGTTGAGCGTTGGACGGACCGGCCCGGGTCCACGGTGGGCCGATGCCCGCGGTCACCGAGCCATGAGCCACCGACCGCATGCCTGGTCTCAGTCTCAGCCGAGAAAGCGGTGATCGCGATGCCATGCCAGGGCTTCCGCGGCGGGCCGCGACGCGGTGTCGCCGGGCAACGCGAGCGGCGTGCCGTTCAGCTCGTAGTACGACCGGCCGTTGTCGAAGTCGGCCTTGAGTCGTCGACCCACGACTAGGCGCATCTGGTCGTCGACCGTCACGTAACCTCGGTCGAACAGCTTGTGAAGATCGGTCCGGAGAGCCAGCCCGTTGCGCACCTGGTGTTCGCCGCCATCGGCGTACGCCCTCACGTGCGCGGCATCGAGCACGACCAGTGAATGTTCTCGGGTCACTGCGCAGGCGCGCTGATACGCATCGAGGACCTGCACGCGAAAGATGCCCTGCCCAAGCCGCGGCCGATGCATCACGGGTGCCCCGTAGCGGGGGTCCTGTGGCGCAGTCGCCGGCGCTGCAGGCTGCGGGACTCGCGCCAGGCACTCGCTCCAGACCCGCAGGCCTTCACCGACGGTCAGGTCGACGCTGGCTCCGGTCTGCGTCCGCGGCTTCCAGTCCGACGGCGCAGCGACCCAGCTCTCCCGCGCGAAGAACGTTGCCTCGGCGATCAGCGAGCAGCCGATCCGTCCTTGTGGGTCGGCTTCGATGCTCGCACCTTCGCGGATCCTGTGCAGTCGCGTTCGCAACTCCGCAAGGCTCGCCACACCGTTCGCCTCGCCGAAGGTATCCCACGCCAGCCAGTCTGGGAGCACGGAGAAGCTGGCGAAGTAGCCGAAGCCGGCGATCGCGTTGGCCGGCGCGCGCAGCTTGAACAAGAAGGGTGTTCCGGTGGCGAGCACGACCCGCCGGGGCGATGGGCGCCAGAAGTTTGCGTCCATCGGCCCGTGGTCTTGTCCGAGTGCACAAAGCCGCTCGTACCAGCCCGGATCGGTTACTGCAAAGAAGCCGCGCATGCCCACTTGGTAGGAGCAATGATGGACGCGTCACGCGACGAGCTCAAGCTTTCGTCGAAGGAGCGCCGGGTCCGGCCAGTCAGCCTCGTTTCTCGGGCGGTGGATCTCGCGTCCCGAGTAGTCGAGCAGCATCTGCTTTGTCGTCGGTGCCTCGCTCGCAACCAGCCGATCTCGCCGTATCTCGGTCCGGTAGTCCTCATGCACGAGCAAGACGCCGCGATCATATGCCCGGTGGTGCGTCGGACACATCGCGAGGCCGTTGCGGATCGTGGGGACGCCGTCGGGCAGGCGATCATCGACGATGTGAGCGGCATCGAGCAGCGGTCTCTCACCCAAGATGCAGACGCAGCACCGGGAGCGGTAGGCGTCGAGCACATGCCGCCGAAAGTGTGCCTGGTACAGCCGGGCGAGAACGATCGTCTCCGCGTAGGCGCGGGAGAAGGTAGGGGGCATCGGCGCCGCTTCGGCGTCAGGGATCTGTCGGCTTGCGGCCCCGAGGTTGAGGCGCACCTTTCGCGCAACGTCGTCGAATGCGAGTAGCGCGACCGGGGCGAAGACCATGTACTCGGGCGAGGGCTTCGCCTTCACTTGCTTGAGCAGGATCACCGTGCGCCCCAACGCCGCGACCCGCTTGAGTCCCTCGTTCTCGTAGTCGCGCTGTGGCGGCGCGTAGTCATACAGCATGACGTCGCCGGCGACGTCTTCGTCGGCGTACGTGGACGCCAACGTCGAAAGCAGCGTCAGAGGACCATCACGCAACTCCTTGGGCTTGAAGACCCCTTGCGGCCCGGTCAGCTTGATCCACGTGTTTTCGAACGGAAAGCCGCGCTGCAACTCGGCGTAGGGGACAGCCTCACCCCAGCGCGCAGATAGCGCGCGGCAGTGACGGATCGCCGCCTCGCGGATCGCCAAGTCGCTGTTCACACCGTGAGGCAGGATCTCTCACCTCGCATTTTCGAGCAACGGACATTTTGCCGTCGGTGATCGCCCATCGAGACACGCTCGAATGTGCTCGCTCTTCGTGCGAGGCGGAGCTCACGAGGCAGGCAAGACCGGCAGCGGCCGGGGATGTCACGGAGCGCCCGCGACGTACGGCGATATCCAGGTCGCTGCCGTGGTGGGTTGCATCGTCGCGGCGCCTGTTCTCTCGTGCCTCGCCTTACGGCAAGTGAGGCCGAGCGGCGAGCAGGTGGACCGCGTAGCAGCCGTAGGCCACGAGGATGATCAGCATGAGCAGTACGCTGTGCACCATGTCGCGGGCGCGGCGGCGTTCCAAGGAATCCGCCCGGCGCGGCGCCGCGGCAGGCGCGCTCGGCGCCGCCGGCGCCGGCAGCTGAGGAGTTGGTTCCCCGGGGATCCGATACGCATCAGCGGAGAAGACGTACCAGCTCGGAGCCTCGCTTCGGGGACCGGCGACGAACCGCCCGCGACTATCCCGAGCCGGCATCGCGCGCGCGCGTCGAGCTCCGGGCGCCCGCGTTGGGTGCGTCGTCGCCTTCGTTGCTGTCATCGTCCTCACCTTCCTGCCGGGCGTGGGCGCCCGCCGCGAGACCACACATGCATCTCGTCTTGGCTGGCAGCAAGTCCGTATCTCTCCTTTCCTGAAGATATGGAGGATTCTATGTAGTCGTTGTTATTTCGGCGAGATACGCGCGCGATGAGAATTTGGCCGGAACTCGTTGTGAGAATCTGGCCGTATCTCGCGCTCTTGGGAAAATGCGACTCGTCGAAGCGATTTAGTTCAAGAAATGGACTTGCAATGAGGGCGAACTGAATCCATGTGTCATGGCGTTACCACGCAACGAATCACGCAACACCACGGAGAATCACAATGACCCTCGTCAAGGACCTCATCGCGACCCTGCAGACCCGCAACCCCAACGCGCAGGTCTACCAGATGACTCAGCGCAAGCAGCCCTTCGAGAACCACCTCGCCGGTGTCGTAGGTCGGGAGGAGATGGCGGACCAAGCCTGGCGCATCGAGCCGGGGATCGCCCCGGACGATGTCTTCCTGGTGACCGGCAAGCGGATCCGCCCAGGCAGCCTCAGCGCCTGGATCATCGCCGAGCATCACCAGCAGGTCGGCGAGCGCGCCACCGACGCGGCTGTGAACGAGTTCACCGGCAAGATGGCCGAGGTGCTCACCGGGATCGCCAAGCAGCACCTTCGACTTGACTCGCTCGAGGATGCCGGCTGGGACTCTGCCGACTCCCATGAGGTCTCGACAGGGGATCTGCGCGGCGCTCTCCAGGCGGCATACCTCGCAGGACGCGCCGATCGCGAAGCCGAGCCGAGCAGCGAGGGCAACCAGGCCGCCCAACAGCACGCCGCCGATACCCGGGCTGACGGCAGCGCGCCGCAGCCCGGCGCCGATCCTGAGCAGTCCGGCAACACCTAGCGCGGTCGAGCGGAACAGCGAGGCGCGGCGCGTGACTACGCTGCACCTTGCCGTCTAAGCGGCACGAACGCGACGCGCCGGCAGCGAAGGCCGAGCCCGGCCAAGCCCCTGCGGCGACCGCGCGCAGGTGAGCTCGCTCGCATTCCGGCGGTCGGACGGCGGCACGCTGCCAACCGCTACTATTGAGGTAGTACGCCATTTCGGCAGGCACACGGTGGCGGTGGTGGTGCCGGCTGCTGGACACCGATCTCCACGATCTTGATATCGCACGCGACGCCATCGAACGCGTTTGCGCCATAATGTACGGTGCAGCTGCAGTTACTTGGGTCGCCGTTCCAGCGGACCATCTCACAGTGACCTCCGCCGTCCCGCTTGATCACCTGGCATTCCTGGCGTTCGTAACCAGTGGTGCATGGGCCGCCATAGGTCCGATCCGTACGGCAGCCGGTCAGACCGCCACCGCAATCATCGGGCCTGCTGAGCAGTACATGCGGTGGCCTGCGCGGTGGCGGTGGCGGTGACGGCGGACAAATCGGCCATGTGATGGGAATCGCACTCGTAGTATTGGTTTGCGTGGGGACGTCCTTACCCTCATGTCGCAAAGCCATCTGCTGATCGTCACACCGCAAGTTAGCTCGATTGCCGCTCAGGTTGATCGTGACCGCGTATTCCGAGGCCGCGGTCATGAGATCTGTGATGGGGCGTGCGGTACCTGAGGCGGAGACGACGTTCGCCGATAGCTCGCTCGGCCGTAGGTCGTAGCCATAGAACGTCACCGTCGTGGGAATGCGCCCAAGGCTGATCTGCTCAAGGCTAACAGTACACACGGTAGGTGGTGCCGCAGGGATCAGTTGGCCATTTATGCGGGCAAGTAAGGCCTGTAGCTCCATGGCGACTCGGCGGCCAGTGAAGTCAACCGTGCATCGTACTGTCGTCCCGGCTGCGCCGATCGCGCGTTGCGCGATCTGACCAACGTCGTCCGCCCAGTTGCTGCCGTCAACGCGCAGCTTTTCCTCGAGTTGCTGCAACTGAGCAAGCCATACCGTTGGCTCGTTCGTGATGTTTTGGAGGGTCGTCTGTATCTCGAGCGACGCATTGTGGATAATTGGATTGGCAACATTACCGATGCATTGCGATCCTGTGCAGAATAGGCCGAGCATTGTCAGCACTAGGATTTGGGCGGTGCCATATCTTGTTGGATATGCAGGTCTGGACCCGTTTGTGCTCTTGTCAAATGATCTTGACATTGCTTCACTCCTCTGCTTGCCTGGCAAGATTCCAAGCATTGCGACCCGATCTCAATCGGCGCGATGGACGCTGGCACTTCCCGCATTCGGCGTAGTCGGCTCGATGGGATTGACGAGGGGAAGGCATGTGGATCGCTCCTATGTATTGCGTATTGCACCAATAGATGGGGGACTATCCCGGATCCCGAAACACCTCCGGCGGCGATGCGTTGTTTCTGCAAAGTGGCCGCCAAACCGACGAGGGGAAGTGATTGGAGCAAAATGCTGCGCCGCATTCCTGCCCGCGTGTGGATTTACCATGGCGGGGCAATGAGCACGTGAAAGGCTGTTCGTGTCAGGGAGGACGCCTCAAGACGCGGCCCGGCGACGCGCACTGTTTGCGTGACTCCAACGCATCGTTTGCGCGGACTGGACACACGCAGTTCGCGCGTGCTTAAGCGGTTCAGCCCGCCAAGCACGCCTCGCATCGAGAAGCAGTTGGGGAGCGCCGACCTCAGGGCGAGTCCGCAGGTCGAATGGGCGGGGACGGCGGGATGCGCTGGATCGAGGAACGTGTGGAGGCAACTGCGGTGCATCGAGGCTAACGGCGACTTGGACCACTTCGTCAAGTTCGTCCATGGTCGCATGCGCGCCAACGCGCAACGCGATCCGCGGCTCACCCGCTGACACGCCGCCTCGACTGGCTTCGCGGCGGCGGCCGCCGGCAACAGCGACCAGCGACAACGCCCCCGGCGGGCCGTCGGCAACGGCGACCAGCGCCGGCCGGTGACGGCGCCGGGCGAGGCCACGGTTCGCAACGTGTTCGCTCAGGGCGCTTTGTTCACCGACGGGCCGCCCTGAACCCCCGGGGCGATTCCGGGCGCGCGTGCGGCCCGCACGGCGCGGACGGCCGCCGCCCTAGCGAGTGCGCCAGCTGCCCGAGGCGATGATCGGGTGAGCGCGGACGTGCTCGAGCGTGAGGAGGTACGCCTGGACCGATGTACCGTCGTCGAGGACGACGCTCGCACGCCGGTAGAAGTCCGGGTGGCCCTCGAGTCGATCGAGGGCCGCGAGCGTCGGCTCGTCGACCTCGTAGACCTCGCCGGCGACCGCATGGCCACCGTTCGGGACCAGACCCGGGAAGGACCCCAGGTCATATAGCGAGAACCTCGGCCCGGTGCGCGCTTCGCCCACCAGGCGCGCGCGCGCAAGCAGGTGGTGGTTCCTCTCGCCGGAGAGCAGCGTACCGTAGACGAACACGCGCGTCCGGGCATCAGGCTCTCGCTTGGCCGAGCGCGAGCTCGTCTCGCGCGTATCGCGCGTCGTGCTGCGCGCCGTCATCGCACCACCTCCAGCGCGGCTGCGAGCCGGCCGGTGTCGAACCCGAGCCGCCGGTAGGCGCGTCGGATCACCTGGGTGTACTTCGGCGGCGGCGCCCACAGCCCAAGGCCGCCGTGGAGCTGCACGTAGACCTGGGCGCGTCGCCGGCGACCGTGCTCGTCGGTGACCATCTTGGCCAGGCGCCGATACGCGACCGGGCACCCCTCGTAGCGGTCGAGCGTGAGGAGCTCTGTCGGCGGCAGCCGGTAGAGGAGGCCCTCGACCTCGGCCCCCCGGGAGGGCACGATGGTGGCCACCGCACCGCCCCAGCGGTGGCTGAAGCCCCCGAACGCGAGCGCGTGGTTCGGAAGGATGGCCGTCGCCTCGGCCTCAGCGCCCGTGCAACGCGCGCGCATCTGTCGGCCGTCCAGGTTGGAGCCATACGCGAAGTAAATCACTTGCTTCATGATCTCATCTCCGTTGAAGGGGATCCACGCCTCTGACTCGCAATGGCTCTGGTGGTGTGCGAATGCGTTGATTCAGGCGGCCGCCGCGCCTTCGGACTCCTCGTTGTTCGACGCGCTCGGGGCGGCGCGCCGGTCGCGGCGTCCGCCCTTCCAGGCGGCGGAGCCAGCCAGGTGCTTGGTGAGCTCCTGGCGCGTCGTCTTGAACTCGTCGCCGATCAGCCCGAGCCGCAGCAGCACGACCCGGAAGTCGTATTTGGCGGTCGCGGGGTTGAAGTCCCGGCGCTTGCTCGACGCGGTCTTCGAGCCGAGCGCGTTCGCGGCGAGCGCGAGGACCAGGTGGACGTACGCCTTCACCTCGTCGGCGTTCACCGAGCCGTTAAAGTACCGGAACTCGATCGTCTTGCGATAGAAGAGGCTGTTGAGGTTGAGCCCGTGGTAGCGACTGTCGTCGCGGCGGTCGGGGCGGTCGGTTCGGCGCCCATACCAAGCTTGGTTGAGCTGCGCCATCGTGGCGGGTTTGCGCGCAGCGAGGCGCTCCATGAACGTCGCGTTGATCGGCTTGCAAAACCGGCCCAATCGTCGGTCGGTGATGCGGAGTGCATGCTCAAGGAGGCGCTCCTGCTTGTGCACAAAATTGACCAGGTTCAGTAGATTCTGGACACCGAACTGGCTGCCATCGACGTGGATGTGGATACCCGTCGAATAGTCCGCGCGGGCGCCCGCCGCGCAAACTGCGTGCACAACTGCATGGAGGAGGTCGAGGTCTTCGTAGCTGAGAATCGGTGACACGATCTCGCCACTGTTGCTGTAGCCGCTGAGTGAGCCATCGTGTTCTACCTTCCAGATGCGTCCGCTTGCATCCGCGACGTTCCAATCACCTCCCCAGCCGGACACCGTCCCTCCTGCAACCGATTGAATTGCCCGCGCGAGCAGCTCCTTGCTCAGACCCACCGTCTCGATCTCAATCCCGAACCGGAGCGTCTTCATCGTAGCCGTCATCGTCCTCATTCCTTCCGGGTCTTTGCGCCCGTCGCGAGGACACACATGCGATTGGTTGCGGCCAGTAGCAAGTCGAATTCGACTGGTACTGGTCGCTTTTCATGATCCTTGGAGTGTGATTCTTGTTTCGCGAACATACGCACTCTGCTCTGCTGGCACTCTCATGCAGTGCGCGATTGTGCGATGTTCACAGGATGAGAATGGGCGGCCGGAGTCGTGGGTCCGCCCGTTGGTGACCTTCAGCGTCCCGCCCTTTGAGCGGCGTTCCTCGATGCGTCCCGGCAAGGGAGCTCGGCGGCAGCATGGCAGCCGCGACAGCTCCGGCCCGTGCGTGCGCCTGGCGGGCAACGCGCGGGCTCACGCCCGCGGTCTTCGAGCGCGCGCCCGGATGCGGCAGCGCCCGCTACCGCGGCGTGGTCGCGTCGTTGCGCTGGTCCGCGCGCAGCTCGCGAAGGGTTGCGGCAACGCCGGCCTGACAGGCGGCGCGCAACGCGATCTCGAGCGCCGTGGCGATGGTCGCGTGGAGGCCCAGCCCGTCACCCTGCGGGTCGGCAGCATCGATCGGCAGGTGCCCCAGCGCGATCTGTACGAGCGCCGCCTTCGGGTTCGTCTCGGCAGCCGCTGCCACGCCGTGCCCCGCCATCGGGGGCGAAGTCAACGCCTGCAGGGCGGCTGCGATCGGCTCAAGCGTCGCGTTCAGGCGCGTCAGCTCGTCGGCGATCTTGGGCACCGTCGCCTCGAAGAAGCGACGGCCCATCGGCGTCCGGGCGAACTCCAGCACGCTCACGACGCAACCTGGGTGAGCAGGTCGTCGATCACCTGGCGCTCCTCTTGGAGAGCGCTCCGGATCGCCGCGCGGTTCTCGTCGGTCGCACGCGAGGCCACGAGCGCGACGAGGTTACGGTGTCGGCCGAAGGACTTTCCGAGCGCGCCGACCGGGTCCTCGAGCTTGCGCGTCGGCTTGGTGAGCCCCCAGAACGTGTACCCGTTCTGGGTCTTGTTCTCGAGCCCGAGGTCCTGGGCCGCCGCCATCGCCGCCCCAGACAGCGAGCGGAACACGTCGCGCTTGTAACGGACGCCGCCCTCGACCACGGTGCACTGGCAGCGGACGACACCGTGCCGATCCAGCTTCTTGATGACGGTGCCGACCGGCGGCATGCGCGACTCCGGCGCCGCGGCCTGGCTCGCGCCGTCAGCGCTCGGGGCCGCCTGCGCCGCGGTCCCGCGCACCTTCGTGCTCTTGGTCTGGCCCTTCTTGGAATCGGTCTTCTTGATCTGCTTCTTCGGCATGGTCATTTCCTTCTGTTGCTCGTGAACTCACCCCGGGCTCGGTGAGAGGTGCGCTGGACGGCGATCGCCCGCGGATCGTCGGTGTTGAAAGGAGGCCCGTCGCTCGATGAGCGGCGGTTGGAGTGTAATTCTGGAGATTCGGTACGTGATTCGTTAGATCAGCTGGTGATGGAACATGACGTTGACAACGAACTCATCCGCGAGCGGAGCCTCGTGGTCGCCGGCGAGCTCGATCACAACCTGGCCGCTATCGGCGTCTGGTGAGATCGTCCAGTGTGCTTCGAGTTGATGGCTGCGGCGCTCCATGTCCGCGGCGAGGTCATAGACGAAAGCAGCCATCTGCCGGTGTTCGGCTTGGTGGTGCGCGGGATCGACCAGGGACACACGGAGGACCGGGCTGCCTGCCTCGGTCCGCTGGAGCTCGCCACGGTACCGGCGAGACTCGAGCCGCGGGGTTGTCGGCGTCGCTAGGCGGAGCTGCACCGTCCGGCCGTCATCATCCCCTTGCACGCCGACCTCCATGCATAGCGCCGAACCGGTCAGCGTCGACACCACGCTGGCCTCGACTTCCTTGCCAGCAGCGCGGATCGCTGCCCAGGTCGCTCGCTGCCACTCGTTGAACGTAACAAAGTCAATCTCCCGGGCGCGCCACGAATCCACGTTGCCCCGGATCCGCGCGATGAATCGTTCTGCCATGCTCGACATCGTCTGCTACTCCGCTGCGCCCTCACCGGCGCCGTCGAAGACATCCATTGCGTCCTCATGGCTCGAATAGCAAGTCGAATGTCTTCGATTTCATGCACTTGCCAATTGCAGCCATGATTCGCGCGGTTGTGCGATTGCATTGAGATCGTTCCCATCGGAAGATCGCTCTGTGGCTGTCACCTCCACTCGTTCTCGCTCGAATTTCCCGACCACCACCGACCGCACCGAGCTGCGCGCGCGTGTTGGCGCGTTCGTGCGTGAGCGCCGACAGCAGCTCGGCCTTCGTCTGGTCGACATGAGCCGCGCCATGGGCTACAGGTCGCCGAACGCGATCAGCAACGTCGAATCGGGCTTCGAGGGCATCCCCGCCAAGCGGGCGTACGCGTGGGCCGAACTCCTGGAGCTTCCCCGAGACCTGTTCTTCCAGTTCATTACTGGTGAGATCCAGGACTTGGACGCGGCGAGCGTCCCCGACACGCGCGACGCGCTTGGTCCGCTCAGCGCCGACGAGCAAGCCCTCATCTCGAACTACCGCCAGCTGCCCCCCGCGTCCCGGGCTCGGTTGCGTGCGCAGGCCGTCGAGCTCGCGGCGACGCCGGCGGCGCGGCGGCACCGGCGGCGCTGACATCGGGAAGCCCACCGATCACGCCGCGAACGGGACCGCGTTGCCCGCGGTGCCCGGATCCGGGGCGACGCGGGTCGCGCGCTTCAGCTGGTGCACTGCCGCCTCGATCCGGCTCCCGATCATGCGATCGACCGCGCCGGGGTCGTGGCCGAAGGTGGCTGCGACATCGGCGAGACCCTGCGCCCCGAGCTGCGCCTTGGCGCTGGCGAGCGCCGCCTGCTTGGCCTGGGCGCTCTGCTCCAGCGTGAGGTTGCCGTTGGGGCTGGCCGCCTTGAGCTTGTCGACGAGAACCTGCTGGACCTCGCGCGCGGCCGCGAGCACGACGTCGTCGACCAGGAGCAACACGCGCATGACGTGCTCGCTCTTGATCTTGGCGGTGGCGAGCTGGGCCGCCTTGACCGACAGCCAGGTCAGGCCGGCGAGCGCAGCCGGCGAGAACAGCTCGAAGAGCCTCCATGCGAACGTGGGCGTATCCATGACGAACCTCCTTATCCGGCGATGCCGGTAGTAGCCGACGACGGCGCCGAGGCGCCGAAGACCCGATCGAGGACGCGCGGTAGGACCGTCTGCGACCACAGCGGTCCCGGGTCTTCGCGGTTGTCGGGATCGAAGTCCACGTGGCCGTAGGCGCAGACCACGCGGCTCCAGCTGAACCGCGCGACCAGCGCGCGCAAGACCACCGCGGCCGACGCCTCCTGCGCGGCGGTGTAGGCATCGAACAGACCGATGCGCGTCGCGATGGCACGGTCGAGCGGGACCGCGCACGCGGGATCCGGACGACGCTGGTAGGGCGGCGCGCTCGGGTTGAGGTAATACGGCCAGCAGTAAGCCGCATCGCCGAGCCGGAGCAGCCGGCCGGCGTTCTCAAGCTCGCATCCGACGGTGACGTGGTTGATGTTCGCGAACCGACGGCCGGCGATGAGGCCCGGCGTGCCGACGTGCCACGTCCCGACCGTGAACGGTGCGCT
>JBGQCL010000103.1:0-27628 GCA_041495365.1 Kofleriaceae bacterium | reverse complement strand
TGGGATCGAGCCGCGCGACGCGACGCGCGGAGGGGTGAATGGCCCGGCTTTGCCGGGCCATCCCCAGAGGGGGTCATGGGAAAGTCCCCTATCGATCGACCCGTGGGCGCCGCCGCCGCCGCCCGCGCCGGAGACCCCGGCCACGCGGCAGCACCGCGCCGAGGCCGCGCTCGCCCGGGTCGGGACGATCGAGCCGGTGGTCGCGCGGCTGCGCCACCTGGGGTTCGAGCGCGACGTGCCGACCCGCTACCAGAAGCCAGACGAGTTCCGCGCGTTCGTCCGCCGCGAGATCGCCAGGGAGCTACCGCCCGCGCGGTCGCGCGATCTGACGGCGGCGCTCGCCCACCTCGGGTTCCTCGCCCGCCCGACCGACCTGGCCGGCGTCGAGGAGCAGGCGATGACGACCCAGGCCGGCGCGTACTACGACCCGGCGGCCAAGGCGTTCTTCGTCGTGATGGTGCCCAGCAGCGATCTGATGCTCGACACGATGTCGGCGCACGAGCTGACCCACGCGCTGCAGGATCAGCACTTCGACCTCGAGCGCTTCCTGCTCGCGGACGGCAAGCTCGACGACGACGCGGCGACCGCCCGGCGGTTCGTCGCCGAGGGCGACGCGACGCTGGTCATGCTGCTGTACACGATGCGCACGATGCTCGGCGACCAGCTCACGCCGCCGGTGGTCGCCGCGCTGCGCGACCAGATCGAGAAGCTGGCGGCGCAGGACCTCGCCTCGCTCCAGGCCCAGGTCCGGTCGCAGTCCGCGCTGTTCGACGGGATGGACACCGAGATCCAGAAGTCGATCGACGCGATGGACGACATCCCGCCGGCCGTGCTGGTGCCGCTGCTCGACTCGTACATGAAGGGCGCGCTCGTCGCGCTGACCGCCTACGAGCGCGGCGGCTGGGCCGCGGTCGACGCGCTGTACCGCGATCCGCCGAGCTCGACCGAGCAGGTGCTCCACCCCGCGACCAAGCTGTTCCCGGTGCGCGACCGGCCGCGCCGGGTCACGCTGGCGCGCACCGCCGACCCCGTGCTCGCCGGCAACGTGCTCGGCGAGCTGCAATGGAAGATCTACTTCGACCTGTGGAAGGTGCCGAACGGCGCCGAGGCGGCGGCGGGCTGGGGCGGCGATCGCTACGCGGTGACGCGCCGCCGCGACGGCCGGCTGATCGGGCGGATCGCGACGGTCTGGGACACCGCGGCGGACGCTCGCCAGTTCGCGGACGCCTACGCCGCGAGCCTCGCGGCGCGGTTTCCCGGCGCCGGTCCGCTCGCCGCCGGGATCGCGCGGCCCGACGGCGGCCGGGTGTTCGTTCGCGTCGTCGGCGACCGCGTGTTCATCGTCGACGGTGCCGACGACACCGCAGCGATCGATGCGCTGGTCAAGTCGACGAAGCTCGATTGACGCAATCATCACCTCGGTAGTGGGCTACTGGTTCGCAAGTTCGCGGCAATGACCGCTTCATGATGCAGCGTCGTGCGGCACCGCCGCGGCTCGATCTCGCCGCAATCCGCGACCAGATCGTCGCGCTGCCGCGAGATGCGGCGTGCGGCGCCGCGCGATCCAGGGCTGGAATGTGCCTCGCGCAACCTGCGTGTGGCGTCTCCGCACATCTCCGAGATGGCCAGTGCACCACCACACGGATTGTTCGACGCTGCTCGGCGTGGCAACGCCGCACATTGCAGATCATGACAGAGAGTGGCTGTGGTGGACATGGGAATCCACCCATGACGTGATGTCGATCCGCAGCGGGATTGCTGTCTGAGCCCCCTGGCTCGCTGTGTCGTGGCCGCCCGTCGAAGCGCTGCGATCAGCGCCGGAGGCCGCAGAGCTCGGCGACCTCGTCGCGGTACGCGCGCCACGCGACGAGCGTGGCCTCCATCGCGATCACCACGCCGGCGTGCTCGGTGTCCGGGATGTGATCGAGGATGATCCGCCACGCGGCGGCGCGGTGGCTGCCCTCGACGCGGCGGTGCGCCCGGGTCAGCGCGAGCGCGTCGAGCGGCAGGCCGTAGTGCACGACCAGGGGATGGAGCTCGAGCGGCGGCTCGGGCCGGCGCGCCGCGCTGCGGTCGAGCTCGCCGCGCTCGTGGTCGGTGCCCTCGAGGAAGATCGTCGTCACCGCGCAGGCCTGCGCCCAGCCGCGGCGCTGGCTGTAGTCGTCGAGCAGCGCGCGGAACCGCTGCGCGGCGGGGCCGAGCTGGATGCGCTCGAACCGCGACAGGTCCATCCCGAGGCCGCGCGGGTACTCGAGGAACAGCTCGGGGTGCGGGCGGCCGGCGATCAGGCCGCCGGTCTCTTCCTCGTAGAGGTTCTCGGCGAGATCGTGCCGGACCTCGGAGATCGGGCACTGCACGTAGGCCCAGCCGAGCATCACGGGGAAGTCGCGGACGTACGTCGCGTACTCCTGCTCGAAGTGGAGGTGCAGCCGATCCTTGGCGACCTGGCCCGAGGTGAACTGCGGCCACGCCCAGTGCGTCTTGCGCTCCATGATCTGGAGCAACGCCTCCCGGAACGTCTGGCGGTCCACGGTCGGAGCCTACGCGCGCGTCGCCCGACGAGCAGGCACTGCATCGCCCCGCGCCAGCGTCACGTTGCCGCACCCCGAAGTTTGCGCGGTGCGCGCAAACTTCGCGGCGTGACGACCACCACGTGCGATGGCGCCCGGTGGTGCGTTGCCGCGATGTGCCCGTGGACTCCACGATGGCGGATGGCTCGCCGACCGGGGAGCTCTCAGAACGCGAGGCGCAGCATCCACAGGCCGATCACCACCAGCGCGGCGGCGATGATCGAGAGGATCAGCTGCATCGGCGGGCGGGGCAGCGCGAGCGGGCGCATCCCGAGTCCGGGCGACGCCGGCGCGTCGAGCACGACCGACGGCAGGTCGGACGGCACATCGTCCGGGTTCGGTGGCGGGGCGCCGCCCATCGCGGCATCGATCGCCGCATCGACCGCGGCGTCGACCTCGGGGGTATCGGTGACCGGCTGGGCGCCGGCGATCATGTCGGGCGACACGGTCGGCAGCGCCGGGTTGGTGCGCCTGCGATACAGCGCGGTCGAGTCCGAAGGCGCGCTCGCCCGGTTCGTGAGGTTGTCGTGGTGCTCGGCGGGTGGGCCGGCGGCCTCGGCGGCGCGGACCGGCGTGCTGATCACGTCGCTCGCGCGAGCCGGCGCGCTCAGCGCCTCGCTCGCACGGACCGGCGCGCTCGCGGTGTCGGTGCGGACCGGCGCGCTCGCCGTGTTGGTGCGGATCGGCGCGCTCGCGCTCGCGGTATCGGTGCGGATCGGCGCGCTCACGGTGTCGGTGCGGATCGGTCCGCTCACGCCGTCGCGCCGCAGGGTGTGCGCGTAGCGACGCGATTGACGATCTCCCGTCACACCGGGCTCGATGAACTCGGGCACGCCGTCGATGCGACCGGTTTCGCCGGATGTGCCCGCGGGACGCGGCTCATTCCGTCGGATGGGACTTCCGGCACCCCCCTGCGGCACGATCTGGTCAGCCATCGGCCCGCACGTTAGCAGCGCCCGGTGCACATCGAAACGACGGCGCCGTCGCACGATCTGGGCCGCTGTCGGACGGAGGGGGCCATTCGCCTCCATGGGGGTCGATCTGCGCACGGACGGTGATCCGGGCGGTGCGGCGGCGCCACCGTCGAGCCGGAGGTTGCACGGCCGCGATCGCCGTCGACGACGCGCCGGTCGCCGCCGAGGATCGCGCGCGGCGACCCCGCGGTGCGCGCGTACCGCCGCCGGGTCGCCGCACGCGCACCGGCCGGCCGCGGCCCCGCAGCGGACAGCGCATCGCCGCGGTGGTTGCACGCCGCGGTGCACCGACGAGATCTGCGTCGCCGCAAAAGTGTTCGGCTCCGGGAACCCGCGCCCGGAGGCGGTGTCGGAAGGTTCGATCGCACGGCCCGTCGCCGTCGATCGCACCGGCCGCGATGGCCGCGGTGCTCGTGCGCGGGTGCGTACGGGCGGCCCGCGGCGGCGCCGTGCGGCGCAGCCGTGCGCCGACGACGAAGGTCTGCCATGTCCAGCTCCAAGCTCGCCCTGTCGTTTCGCCTGTTCCAGAACGGCCAGCTGATCCGCGAGGAGACGTTGACCCAGAGCGTGATCAAGGTCGGCAAGGTGCCGTCCGCGCACCTGCAGATCGCCGACGACGGGGTCAGCCGGATGCACGCGATCGTCGAGGTCACCGGCCGCGACGTCAGCCTGATCGACCTCGGCTCGACCCGCGGCTCGTTCGTCAACGGCAAGAAGGTCAACAAGGCCCGGCTGGAGTCGGGCGACGTGATCACGCTCGGCGACACCCGCGTCGAGCTGACGATCCGCGACCCCGCGGCCACCGCGGCCGGGCACAGCGCCGCGCGCCCTCCGGCGGTCCCCGGCGCCGTGCGCCGCAGTGCGGAGCCCCCGGCGGTGGTCAGCGGAGTGGTCGGCGGGTTGACGGCAGCTGCATCCACCGCCGCACCGCCCGCCTCGGGCGCCTCCGGGCTCGCCGCCGCTCCTTCACCGGCGCCCGCCGCCGCGGCCACGGCGGAGCCCCTGACCGCCGCGGTGTTCCCCGTTGCGCCGCCGGCCGATCCGCAGGCGCAGCTCGTCGAGGCCGCCGGCGATCCCGGGGCGGCGGCCGCCATCGAGGTCGCCGCGATGCTCGGCGACTCGGTCGTCGGAGTGAAGCACTGCATCGATCCGCGCGGCGGCAAGATCGCGCCCGCCACCTGGGGCCTGGTCGCCGGCGGCGCGGTGTGCCTGCTGGCCTCGGCGATCGCGTTCTGTGCCTCGGTCAAGACCGCCGCCGACAACCATGACCGGCTGGACGCGTGGACCCGGATCGCGCACCGGCCGGCGCACGCGTTCCGGCCCGCGCGGCTCGGCCCCGCCGTCGACTGGGTCGTGTTCGGCGGCTTCGGCCTCGCGATCGTCGGGCTCGGCCTCGGCATCGCCCGCATGCGGCGCGAGCGGGTCAGCCCGTACTACCGGATCGGCACCGCGCCCGGCGTCGAGCTCGCGATCGAGGGCGCGCCGGCGCCGGCGTTCCCGCTGGTCGCGCCGTCGGGCGACGACTTCGTGTTCCAGTTCGCGCCCGTCATCGACGGCGAGCTCCTGCAGGGCGGCCGCGCGATCCCGTTGCCCGAGCTCGTCGCCGCGGGGCGGGCCCGGCCGAGCGCATCCACCCCCGGCGCCTTCGCGCTCGCGATCCCGCGCCACGCCCGGATCCGCGCGCGCGCCGGCCGCGCGACCTTCCAGATCGCCGCCGTCTCCCGCCCGCGCCGCCACGCCGCGCCGCTGCTCGCCGGCATCGAGAGCCGCGCGCTGGTCTACGCCGCCGGCTCGCTCGCGGTCCACCTCGCGATCTGGGGCATCCTCCAGCTGATCCCGCCCGACCCCGCGTCCATCAACCTCGATCCGCCGGTGTTCGAGCCGATCGTGGTCGATCTCCGGAGCGCGGAGCACGAGGCCCCGGTGTCGCCTGACTCGGACACGCCGGGCGGCGGCGGCGGCGGCGGCGACACCAGCCCGCCGATGGCGCTGCCCGAGGGCGCGTCCGGCGATCCGAGCGCCACCAGCGACGGCCGGGTTCGCATCGCCGATGCGGGGCTGCCGCCCGCGATGTCGCGCGCCGATGCGGTCCGCGCCGCCCGCGAAGCCGGCTTCGTCGGCAACGAGCGGCTCGCCGCCGCGATCAGCGATCTGGCCGAGCGGCTCGACCTCGACAGCGGCTTCGATCCCGTGAGCTCCAGCGGCGCGCTGTTCGGCGACCACGACACCGGCCGGGGCGGCTTCGGCACCGGCCGCACCGGAGACGGCCGCGGGTTCGGCTGCGACGAGCCGTGCGCCGACGGCCTGATCGCCGGCAGCTCGCGCTATGCCACGATCAGCGACGGTCCGGGCGCGGGCGGCCGCTACGGCTTGCCCGGCCGCGGCTTCGGCACCCGGGAGCACCCCCCGCGGCTGCCGACGGTCGGCACGGCGCGGGTCGACGGCGCCGGCTACGACAAGACGATCGTCCGGCGCTACATCCGCCGCAGCATCGACAAGATCGCCTACTGCTACAACAGCCAGCTGCTCGCCCACCCCGGCATCGAGGGCGAGGTCCTGATCGACTTCTTCATCGCCCCGACCGGCGGGGTCGAGCGCTCGTCGGGCGCGGGCTTCGACCCCGAGGTCGCGCGCTGCGTCGTCGGCGTCATCCGCATGATCGAGTTTCCCCGACCCGCGGACGGCATCGGCGTCGAGGTCCACTACCCGTTCCAGTTCCACGCCGCCGGCCGGTGACGAAACCCGCGGCGGCGGCTCACCGGCCGGCCGACCTCGCGTCAGACTACCGCCATGGCGACCGCGACCCGCGACCACTGGAACGCCGCCCGCTACGAGCCCGGCATGACGGCCGGCCACTACGAGAGCTGGTT
Source organism: Kofleriaceae bacterium (assembly GCA_041495365.1). Taxonomy (GTDB): domain Bacteria; phylum Myxococcota_A; class Polyangia; order Haliangiales; family Haliangiaceae; genus JABFXX01. The sequence goes on along the minus strand of JBGQCL010000103.1, from coordinate 21,214 downwards.
CCAGCGCGCCAACGCCCCGAGCGGGCGCCGCGCGTTCTGGATCCGCTACACGATCTTCGCACCGCGCGACCGGCCGGCCGACGCCGTCGGCGAGCTGTGGGCGATCGCGTTCTCGGGAGCCGAGCCGCAGATCGTGGCGGTCAAGCAGGTCCACCCGGTCGCCGGCTGCCGGTTCGCGCGCGACCGGCTCGACGTCGCGATCGGCGACGCGCGGCTCGACGACGGCGCGCTGCGCGGCACCGCGGCGGCCGGCGGCCACACCATCGACTGGGACCTGCGCTACACCGGCGGCCAGCCGCCGCTGCTGCTGCTCCCCGAGCGGCTCTACGCCGCCGCCCTGCCGCGCGCCAAGGCCCTGGTCGGCCGGCCGCTCGCCCGGTTCACCGGCACGCTCACCGTCGACGGCGCCGCCCTCGCGGTCGACGACTGGGTCGGCAGCCAGAACCACAACTGGGGCGCCAGGCACACCGATCGCTATGCCTGGGGCCAGGTCGCGGGGTTCGACGAGGCCCCCGACGCGTTCCTCGAGTGCTCGACCGCGCGGCTCCGGCTCGGCCCGCTGTGGCTGCCGCCGATGAGCCCGGTGGTGCTCCGGCTCGGCGGCGAGACCCTGGCGTGGAGCGGCCTGCTCCGCGCGCTCCGCGCCCGCGGCCACTACGCCCCGTACGACTGGCAGCTCGAGACCTCGGGCCCGGACGGCGAGCTCGCGCTGCGCATCACCGGCGACCCCGCCGACTTCGTCGCGCTGCGCTACGGCAACCCGCCCGGCGGCAGCAAGATCTGCCTCAACTCCAAGATCGCGCGCTGCGAGCTCACGCTGCGCCGCCGCGGCGAGCGCACCGTGCTCCACTCGTCGCGCGCGGCGTTCGAGATCCTCGACGACACCGCGCCCCCCGGCGTCGCGCCGGTGGTGTGAGCCCGCCCTGCGGCGCGAAGTCGCAGCCACGCACCGCCGGCGCGATCGCGGCATCTCAGGGGTGCGGCCGGCGGACGGCGCGCATCACAGGAGTCGGCCATGGATCCCATCTCTGCACTCGCCGGGGGCGCTGCCCTGGACACCAGCGCGGCGGCCGCGCTCGGCATCGGACTCACCGGCCTGGGCGCCGCGCTGGCCCAGGGGCGCGCGGTCGCCTCCGCACTCGAGGGCTCGACGCGCAACCCGGGCGCGCTGTCGGGGACGCGCGGTCTCATGATCCTCGGCCTCGGCATGATCGAGTCGGTGCTCGTGCTGGTCGCGGTGTTCCTGATGACCCGGATGTGATGGCACAGGACGCGCGGATGCAGATTGCCAGGTAGGTGCGGTTCGCCGTGCCCGAGCTGCGGTGGCTGTGTGCGGGACTCGCCGTGACCAGGGCGCACGGACGCGGACGCAAACCTTCACCCACCGGCGTCGATCGAGCGTGTCACGCTTCCACGAGCGACGGACCTGCCGTCAAGGAAGGAGTGGCGTGATGAGCTCTCGGGCGTACCTGACAATCATCGTCCTGGCGTTGCTGGCGGGACGGGCCGGAGCCGACGACGGCGCGGCGAGCACGGACGGCACGGCGACCCCCGGGACCGGCGCGAGCCCGGACGTCGGCGCCGCCGGCAAGGACGACGGCTTCTTCACCCGGATCAAGATCCTCGGCAGCACGACCGGGCAGGTCCAGAAGGACAATGCGGCCCTCACGGGCGGTCTGGGACTGTCCGCCGAGAATACCCGGCACTTTCTCTACCTCCTGATCAACAGCGGATTGAACCAGAAACCTCCCGCCACCGGAGCGCCGGCAACCTCCTATGGCCAGTTCCTGCTGAGCCCGCCGACCACCGATCTGAGCCTCACGCTGCGGTATCGCTACTTCCTGAGCGACAGCGATGTCACGCTGGGCGCCTATGCCCAGCTCGACGTCGGCCGCGGGGACCTCTCCGCCACGATCGCCGGCGCGGAGCAGACGCGCCAGGGTGTTGCCGTCGCGCTCGACGCGGGCGCTGTGGGGAAGATGGTCATCTCCCGGCAGCGCAGCATCCAGCTGTTCCTGTTCACCGGGCTGTCGTCGCGGTTCCTCGGCGGCGATGTGGCCCGGGATGACGACCTGAAGCTGGCTACCCTGATGACCACGAGTACGGCGTTCCTCGGCGTGAATGGCTCGCTGCTGCTGCAGCTCGGCGAGGTCTATGCCGGATTGCAGCTGTCCTACCTGTCCGGCGACGTTCCCGGGCTGAGCGGTGCACAGCTGATTCCGGTGGTCGGACTGCGCGGTGGATTCGATATCTCCACCGGCAGCAAGACCACGGCGGCGCGTCCGGTGAGCCCGGCCGTCGTGCCCGCGCAGGCCCCCGACGCGGCGGCGGCGCGCCCGGCGCAGTCCCCGCCGTGCGTCATCCTGTGACCGCCGACGATCAGCCGGCCCGGTGGACGCGGTGCCGGCGGCGACCGGGACGTGGGTGGTCGACACCAGCGCGACGCCGCCCAGGCCGGCGCACTTGGTGCCGATCGTGGCCCGGTCGGCGCCCGCCTGGAGCTGCTCGCGGGCGGCAATCGCTGCCGGCCGCGCCGGGTCGCTCAGCGGTTGTCGCCGCGCAGCGCCGCCGCCCACTTGCGCCAGCGGGGCTCGAAGCGGTCGAGCGGCTCGCCGAGCACCGCCTCCAGCGCCTTCTGCCCGGTCGGGTCGTCGGGGTCGGCGACGAATGCCCGGTAGAACTCGGTGAGCTTGCCCTGAGACTGCAGGTAGAGCATCAGGTAGCGCGCGTAGGCGTAGGCGTCGAAGTCGGCGTTGTAGAACTGCTCGCTGGTGGTGCCGAGCAGCCGGGTCATCGCCGGCAGCGTGCGCGCGGCGATCTCGCGCTGGAGGCTGGGCAGCCGCCAGTTCGGCAGGCCCCAGATGTGGCCCTTCTTCTCGGTCGGCCGCTCGTAGAGCGACGCCAGCCCCTCGTTGAACCACGACGGCGCCTTCGGGAAGTTGGCCTCGACGAACGGGTGCACGACCTCGTGGACCAGCGTCCCGGCGCCGGGCCCGATGTTCATCACCATCGCGTCGTGCTCCGAGGAGTAGTAGCCGTACGGCGTGTCGGGCTCGTCGCCGAAGAACTTCTTGGCGCCCTTCATGTACGTGTCCTTGTTGCGGAACAGCCAGATCTCGATCAGCTTGTTCGGCCGCTTCTGGAAGTACTCGGCCTCGAGCAGGTGGATCGACCAGCGCAGGATGCCGGTCGCGTGGTGCCGGACCGTGGCGGGCGACTCGTCGCCGACCACGACGAACGGCGGCTCGACGACCACGGTGAAGCCCTGGCCGCGCAGCCGGGCCTCGAGCCGGGTGCGCCGCTCGGCGAGCTCGTCGGCGGACGGTTCGGCGGCGGCGACGCGAAGCCCCGCGGTCAGACAGGCGATTGCGATCAGCGTTCTCGACATGGCTTGGCGACAGCCTGACGCGGCGATCGGCCGCGCGCACATCGCCGCGTGCGCCGCGCACGCCGCGTTCAAAAGTGCGCCAAGCCGGCGCACGCGCCCGGTGTCGGCGGTGGGGCGCGGCGCGGGGAGAGCGCGTGCACGCTCGGCACGCCGTGGGCTGCTGCGCGGATGGGCGTCGGGACCGCGCCCGCCGAATCACCACCCGTCCTGCGCGCGGACGGGGGCCGAGGAGAGCGCGTGCACGCTCGGCACGCCGTGGGCTGCTGCGCGGATGGGCGTCGGGACCGCGTCCGCCGAATCACCACCCGTCCTGCGCGGACGGCGTGAGGTATGTGCGGGGCAAGACCCGGCCTATCCAGATCACGGCCGCGGCGCCCGACCCCATCCGCTCGCGGTCGCCCACGGCGAGCCGAGCGTTGGCGTCTCGCGATCGGGACTCGACGGCCCACGGCCGATCTCGATCGGTCGAACGATCATCGTGTCTCGACTCGCACGGCCGATCTCGATCGGTCGAACGATCGGGCCTTGCTCGCGGAGCCGGTGGGCCTAGAACGTCTCGCTGCTGGCCGCCGGACTGACCACGCTGCCCATGGTGGACATGAACGAGTGGCTGTGGATCGCGATGCGGCCGACGCCGCCGCCACCGCCGGTGCCGCGCGTGCCGGTGTCGCCGCCGTGCGCCGGCGCGAGGCTCGTGCCGCCGGCGCCGCCCGTGATGTCGGTGCTGCCGCCGCACGCGCCCCCGGCGGCCGGCGTCGCATTGCGGGGATGGCCGTTCTCGCCGGAGCAGGTCGCCACCGTGTCCCCGCCGTCGGCGCCGGCGCCGCCGTTGGCCGTCACCGCCCCGGTCGCGGCCAGCGCGATCGTGCCGGCCTCGAGCACGATGCCGCCGCCGGCGCCGCCCGCCGGGGCCGGCAGGGAGGTGTCGAGCGCGACGCCGCCGCCGCCGGCCGCCGCGATCGTGCCGCTGATGTCGATCCGCCCCGATGCGCTGATCTGGATCGCGCCGCCGCCGGCCGCAGGCACGCCACTGCTCACACCGCCCGGACAGCCGCCGCGCAGCGGGCGCAGCGCCAGGTTGTTGTCGGCGATGCCGCCGGTACCGCCGGGGATCGCGTTGCCCATGCCGACCGTGCCGTTGCCGCCGGCCGCACCGGCGCCGCCGTGACCGCCGCCGCCGCTGCCCGAGCTGGTGGCGCCCCCGCCGCCGGCGACCGCGCCGGTCGCGCCGGCCGATGCGCCGCACGCGGCCGCGCCGCGCGAGCCGGCCCCCGGGGTCGTGTGGTCCGCGCTCGCGTTCACGGCGCCGTCGATCACGACGTCGCCGTGCACGATGATGACCAGGCCGTACTGGCCGACCACGTTGACCGTGATCCCGGGCGGCACGCGGAAGCCGGTGACGGAGACCACCCGGACCAGCGGGCCTCCGCCGATTTGCGCGGCGAGCGCACTCGCCGGCAGCGGCTGCACGGACGTGCCGACCGTCACGGTGCCGGCGGTGGTGTCGATCGTCGAGTTGAGGATCACGGAGGCTGGCACCGCTGCCGGGATGTCGCACGGGGCGACGTTCGAGATCGTGTAGCCGAAGCCGTCGCCGGCGCAGGCGGGGCTGCCATCGGTCATGCCGCCGGCGTCGCCGCCGAGGGGGCCGCCGTCGTGCAGGTGCGGATCGGTGACGCCGAGCACCTGGTTGCAGCCCGCGGCGACCAGCGCGAGGCACGCCGCGCGCCTCACAGCCGGCCCTCCAGCGCGATCCCGGCGCCGGTCGGCGCGGCATACGGCACCAGGCGCGCCGATTGCGCGGCCGGCGACGGTGCGCGCAGCCACAGGTACACGCCGGTGGCGGCGACCGCGGCGCCGGCGACGAGCAACCCGGTGGACACGTTGCCGCGCAGCCGGGCCTGATCGGTGGCCGTCTGGGCGCGCGCCAGATCGGCCGGAGTCGCGCAGTCGAGGCTCGACCCGCACACCGCCCGGGCGGCGCTCCAGCGGTCGCTCGCGAGCTTGCCGACGACGAGGCCGCTGGCGAGCAGCGCGCCGGCGCCGGCGAGCGCGGCGATCGCGAGCGCCGGGCGGCTCGCAGCCCGGGGCTCGGCCGGCGCGGGCGCGAGCGGCGCCGTCGGGGCCGGGGGCTCGGCGGACGGCGGCGCGACCACGGCGGGGGCGGGCCCGGGGGCCTCGGTCACCGGCCGGGCCACCGATCGGGTGAGCGCGATCGTCACGACGACGGTCTTGCCCTCGTCGGTGATCGTCGCGCGGCTCTGGGTCTCCGCGTGGCCCGGGGCGCGCGCGACGATCGCGTAGTCGCCGAGATCCACCGGGCTCTCGACCCCGAGCAGGGCACCGACGTCCACGCCGTTCGACGTCACCGTCGCGTCGGCGACCGGCGGGTCGAGCTTGATCACCAGCCTGGGCAGCCGGGGGGCGAGCCGGGCCGCCTCGCGCGCGGCCGCGGCGCGGCGGGTCTTGTTGGCGTCGCGCTGCGCGATGTCGTGGAACTCGCCCCACGCGGTCGCGAGCTTGCCGAGGTGCGCGTTGCAGGTCGCGAAGTTGAACAGCGTGCCGAGCTGCGGATCGAGCTGCTGGCTGTGCTCGAACGCGGCGCACGCCTCGGCGTACTTGCCCGCGGTGAGGTACTGGCGGCCCTTGTCGAACAGCGCGCCCGCGGCGGTGCTCGCCTGTGACGCTGCGCGGGGCTGGGCATGCGCCGCCGATCCGATCGACGCCAGCACCAGGACGAGGACGCCGGAACCGACGCCGGAACCGACGCCGGAACCGACGCTAGTACCGACTCGCACCGACGTCCTCCGGGGGCGTGGCCGGCGGCTGCGCGGGATGCGCTTTCGGCTTCGGCTTGCGCGACGGACCGGCCGGCGCGCCGGTGGCGGCCTTCGGGGCCGCGCTCGCCGCGGCACCGGGATCCGCGGACGGTGGGGCGGCCGCTGCCGCGGTGGGCGCCGGCGCCGGCGTGGCCGGGCGGGCTGCTGCGGCGGGCGCAGGCGTCGCCGTCGGCGGGGCGGGCGCAGCAACCGCTGGCGAGGGTGCCGTCGCAGGCGTCGTCGTCGTCGGCGAGGCGGGCGCGGGCGCCGCCGGCGGGGGTGCGGCGGCACCAGGCGTCGTCGGCGAGACCGCTGCGGCGGTCGGCGAGGGCGCCATCGCAGGCGTCGTCGTCGGCGAGGCGGGCGCGCCGGGGCCGCCGGGACCGGAGGTTGCTGGCTCGACGGTCGTGGCCGCTGGCGGCGCCGCAGCCGGGGGATCCACCGGCGCCGCGGCCGGCCGGGTCGGGCCTCCACGCCACATCGTGATCGCGATGATCCCGACGACCAGCGCCGCGGCCGCGCTGCCGACCGCGATCCACGGGACCGATCGGCGGCGGGGCGTGGTCGAGCCGGCCGACGAGCTGAGCGTGGTCGGCGCGCCCGGAGCCGCCGCGACGTGCGCGACCCCCGGGGTCGGATCGGAGTGGAGCACCCGCGCCGCACCGAGCGCGAGCGCGCGCCCCGTCGGTCCGGCGAACGGCGCGAGCGCCCGGGCGAGCGCCGCGACGTCCTGGAACCGGCGCGCCGGATCCTTCTCCAGGCACTGCGCGATCACCGCATCGAACCCGGGCGACACCGCGACCGCCAGCGGCGGCAGCGGATCCATCGCGACCCGCAGCGCGAGCTCGGTGATGCTCTCGGCGACGAACGGCGGCCGGCCCGACACCAGCTCGTAGAGGATCACCCCGAGCGCCCAGATGTCGCTGCGCGCGTCGGCGACCCGGCTCGACCGCAGCTGCTCGGGGGACATGTAGCCCGGCGAGCCCATCACCGTCGCGGTCTGCGTCAGGTCGAACACCGTGTCGTGCTGCGCCTTCGCGATCCCGAAGTCGAGCACCTTGATCAGCGGCGTGCCGTCGAGCCGCCGGGTCACGAACAGGTTCGCCGGCTTGAGATCGCGGTGCACGATGCCCAGGCTGTGGGCCTCGGCCAGCCCGATGCACGCCTGCAGGATGTGGTGCGCGGCGAGCTCGACCGGCAGCGGCCCGTGCCCGCCGAGCAGCGTCGCCAGATCGCTGCCGTCCAGCAGCTCCATCACGATGTACGGCGAGCCGGTCTCCAGCGTTCCGACGTCGGACACCCGGCAGATGTGCTCGCCGCGCAGCGCCGCCGACGCGCGCGCTTCGCGCAGGAAGCGCTCGACCGTGGTCTGGTTGTCGAGGAACTGGGGCAGCAAGAACTTGAGCGCCACGGGCTGCGCCAGGTACATGTGCGTCGCCGCCACGACCACGCCCATGCCGCCCTGGCCGAGCACGCGATCCACGCGGTACTTGCCCGCGAGCAGCGTCCCCGGCTCGAACACGCCGGAACGTTAACACGCCGGGTGGTCGCCGCGCTCGCGCGATCGACGCGCCGGTGATCGACGAGACCCCGGTCACGCCGCCGGGGGGCCGGCCGCGCTTGCGCCGCATCGCCGACCGGCTGGTCGCCAGGCCGGGCGGCCGGCGAACGGCGCGCTTGGTATCGTACGTCCGTGCCGGAGCCTGGAACGCCTCGCGAGTTGCGCAACCTCGTCCCGTTCGAGATCGCCGCCGTGCTCGGCCTCGCGATCGCGCCGCTGCCCGAGCCGATGCCGGTGGCCCTGCCGCTGCTGGTGGTCGCCAGCCTGTCGCGCTGGCTGCGCGGCCGGACCTGGAGCGAGCTGCTCCACGCCGGCAGCGGCCGCGCCGCGGTCAGCCTCGCCGCCGGGCTGGCCGCGCTCGCGCTCGCCGTGGTCGCCGGCGCGCCGTTCGTCGAGCTGATGAGCGGCCGCACGGTCGAGTGGTCGGCGTTCCCGATCGTCCGCGGCAACCCGTCGCAGCTCGCGCTGGTCGCGCTGATCGTCATCGCGATGGCGATCGCCAGCGAGCTCGCGCTGCGCGGCTGGATCGTCGAGCGCGTGCTCGAGCTGTCGCCCGGCCCGTCCATCCTGCCGGTGCTGGTCGGCGCGATCGCCGAGGCCGTGATCACCCCCGGCGATCTCGCGTCGCGGATCGGCGCCGGCGCGTTCGGCGCCGGCCTGGGCTCGCTCTACGTCGCCGCCGGTCGCAACGTGCTCGCCCCGATCTGCGCCCGGCTCGCGTTCGGCCTGGGTGCCGTCGCGCTCGAGGCGCTGCGCGTGATCGGCTGATCGATCGGCCAGGCCGTGGCGCAGCCCGACCCTCATGTTGCCTTGCGTCGCGGTTTCTTCGAGCGGATGCCGAGGGCGCGCTCCGCCGCACGCTGCTCCGCGGTGGTCAGCGGGCCGCCTGAGTCCGCCAGCATCTCGTCGAGCAGTGCGCCGTGTCCGCGGCGCGTGAATGCCGCACGAGCCTGCTCGACATGGTCAGCGAGCAGCTTCTCGTCGGGGAGCGCCATCCGGTACTCGGCGGCGAGGACCTTGCTGGGATGTCCGGCGAGTGAGTACTTGACGATGGCCTCGTTCTTCGCAGAGCACAGGATCAGGCCCACCGGCGGGTTCTCCCCGGGGATCGTCCAGTGCTCCCTGGCGTAGTTGAGGTAGAGGTGCATCTGGCCGGCGTCAGCGTGGTCGAACTCGCCAAGCTTGAGGTCGACGACGACCAGGCAGCGAAGGCGGCGATGGAAGAACAGGAGATCGATCCGGAACCAGAGATCGAGGCCAGGTCAGATCCTCCAGACGCTGCCTGGAGAATTCGGTCCCCGGCTCCGCCTGCAGATTCTCCAGACGCTGTCTGGAGAATCTCGCGGGTCTCGGCGTCCTCGAATTTTTCAGACGCTGTCTGAAGAATTGGGCCTCCTACATCACCACGCTCAGATTTTTCAGACGCTGTCTGAAGAATCTCGCGATAGGTCAAGTAGAACGCCCGCATCTGCGAGAGGTTCACCGGTCCGAACCCGCGACCGAACCTCGCCGTGAGACGCAGGGCGAGCTGCTTGATCAGCTCCTCGCCGTACTCGGCGCGGCGCGCCCCGCGCTGTTCCTCGACGACGATCCGCCGTCCGATCGACCAGTACACGGCCGTCATCGTCGCGTTGACCATGCGGGCAGCCCGGCGTCGCGCGATCTCGATCAGATCGACGATGTCGTCGAGCACGACGTCGTACATGCCGGTCCGCTTCACAGCCTTCGATTGCTTCACCATGCGCGCCATCCACGCCAGCGTCTTGCGGACGACGAGCCAGGTCAAATTTCGCGGTGCGGGAAGCCGATCTCGGTGCCAGCGTCGTCTCGGAAAGCGTGACGATGCTGGCTCGCGAGGCCTCCGCCGCGGAGGCCGCTGCCACGGGAGCCGTGACGGCTGTAGACTCGGCCGCGTGGTGCGTCCCGTGCTGCTCGCCGCGATCTGCGGCATGGTCGTCCCCGGGGCGGCTCGCGCCGACGTCGACCACGAGCTCGCGGCGCTGACCGCGGCGCTGCCGGCGTGCGAGGCCGCGCGCGCCCACTGCATCGGCATCCAGCTCCACGTGCCGGTGGCCGCGGACCGCGGCGACGCGCTGATCGCGCACGCCGACTGGCTCGCGGTCCAGCTCGCCGAGGCCAACCGCCACTTCGCGCCGATCGACGTTGGCTTCCAGGTGGTCGGCGCGAACGCGCTGCCGGCCGGGGCGGGCCACGTCGCGACGCCGGCCGACCGCGACGCGGTGGCCGACGGCCGGCTGACCGGCAAGGTGATCCACCTGTTCATCACCGGCCAGCTCGACGACGTCGACCAGCCCGGGGAGGTGATCCGCGGCGTGACCTGGCACCTGCGCGGCGGCGATCGCAAGTACGTGATCCTGTCGACGGTGGCGCCCGAGCGGGTGCTGGCCCACGAGCTCGGGCACGTGTTCGGCCTGCCGCACTCGGGATACGCGATCTCGATCATGAACAAGCGGCCGCGGACCGCGCCGCCGATCGAGCAGCGCACGTTCGCAGACGCGGAGCTCGCGGCGATGCGGCCCGCGCTCCGGCGCCTGCTGCGCGGGCAGATCGCGGACATCGCGCGCTGATCCGCGTGCGCCGGCGGACCGGCCCGGCGAGCGCGGGGGACGCGCGGGGCGCGATCGGCGGGCCGGGGCGCCTTGCGGGGGATCCGCCGGAGCCAGCGTCCCCGGCGCATGGCACAATGGCGGCCGTGGAAGTGTTCTTCCTCATGATGGGTTTGTGGCTCGTCGTCGCGATCGCGCTCGGCATGCGCCGGCCGCGCGGTTTCGGCGGGGCGGCGCTGCGCGCCCGGCTCGACGCGGTGTACGGCGAGCCCCACGAGCTGGCGCGGGTGTCGCCGGCGGCGTTCCCCGAGGCCGATCTCGAGTTCTACGACCGGGCCCGCGCGGCGTTCGAGCGCCGGGGCTATCGCTGGATCGCCGACGTCGAGGACCTGACGCTGACCCGGATCTACCCGCAGAACCGGACGTTCCTGCGGCTGTTCGTCGACGCCGGCAGCATGATCCGCGCCGGCGTGTACCACCTCCATCCGCGCGGCATCGTGCTGTCGATGCTGCAGCTGGTCCAGCTCTACCCCCGCCACCTGCGCGTGATCGAGCTGGTCAGCGAGATCCAGGGCGTGTTCCTGGTGACCAGCAACACCCACGGCGTCGACCGGCTGGAGCCGCCGCCCGAGGCGCGGATCGAGCGGCTGCCGCTGGTGACGCCGCTCGACGAGATCGTCAAGCGCCACGAGCTGCGGATCACCGAGCTGCTGCGAGCGCACCCCGAGCGCACGCCGGTCCACTACGAGAGCTTCGAGGACGTGGTCGGCTCGATGGCGCGGGCGCACGTCGCCATGGCGCGGCACCGCCAGAAGGTCGGCGGGCTGTCGCGCGACGAGCTGGAGCGGCTCAAGGGCCGGCCGCTGTCGGTCAGCGAGGAGGCGTTCCTGCGCGAGGTCCAGGGCAAGGGCGACTAGGCAGCGAGTCCGCGAGCCGGCGACCCCGGCGCGTCTTCGAGCAGCGACCCTGACTCGACCACATTGCGCGACAGCGGTTGTTGCTTCATTTGCGAACCAGCAAATCGATCGGAACGTCTGCGGCACATGCGCAAAATCGAGAAGAAGCCGGCGCGCATTTCGTCTCTGCATGCGGGGAAAGCGACAACCAGGAGGTCCCGGTCCTCGTCGTGGTCTGACCACGGCGCACGGGAGTTTGCGAATTCCACGAAGGTTTCGGCAGGCATTCGTCCGATCCGGTGAGCCAGGAGGGGGAATGTCAGCCGGGGTCAAACGTCGGACCAATCATGATAGCGTTCGAGCCAAGGTGCCGGAGGACGGACACGAGGCCGATGGCCGTCGCGCGCTCGAGACGTCGCCGGTCGATCAGAGGTCCGTCGATCCGCCCGCGTCCGGGGATGGCCCGCCCGGAGGGGACGGTCACCCGCCCGGGGCACCACCCCGCGAGCCGGTCGACGAGCTTGCACGGCGACGGTTCTGGGACCTGCTCGTTGCCCACCGATCTGCCATGGAAGCACGCGCCAAGCAGCTCTGTCGCCCGCCCGTCGAACCGGATGACCTCGTTCAGGACGCACTGATGCGCGCATTCAGCACCCGGAGTCCGATCACCGATCCGTCGCGCGTGCGCGCCTGGCTACTGAAGATCCTGACGAACATGTTCATCGACGAGGTACGCAAGCATCGCCGGCTGCCCAGGCAGGTCGAGATCGACGGCGAAGAGCCAGCGCCCGCTCCCTCGGAGCCGGCGATGTGGGAGGACATCAGCGCCGACGACTATCGCGCCGCGATCGGCCAGCTGCCCGATGATACGCGGGAGACCTATCGACTGTTCACGGTGGAAGCCCGGAGTCATGCCGAGATCGCCAGGGCCCAGGACATCCCGATCGCGACCGTGGCCAGTCGCGTGTTCCGGGCGCGCAAGCAGTTGAAGGCCGGGTTGCTGAAGATGTACCTCGCGAGGCGCGGCAAGGACGACAAGGGATCCAGATGACTGCGCACGGTCGCGCCGGTGACTACCTGGAGGGCGCTCTCGATGCGGAGCAGGAGGCGGCGTTCCTCGATCACCTCGCCGGGTGCGCGGCGTGCCAGCGCGAGCTGGAGGCGGAGGTGCAGCTGCGCGATCGCGAGGACGCCGTGCGCGGCGGGCCGAGCGTGGACCAGCATCCCGAGCACGGCCGCGCCGGCGAGTACCTCGACGGCGCGCCGGGCGGCGATCGCGAGGCGGCGTTCCTCGAGCATCTCGCGGTCTGCGTGGTGTGCCAGCACGAGCTGCACGACGAGGTGCAGCTGCGCGATCGCGAGGACGAGCTGCGCAGCGCCGCGGCGAGCGCGCCCGGCGACGGCGGCTCGGGCAACGGCCCCGGCGAGCACGCGAGGGGGCGCGCGGCGGACCGCCCGCGGGCGTGGCGTCGCCGCTGGACGGGGTGGGTGGCAGCAGCGGCGGCTGCCGCGGCTGCCGTGCCGCTGGTCGCGGCGTTGCTTCGAGCATCGCCGATCCTCTTGCTCGCCGACGGCGACGCGACGCCGGTCGAGATCCGACTGTCCGCTGGCGCGGTGCGCGGATATCACCCGTACAACCCGGATCGCAGCAGCGCGACGACGCGCACGGCGATCTCCCTGTCGATCATCGCGGAGCTCGATCGCAAGGGGGATTGCCGTGGCGTCGCAGCTGCCTACGTGCTGAAAGGCGAGCTGCCGGCGGCGAACGATCAGTATCGCCAGTGCAAGCCGCGTGACGCCGAGGCAGCCGCCGATCTCGAGGCCGATCGCGCCGGGCTCGCCGTGCTGCGTAGCGACTTCGACGCCGCGCTCGATCTGACCCAGCAGGTGATCGACGAGCGGCCGGGCCACGCGGTCGCGTGGTGGAACCGGGCGCTGGCGCAGCGCGCGCTCGGGCTGGATCTGTCGGCGGCCGCGTCGTTCCAGCACGTGGCCCAGATCGAGCAGTCGCGCGAGCCGCGCTGGGCGAAGGATGCCGCCGGGCGAGCCACGGCGATGGCCGGCGAGACCGACCGGCTGCGCAAGGTGTACCGGGATGCCGTGGGCCTCGGTTACCAGATGGTGGGCGGTGGGCCGCCGATCGCGGCCGCCCTGGCCCGCCAGGTCCCGGGTCGCGCGCGCGTGATGCTCCACGACGCGATCCGCACGGCGGCGACGGCCGAGCGGCTCGACGAGCTCGCACCGCTCGCGAGCGAGCTCGACAAGGCGGCCGGCGCGAACGTGAGCCGCTCCATCGCCGCCGCCCGCAGCCGGCTGTCGCCCGAGCGCGCGGCCGCGGCCGCTGGCTACGCGGAGATCGTCAAGAACTTCGGCCACGTCGACGATCGCGCGTGGGCCAGCTGGCTCGCGCTGGCCCGGCGCGCGCACGACGACGACCTGATCCTCGGCGCGATGATCCTCACGCGCCGGCTCGACGGCGATCCATCGGCGGAGCAGCTGGCCGCGGCGACCGGCGATCCGTGGTTCCAGCTCTCGGTCGAGCTCACGCGGGCCGGCGTCGCGCGCGAGGCCGGCCGGCTCGTGGCAGCGACCGAGCGCCTGCGCGCGATCGAGGAGCGCTGTTCGTCGACGACGCCGGGCTATCGCTGCCTGCAGATCGAGGCCGAGCGCGCCAAGCTGGCGCTCGATCTCCATCAGCCACCTGCGGCGAAGCGCCATGCGCTGGTGGCGCTCGCGCTGTCGCGCCAGTTCGGGGAGTGGCCGAATCGCGGCCTGGCGCTGACGCTGGCGGCCGACGCCGAGCGATTCGACGACGCGGTGAGCGTGGCGCGCGCGTACTACGACGAGGCCGGGCGCTCGCTCGACGACGCGTGCGGGAAGCGCAACCAGGCGTTCGCCGTCGCCGAGATGCTGTTCCGCCGTCATGAGATCGCGCCGGCACGCGCACAGCTCGCCGGAGTTCCGGCCTGCCCGCGCGGGTCGAGCACGGTCGAGCTGACCATGCTCGCGCGCCTGCTGCGCGTCGGTCAGCCGGTGCTGCTCCGTCCGGAGCTGTCCGCGGAGATCGCGGCTGCGCGCAACAACCCCGACCTGGAGCGCGATGCGCCGTACCTGGATTACCTGGCGGCCTGGATCGATCTCGACGGCGATCCGTCGGCGCGCGACCGCCTCGCGGCCGCGGCGAGGTCGGCCGGCCGGCTCGAAGGCTCGATGCGCGAGAAGACGCTGGCCGCGATCGACAACGCGCTGTTCGCGGAGGCCGGTCGACGGGAAGCGTGGAGCGATGCGCTCGCCGTCGTCGCGCGCGCGCACGGCGTGGCGCCGCCGTCGCGCTGCGCCCTGGCGTTCGGCGCCGACGACACGCGGTTCGCCGCGGTCGCCGTCGCTGCCGACGGCACGACGATCGGCGAGTATCGGCCCGACGTGGCGCGTGTCACGGAGTGGGTCGCGCCGCGACGGCTGCATGACAGGCTGGCCGGCTGCGACGAGGTCGCCGTGCTCTCGCTGTCGCCGTGGCTGGGGATCGGGCCGGTGCTCGACGCGGCGACGCCGTGGCACTACGTGCTCGGTCCGGCGCCCGCGCCGGCGAGCCGGCATCGCCATGTCATCGTCGCCAATCCCGCGATCCCGCCCGAGGCCGGGCTGGCTCCGCTGGCTCCGCGGACCTGGCCGGAGCAGGGCAAGGACGACGAGATCATCACCGGCGCAGCGGCCACGCCCGAGCGCGTGCTCGCCTCGATCGCGGATGCCTCGCTGGTCGAGATCCACAGCCACGGCACGCTCGAACCCCTTGGCTCACCCGTGATCGCGCTGGCGCCGGGCACCGGCGGCTGGACGCTGGGCGTCGAGCAGATCCGGTCCGCCCGGCTGACCGGCGCGCCCGTGGTGGTGCTCGCCGACTGCTCGGGGGGTGTGGCCGCGAAGTTCGAGCACGAGGCCGAGGGGCTGCCGCTGGCGTTCCGCGCCGCCGGGGCGAGCGCGGTCATCGCATCGCTCGCCGACATCCCCGACCGCGAGGCAGCGGAGTTCTTCGATGCCGTGGTCTCCCAGATCTCGGCCGGGACAAGTCCGGCAAAGGCCGTCGCGCGCGTTCGCGCCGAGAAGATGAAGGGTGATCCGACGTCCTGGATGCAGCACGTCGTGGTGTTTCAGTAACCGCTTCGTCGGGCAAATCTCCCCCAGCCTCTCGGAGGATTCATGTCTGTCTTCAAGATGAAGAGTGTCGTACAGCATTCGGCGGTGTTCTTGCCGTTTCCCCAGGTCGGGACCGCAAGGTTCCAGCCGATCTCGCTGGACCGCTGGCGCGGGCTTGCGCTCGAGGAGCGCGCCCCGCTGCGGTCGGCCGCGATGGTCGATGTCGTCGGCCACAACTTCGTGGCGCTGATCGTCGACACCGTGCATCGCCAGCTGCGCTGGCGCATCACCGCGCCGCGCGAGCAGCTCTGGGTCCTGTACGACGGCATGCTCGAGTGCATCGACCGGAAGCGCGACACCGTGGTCATCTCCGCGCCGTTCATCGGAGCCGACGCGCGGCGCTCCGGCGGCGGCCACATCGATTGCGAATCTCCGCAGTTCATGACGAAGACCCTGGCGTTCAGCCGCGTGTCCAACCTGGTCGGCGGACCGGACCCCGACTCGACACCGTCGCAGTGGCCGACCTCGGGCCCACCCGGGATGGACGCCGGGCAGTCGCTGCTGACCGCCCAGGGTGCCGTGTCGCTGCAGGGCGCGCCGGCCGTGACGGGCACCGACGGCGACGGCGACCCCATCACCGGCGTCGTGGTCCCGCCCAGCTGATCGGCCGGGCGCCGCGCCGGCGAGCGCGGCCGGCCGACATCGGCTAGTCTGCGCGGATGTCATCCAGCGAGCGCGGGTCCCACGACATCGCGTCGACCATCGCGCGCATCCACCGGCCCAGACGGGCGGTCGTCACCGCCGGCATGCCCTACGCGAACGGGCCGGTTCACCTGGGCCACCTCGCCGGGACGCAGGTCCCGGGCGACATCCACGCCCGCTGGCTGGGCATGGTGATCGGCCGGCCGAACGTGCTGTACGTGTGCGGCACCGACGAGCACGGCTCGACCAGCGAGCTCGCCGCGCTGCAGGCCGGCGTGCCGATCCGCGAGCTGCTCGAGCGGGTCCACGACCAGCAGGCCACCACGCTGAGGCGCTATTCGATCGGCCTCGACGTCTACACCGGCACGGCGCGGCCCGAGTGCTTCCCGCTGCACAAGGCGATGTCGCAGGACTTCATCCGCAAGCTGTACCGCAATGGCATGCTCGAGAAGCGGTCGAGCCGGCAGTGGTACGACCCCAAGCTGGAGCGCTTCCTGCCCGACCGCTACGTGCACGGCAAGTGCCCCAACCCCAAGTGCGACAACGAGTCGGCGTACAGCGACGAGTGCGACCGGTGCGGCCACCAGCACGATCCGAGCGAGCTGATCGACCCGAGGAGCGCCCTGTCCGACGCGACCCCGGTGATGCGCGACACCGTGCACTGGTTCCTCGACATGTGGAAGGTCGCCGAGACGCTGCGGGTGTGGATCGAGAGCAAGTCCGGCAGCTGGCGGCAGTCGGTGCTGAGCGAGGTGCTCGGCCGCGTGCTGCCCGGAGTGCGCTTCGCGGGGGACCGCGAGGCGGCGTACAAGGAGCTACGCGCCAGCCTGCCGCCGCACAAGATGAAGTACACGGCGGGCAAGAACATCGCACTGCAGTTCAAGAACCGGCCGGACGCCGAGACCGGCGCGGCGGCGCTCGCCGCCGCCGGGATCGCGAGCACACCCGACGACGGCTGGGCGCACCGCTCGATCACGCGTGACGTCAGCTGGGGCCTCCCGCTGCCCGACGACCTCGACCCCGAGATGGCGGGCAAGACGCTGTACGTGTGGCCCGACTCGTTGATCGCGCCGATCTCGTTCTCCCAGGTCGCGCTCGCGGCGCGCGGCGAGCCGGTCGAGCGCTACGCCGAGTTCTGGCGCGACCCCGACGCGCGGGTCTACCAGTTCCTCGGCCAGGACAACGTGTTCTTCTACGTCCTGATGCAGGGCGCGATGTGGCTCGGTACCCAGGACGACCCGCACCGGCTGCCCGCGCCCGGCGACCTGCAGCTGACCGACATCTTCGGCTGCTTCCACCTGCAGGTCAGCGGCGAGAAGATGAGCAAGTCGCGGGGCAACTTCATCACCGGCGACCAGCTGCTCGATCAGGGCCATTCCGCCGATCAGATCCGGTATTACCTCGCGTTGCTCGGGCTGTCGGAGAAGCCGTCGAACTTCGACTTCGACAAGCTCGCCGAGCGCAACGCGTTTCTCGCCGGGCCGATGAACGCGACGTTCGAGCGGCCGATCTCCGCCGCGCACTCGAAGTTCGGCGGCCGGGTGCCCCAGGGCGTGCTCGCCGACAAGATCGTCGCCGACACCGAGCGCATCGTCCAGCGCTACGTGCGCAGCATGGAGCGCGCCGAATACCCGACCATGCTGTACGAGGTCGAGAACTACGCGCGCACCATCAACAGCCTGTTCAACCAGTACAAGCCGCACGACGACCGGCGCCCCGAGGAGGGTCGCCGCGACGCGCTGTATGCGTCGTTCTACGTGCTCAAGAACCTGATGATCATGCTGTACCCGTTCGTCCCGGACACCATGGACCGGGTGCGCGACTCGCTCCGCCTGCCGCCCGACGTGTTCCGGGTCGACGAGCTGGGCGTGCCGCTGCCCGCCGGCCACGAGGTCGGCCCCAAGCAGCCGTACTTCCCGGGCGAGGCCGAGCGCAAGACCCGGGAGTGAGCCGCGCGGGGTGCGCGCCCCGGCCGAGGCGCGCGTCGAAGATCTCGCGCTCGTGCTACGCTATCTCCGTGATTCGCGATCGCGCCGCATACGAGCGACTCCGGGTCGCCGAGGAGCATCGCGCGCTGCGCGAGCTCGACATGGCGTCGTCGATCGCGATGGCCGAGGCGCTGCTTACCTCCTGCCTGATGGATCATGTCGATCGGCGGGACGATCCGCGCCCTCTCAATCTCGTCCGGGCGCTGCGCATCGATCCGGCTCGCGTCACCCGCACAGTCGATCCCGCAACGCGGTGAAACGCACATCGTCCCCAAGCTTCAACGCCTTCTGTCGCGAGGCAGTCGACTTCCTCTCGCAGGCCTCCGTCCCGTATCTGATCATCGGCGGGCTTGCGGTGGCGACGGTCGGTCAACCTCGCGCGACCGGCGATGTCGATGTCATCGCCTACGTGCCGACGGAGAAGGCGATCGCGCTCATCGACGCCGCGGTCGCAGCCGGCTTCCAGGTCGCGCCGGACGAGCGCGACAAGCTGCACGCGACCGGGACGCTCCGGTTCCGCCAGACGTCGCAGCTCGTCCCGCGCCCGAGCAGCCGCACCAGCTGGTAGCGGCCGGCGAGAATCTCGAGATCACCCGACATCGTCGCTTTCGGTGCGACAGTACGGGCAACCCGCGTCGCCGCCGCGGAGATCACCCCAGTGTAGCGTCACAGCTGCTGTCAGGATGCGCGGTCGGGTCGGCCGTCTCGCGAACGTCCCGCACAGCGCCCAACGATTCGCCCCGCGGCCCAGCGAGTTGCGCGGCCGCTCGACCCGGAGCGTCCGACGCGAATCCGCCGGCTGCCATTGACATCGTCGCGGCGATCGAAATGCACGCGGGGCCTGCGCGTCCTGCACGTCATCGGCGTCGTCGGCGACGAGCTGCACGGCGGCGCCGGCTCGTCGGAGATCAGCGCAGGACAGCGGCCGGCGGTCGCCGGCCGAATCGGTTCATTGGCCGACATCGAGCGCGCTGGTAACGCCTGGCAACGAGTGCCTACCGCTACTGCATCGCCTGATGCGAAAGGATACGGTACCGGTTTGTCAGGGGGGTGAGATGGGGGAGGAAGACCGCTTCGCGGGTGCGCTGGCAGAGATGGCGCGGTCCTGCTCTGACACGACCGTGCTGCGTCGCTGGACGCTGGCGCAGATCGCCGCGCTGCTGCCGATCGACAGTGCGATCTTCCTCAGCCCTCGCCTTCGCGAGGCGCCGAGCTCGATCAACAAGGAGGAGTTTCACAAGCTGTACTGGAACTACGCCCGCGATCCCGAGCGGTATCGCCGCGGGCTCGAGAAGGGTCGATGGGCCGCCCAGGCGCTGGGCGGCGCCTATATCGATACCGAGGTGTTCAGCGCTGCCGAGCGTCGCGAGCTACCGCTCTACGCAGAGATGGTGCGCCCGCAAGGCATCAATTGCCAGATCGTCGCCCGACCGATGTTCCACGGCCGATCGACCGGCCTTCTGTATCTGTGCCGCCACGGCACCGGCCGGTTCCGCGCGTGCGAGCTCGAGCAGGTGGTTCGCATCTTGCCGATCGTCGCGCTCTCGCACGTGGCGCTCGATTCGCTGGCCGGTCGGCCCGGCCCGGATCTCGATGCGACCGATCCGGATCCGCGGCAAGTGCTGACGCCGCGCGAGAATCAGATCGTGGAGCTCGTCTGTCGAGGCCTGACCAACGCCGAGATCGCGGCCGTGCTGGGGAACCGGCCCAACACCGTCCGCAACCAGCTGGCCTCGATCTGCGCCAAGCTGGAGGTCACCAATCGCACCGAGCTCGTCGGGGTCGTCAGCGCGCACCGCGCCGGCACCGCTGCGGAACATCCATAGTACGTTCGTACCATGGGCCAATCGCCGATCCGATGACAGTCTCACTCCTGCGACGATCCTCGACTGCCAGACAACATCACAATCACCATGTGCTCCGAGCCGCATGCTGCGGAGAACGAGGTGGGCAGTTCGATCGGAACATCGCGACAAGGAGAAGCCAATGGTGGTCTCGGGACGATTTATATCTGGAATGTCATTGATGCTAGGGCTGATATCTGGTTGCGCTATCGAGTCAGGGTCTGCAACGCCGCCGCCGGCTACCGGCGCCGAGCCCGAGGCCGCATCGCTGGCGACCCTCGCGGCGTCGGACGAGACCACGGCAGCATTGCACGTGGCGCGCTGGGTGACCTACGAAGACAGCGAAGGCCGGTTCGTGAGCGCGCGTGACGCCGGCGATGCCGAGCTCGCCCGGTTGCAGGTTCGCGCCACGCCCGCCGGCGTCGAGCTGACCGGAGTCCTATCGAGCGAAGGCAGGGCGGTGGTGTCGAGCCAGGGCGAGATCACCGGGGAGCCCGGGCGCGTTCGCGAGCTGGCCGCGGCGCTGGCGGCCGACGCGAAGGCAAATGGCCCGTTTCAAGGCGGCGCGACAGGAGGGCCCAGGCCCGACGCGACGCACGTCACCGGCTGGGGGACATTCGACATCTTCTGGAGCCTGGCCCAACCCAGCGGCCGCACGCTCGTCGGAAATCTCTGCCCCGGCACACCGCGCGACACCGCAAAGGCATCCCTGCTCACCGGCAGCGGCAGCTGTAACCAAGATGGATGGTTCACCGCCGATCAGTACGATTGCCGGTTCTGGGTGAGCTGGCAGGAGCCCTTCGCCAATTTCGGGACCTGCTACTGGCAGTACACCACGACCACCTGCTCGCATCCGGTCTGCGACACCGGCCCGCCGCTGGTCAGCGGCTGCGGAGATTGCGCCAAAGAGGTATGCGTACGCGACAACTACTGTTGCTCGGTCGCCTGGGACGCCCTCTGCGTCAGCGAAGCCAGCTCGTGCCATTCCGGCGCCTGCAGGTAGCACGCGCGAACTTGCGTATCGATCCTTACCCCTTACCGGCGATCGACTACGCGGACCACTTCCGCGACTTCGACCGCGCAGCGTGTGGGGCTTCGTCGAGCACCTGGTCGCGCAGTCGATGCACATCTACACCCAGGTCGAGCTGATCGACCTCGACACCGTGCGGCTGCTCGGCCTGTTCAAGGAGGACAGCGCGTCGGGCTCCGAGGCGCTCGGCGGCGCGATCGATCTGGTCGATCTGTTCGCCGCGCTGGACTCGCCCGAGGCCAACGACGTGGCGAACTTCTCGCTCGACCTCTTGCCCAGCGTGCT
>JBGQCL010000102.1:0-27661 GCA_041495365.1 Kofleriaceae bacterium | reverse complement strand
CCGCGGCGCGTACAGCGCGCTGTCGCGCTTCACCGACGCCCAGCGCCGCACCGGCGTCGTCGCGTTCTCGTCGGGCAACCACGCCCAGGCGATCGCGCTAACCGCCCAGCTGCTCGACATGCCGGCGACCATCGTGATGCCGCACGACAGCCCGGCGATCAAGCTCGCCGCGACCCGCGGCTACGGCGCCGAGATCGTGAGCTACGACCGCTTCACCGAGGACCGCGAGGCGATCGGCCGCCGGCTCGCCGGGGACCGCGGCATGACACTGATCCCGCCGTTCGATCACCCCGACGTGATCGCCGGCCAGGGCACCGCGACCAGGGAGCTGATCGAGGAGGTCGGCGCGCTCGACTACCTGTTCGCGCCGATGGGCGGCGCCGGTCTGATCAGCGGCGCGGCGCTCGCCGCGCGCGCGCTGGCGCCGCATTGCGGGGTCTACGGCGTCGAGCCCGAGGCCGGCAACGACGGCCAGCAGTCGTTCCGCTCGGGGGCGATCGTCCACATCGCGACGCCCCGGACGATCGCCGACGGCGCCCAGACCCAGCACCTCGGTGAGCTGACGTTCGCGATCGTCCGCCGCGAGCTCGCCGACGTGCTGACCGCGAGCGACGCCCAGCTGGTCGAGGCGATGCGGTTCTTCGCCGAGCGCATGAAGATCGTGGTCGAGCCGACCGGCTGCCTCGGGTTCGCCGCGGCCCGCCACGCCGGCCTGCCGATCCGCGGCAAGCGGGTCGGCGTGATCCTCAGCGGCGGCAACATCGACCTGGCGCGCTACGCCGAGCTGCTGCGCACCGGCGTCTGACGGCTCCGGCTGCGTCCACCAGCGGCCGGCGCCGCGCGACACGTTGCGACAGCCGCGATGCCGCAGCGCCGACCGCGAGCCTCGCGTAGACCGATCTGGACTTCGCGGCATCGATCTGATGTCGTGTGCGCTGCTGCTCTGCCGGGGGGAAGACCTATGCACGTTCGAAGCTCGCTGCTGGCCATCGTCGCTGCGCTGTGTGGCTCGTCGGTCGCGTTCGCGCGGACCGGCTACGATCAGTTTCCCGATCTCCACGACCGCGCGATCGTGTTCGCCTCCGAGGGCGACCTGTGGACGGTGGCGGACACCGGCGGCACGGCGCGCCGGCTGACCACGCACGCCGGCGCCGAGTACTTTCCGCGCTACTCGCCCGACGGCAAGACGATCGCGTTCACCGGCGAGTACGGCGGCAACCGCGACGTCTACGTGATCCCGGCCGACGGCGGCGAGCCGAAGCGGCTGACCTGGCACCCCGAGATCGACGAGGTGATCGGCTGGATGCCCGACGGCAAGCGGATCGTGTACCGCAGCCACTCCGGGAACGACACCACCAGCGGGTTCGAGTGGCACCTGTTCACGGTGGCGGTCGACGGCGGCGACCCCGAGCCGGTGCCGCTGGGCTGGGCCGGGCGGCTCGCGATCGATCCGGCGAGCAAGCGCTGGGCGTTCAACCGCTCGAGCGTCGAGTTCCGGACCTGGAAGCGCTACCGCGGCGGCACGGCGCCGACGATCTGGGTCGGTGACCCCGCCCGGGGCGACTTCAAGGAGGTCGCCAGGACCCAGGGCGCCGAGGCGTTCCCGATGTGGTCCGGTGGCCGGATCTTCTTCCTGTCCGATCAGGGCGGCACCGGCAACCTGTGGTCGATGAAGCCCGACGGCGGCGACGTCAAGCGCGAGACCCACGAGACCACCTGGGACGTGCGCTGGCCGGCGGTCGCCCCCGACGGCCGGATCGTGTTCTCGCTCGGCGGTGACCTCCACGTCTACGAGCCCGCCACCGGCAAGGACCGCAAGCTCGAGGTCGACGTCCCGAGCGAGCGCCGGCTCGCCCGCGTCCGCTACCCCAGCGCCGAGAAGTCGATGACCTCGTTCGAGCTGTCGCCCGACGGCGATCGCCTCGCGGTGGTGACCCGCGGCGAGATCATGTCGGTCGCGATCAAGAACGGCGTGACGCTGCCGATCACGCGAGGCAGCGCGGCGCGCGAGCGCGGCGCGGCGTTCTCGGGCGACGGCAAGAGCCTGATCTACATCACCGACGCGCCCGGCGAGGAGGAGCTGCGGGTGATCGATGCCTGGGGCCGCGGCCAGCCGCGCGTGCTGGTACCCGCCGGCAAGACCGGCTGGCACTTCCCGCCGGTGGCCTCGCCCGACGGCAAGTGGATCGCGTACGCCGATCAGACCCAGAACCTGTACGTCGTCCCTGCCGCCGGCGGCGCGCCGCGCACCATCGATCACAGCGCGCAGGCCGAGATCAACGAGTACGTGTTCAGCCCCGACGGCCGCTACCTCGCGTACACCCTGCCGCTGCCGACCGACTACACGGTGCTGAAGATCTTCGACACCCAGACCGGCAAGTCGGTGGCGATCACCGGCGCGACGACCGCCGATGCCAACCCGGCGTGGGACCCCGAGGGCCGCTACCTGTACTTCCTGAGCGACCGCGCGGCCAACCCGGTGATGGACCACCGCGACGCGGAGAACGTCGAGACCCGGACCACGCGACCGTTCCTGGTCATGCTGCAGAAGGACGGCAAGAACCCGTTCGCGAACACCGCCGGCCTGCCGCCGCGGCCGGGCGAGCCCGAGGCCAAGAAGCCCGACGACCAGAAGCCCGACGACAAGAAGCCCAGGCAGGTCAAGCCGGTCCGGATCGACTTCGACGGCCTCGCCGACCGCTACGTCGCGTTCCCGGTCCCGCTCGGCAACTACACCGGGCTCGCGGCCACCGCCAAGGCGGTGTTCTACGCCGACGTCCCGGTGCGCGGCGTGACCGAGGGCATGGACGGCGACGGCCCGCCCGACGCGACGCTGGTCGCGTTCGATCTCGACAAGCGCAAGCCCAGGCCGTTCCTCGACGGCGTGACGAAGTGGAAGCTCGCCGGCGACAAGCTCGCGATCGCGCGCAAGACCGACCTGTTCGTGGTCGACGCCGGCAAGCCGCCGTCCCCCGAGGAGCTCGGCGAGCAGAAGGTCGCGATGGCGAACCTGGTCGTCGAGCTGTCGCCGCAGGACGAGTGGCGCCAGATCTACGACGAGACCTGGCGGATGATGCGCGACTTCTACTGGGACGCCAACATGGGCGGCGTCGACTGGCGCGCCCAGCGCGACAAGTACCGCGCGCTGCTGCCGCGGCTCGGCACGCGCGACGAGCTCAACGACCTGCTCGGCGAGCTGATCGGCGAGCTCGCGACCTCGCACACCTACATCTCGGGCGGCGATCCGGGAACCGAGCTGCCACCGGTGTCGACCGGCGTGCTCGGGATCGACGCCGTGCGCAAGGGCATCGGCTACCAGGTGACGCGGATCTACCGCGGCGATCCGGCCGACGGCCTCCGGTCGCCGCTCGACGAGCCCGGGGTCAACGTCCGGGTCGGCGATGTCCTGCTCGCGGTCAACCACCGGCCGTTCGGCACCACCGAGCCGCTGCTCGCCGCGTTCGACAACCTCGCCGACAAGGACGTCGTGCTCACGGTCAACGCGCGCCCTGACGGAACCGGCGCCCGCGACGTCGTGATCCGCCCGATGCGCTCCGAGCGCCGGCTGCGCTACACCGACTGGGTCCGCCGCAACCGCGAGTACGTCAGCCAGAAGACCGGCGGCAAGGTCGCCTACCTCCACCTGCCGGACATGGGCGCCAACGGCCTGATCGCGTTCGACACCTGGTTCTATCCCCAGATCGACAAGCAGGCGCTGGTCGTCGACGTCCGGTGGAACGGCGGCGGCTTCGTGTCGGAGCGCATCCTCGAGCGCATGCGCCGCAAGGTGCTCGCCGTGTTCCACGCCCGCGGCGGCGGCACCGGGAGCTACCCGGCGCGCGCGGTCGACGGGCCGTTCGTCGTGCTGACCAACGAGTACGCCGGGTCCGACGGCGACATCTTCCCGACGGTGGTCCAGCTCGACAAGCTCGCCCCGGTGATCGGCAAGCGTTCGTGGGGCGGCGTGGTCGGGATCCGCGGCGACAAGCCGCTGGTCGACGGCGGCCAGCCGACCCAGCCCGAGTTCGCGTTCTGGGACCCGACCCAGCACTGGGGGACCGAGAACCGCGGCGTGATCCCCGACATCGAGGTCACCGACCCGCCGCAGGACGTCGCCCGCGGGGTCGACGCCCAGCTCGACCGCGGCGTGGCCGAGGTCCAGCGCCTGATGGCCCAGCACCCGCCGGCCAAGCGCGACTTCGGCGGCGTCCCCGACCGCAGCCGCAAGGCGTTCGAGAAGCGCGAGCCGTGACCGGCGGCACGCGGCGCTACACCGGGCGCGCGGTGCCCTGATACGTGTAGCTCATCACGCGCACCGTCCCGCGGTATCCGGCGGTGAGCTCGTCGACCGCGAACCCGGTCTCGCGCAGCAGGGCCGGCAGGTCGCGGTCGAGCCGGCAGCCGCCGGCGATCCGGCGCCAGATCGGGCTGAGCCGCCGCTGCCACCGCCGCGTGCCGGCGTCGGGCGCCAGGCCGTGCTCGACGAACACCAGCTCGCCGCCCGGCCGCAGCACGCGGCGGACCTCGGCGAGCGCGCGCGCCGGCTCGTCCATGCTGCACAGCGAGTAGGTCACGATCGCCGAGTCGAACGAGCCGGCGTCGAACGGCAGCCGCTCGGCCACGCCCTCGACCAGCGTGACCGGGACGGGCGCCCGGGTCACCCGCGAGCCGGCGCGGCGGAGCAGCGGCGGCGATGGATCGATCCCGGTGACCGCGGCCACCCGGGCCGGATCGTAGAACGCGAGGTTGAGCCCGGAGCCGACGCCGAGCTCCAGCACGCGGCCGTGGGCGCGCGGGACCCAGCGCCGCCGCTCGTCGAGGATGCTCGGGCTCTGCGCGGCCCGCTCGATCAGGCGGGGGACCACGTGCCTGGCCCACAGGCTCATGGCCCACCGCCGGTGAGCTGCCGGATCAGCGAGCCGACGCGCTCGAGGTCGACCGGCTTGACGAGGTGCGCATCGAAGCCGGCCGCCTCGGACCGCAGGCGATCGGACGGCTGGCCGTAGCCGGTCACCGCGACCAGCGGCACGCGCCGCAGGCCCGGATCGTCCTGGAGCCGGCGCGCCAGCTCGTAGCCATCCATCACCGGCAGGCCGATGTCGAGCAGCGCGAGATCGGGATCGAACTCGGCCGCCAGCTTCAGCGCCTCGGGGCCGTCATGCGCGACGCGAGCCGTGTGGCCCATGACCTCCAGCGCGCTCGCGAGCAGCTCCGCGGCGTCCTCGTTGTCATCGACCACCAGGATCCTGCGCCCCACGCCGGCGCTGCGCCGTGCGCCGCTCGGCGCGGCCGTCTCGCTGGAGCCCGCCGGTGGCCGGACGGCGGCGGCGGGAAGCATGACGACGAACTCGGAGCCGCGGTTGCGTCCTTCGCTGTGGACCTCGACCGTGCCGCCGTGCATCGCGACCAGGCTGCGCACGATCGTGAGCCCGAGCCCGAGCCCGCCGCGCGAGCGATCGAGCGCCTGCTGCTCCTGCACGAACATCTCGAACACCCGCGGCAGCATCTCGGGCGCGATCCCGATGCCGGTGTCCGTCACCCGGGTGGTGATCCGGTCGCCGCGCCGCTCGGCGGACACCGTGATCCGGCCGCCGCGCTCGGTGTACTTCGCCGCGTTGGTCAGCAGGTTCGAGACGACCTGCGCCAGCCGGTCCGGATCGCCATCGACCGCGAGCCCGCGCGACGGCACGTGGACGGCGAGGTGATGCTGGCGTTGCTCCAGGACCGGGCTCGTCATCTCGATGGCGCGCGCCACGACATCGCCCAGCTCGACGCGCTCGGTCTTGAGCTCGATCTTGCCGCGCGTGATCCGCGAGACGTCGAGCAGGTCATCGACGAGCCGGACCAGGTGCTGGGCCTGGCGCTCGATGATCGTGCGCTCCTTCACGCCGCTGCTGCCGTCGCGCAGCCGCAGGATGTGCAGCGCAGTGAGGATCGGCGCCAGCGGGTTGCGCAGCTCGTGCCCGAGCACCGCGAGGAACTCGTCCTTCGCGCGATTCGCCGCCTCCGCCTTGGCCTCGCTCGCCTGGACCTGACGCATCAGCGCCTCGGCGCGCTGGCGCGCCAGCACCTGCGCGGTGATCTCGAACCCGAACACCATGATGCCCTCGACCCGGCCGGCGACATCGCGATACGGCTGGCAGACGAAGTTCCAGTAGGTCTGTTCGAGCTGCGCGCCGCGCTGGAGCTGGAGCGGCAGCTCGGAGCCAACGATGCGCTCTCCCGTCGCGTAGGCGCGATCGAGCAGCTCGATGACGCCCTGGCCCTCCACCTCCGGTAGCGCCTGGCGAACCGGCAGGCCGAGCACCCGCCGGTGGCCGATCCTCTCGAGGTGTTGCGAGTTCGCGAATCGATAGACGTGGTCGGGGCCTGCGAACACGCTGATCACGGCAGGGGCCTGCTCGAACAGCGCGTTGAGCCGGCTCGACTGGAGCTCGGACTCGCGGCGCAACCGCGACAGCTCGAGGTGGGTGCGCACGCGCGCGATCAGCTCGCGCGCCGAGAACGGCTTGACGAGGTAGTCGTCGGCGCCGGCCTGCAGGCCCTCGATGCGCGACTCCTCGCCGGCCCTCGCCGACAGCATCACGACCGGGATCGTCCGGGTGCGCTCGTCCGCGCGCAGCGCCTGCAGCAGCCCGAAGCCATCGAGGTCCGGCATCATCACGTCGGTGAGCACCAGGTCGGGCCGCGCGCGGCGCACGGCGTCGAGCGCGACCCGGCCGTCGCCCGCCGACTCGACCGCGAAGTGCGGGGCGAGCAGGCCGCGCAGGTAGCTGCGCATGTCCGCGTTGTCGTCGGCGACCAGCACGCGGGCACGCGGCGACCCCGCCGGTTCGACGCGCTCGGCCGGCGCCGCGGTGGCCACGCAGTCCGCCGGCTCACCGAGCCAGCTCAGGGCCTCCTCGAGGATGGCCACCGAGGCAGCGCTCGCGCGGTCGCTGGTCGCGGCGCCGATCTGGCCCGCCGGCAGGTGGGCCTTACCCTTGGGGATCGTGACGGTGAACGTCGTGCCCGCGCCGAGCGCGCTGTCCGCGCGAACACTGCCGCCGTGGAGCTTGACCAAATCGTTGATCAGCGCGAGCCCGATGCCCGAGCCTTCGTGGGTGCGCGCGCGCGTGCCCTCGATGCGATGGAAGCGCTCGAACAGCCGCGGCACCGCGTCCGGCGCGATGCCGACGCCGGTATCGCGCACGCGCAGCTCGACGCGATCACCGGCATCGCGCAGCGCCACCTCGACCTCGCCCTCGAACGTGAACTTGAGCGCGTTCGACAGCAGGTTGAGGACGATCTTCTCGTACATGCCGTGGTCGAGGTAGATCGGCTCCTCGATCGCGTCGCAGCGCACGACGTAGTGCAGCCCGGCGCGCAGCATCGCCGATTCGAACATCGCGGCGAGCTCGACCGTGGACCGGCCGATGTCGGTCGGCACGTACGCGGCCTGGGCCCGGCCGGCCTCGATCCGCGAGAAGTCGAGCAGCGCGTTGACCAGCTTCTGCAACCGCACGGCGTTGCGATGCGCGGTGCCGAGCTCGGCCGGCGTGATGGTCCCGCGCGCGCGCGCGTCCTCGAGCGGCCCGAGCAGGAGCGTCAACGGCGTGCGAAATTCGTGGCTGATGTTCGAGAAGAACACGGTCTTCGCGCGGTCGAGCGCGGCGAGCGCCTCGGCGCGCTGGCGCGCGTCCTCGAACGCGAGCGCCTTGTCGAGCGCGGCGACCACGTGATCGCGGGCGAGCTCGAGGAACGTGCGATAGCGATCGTCGAGCGCGCGGCGGGGACTGACGCCGAGGACGAAGAACCCGTGCGGCTCGTCATGGCCGGCGCGCAGCATGGGCAGGATCAGCGCGGTGTGCGCCGGCTGGGGGTACGGACCACCCGGCATCGCGCCGAACCGAGCGGGTAGATCGTCGACGACGATCACCCGGCGGGCGCGGCAGGCCTCGCCGAGCGGCCAGCCCGGATCGTCGAGCCCGACCTCGCGGGGTGCCGCGGGCGCGCCCTTCGTGACGCCGGTCGCCGCGGCCAGCCGGGCCCGCCGCCGATCGGGCTGGAGCAGGTAGAGCAGCGAGAACGGCACGTCGACGGCGTTGTGCGCCAGCACCAGCTCCGCGCGATGGCACGCCTGGTCTGCGTCGCGGGCGTCGCCGAGCGCCGCGAGGTCGCGCAGCGTGACCAGCCTGCGCTCGCCCTGGACGCGCTGGGTGGTCTCCGCGACCACCGCCAGCATCCCGCCGACGCCGCCCGACTCGTCGCGGATCGCGCTGTACGACAGCGTGAAGTAGCAGTCCTCGAGGTACCCGTTGCGATCGAGCGGGATCAGGATGTCGTCGAGCGCGACCGCCTGTCCGTGCCGCGTCTGCTCGAACAAGGGTCCGATGAAGCCCCAGACCTCCGGGAAGATGTCCTTCGCGGGCCGGCCGAGCGCGCCCGGATGCTTCGTGGCCCCGAGCACCGGCCGGTAGCGGTCGTTGTAGAGCAACAAGAACTCCGATCCCCACGCGACCACCATCGCGAACGCCGAGTCGAGCATGATGCTCACCGCCGTGCGCAGGCTCTGCGGCCAGTGCGCCACCGGGCCGAGCTGGGTCCGGGACCAGTCGAACGAACGCATGAGCGCGCCCATCTCGCCGCCGCCGGCCAGACAGTCAGCGATGGCCGACCTCGATGCCGCGCTCATGTCGTGCACCACCCAGGATGCCCACAGCCGCTGCGCGCTGCAACCGGGCCAATCAAGGAGCCGTACCGGGAGTCCCTCGCAGGGAACCAGCGCACGCCGAGCGCCCACGGCCCGGACGGCACCACGAGGCCTACAGCGCGGCCCGGATCTCGGCATGCCCCATCGTGGCATTCCCGATCAGGGATATCAGCTCGCCGGCCGGCGCACCGCGCGCCTGACCAGCGACCGCAGATCGCGCGCGGTCTCGCGGCAGATCACGAGCGCCGCGGCGACGTAGGCGACCGCGCCGACCGCGATCATCGCGATCAGCAGCACGGCCGGCGGCGCGACCTCGGCGGCCAGCGCGTGGACCGCCCACACCGCCGCCGCCATCACCGCGCACGCCGCGAGCGGCTGGAGGAAGCCGATCGCGAGCCGCCGCGGCGACGGACCCTCGCGCATGACCAGCGCGATCCCGGCGATCGCGGTCGCGCCGAACGCGACGCCGACCGCGGCGCTCGCGATCCGCACGCCGTACGGCTGGAGCACGGCGATCCCGCCGATCAGCAGGCCGATCTTGGCGAGCTCGAGTCCCATCAGCCGGTTGGTCTTCGACTCGGCCTCGAGGTACGCCGACAGCACCCAGGTGATCGGCCGGAACACCGACAGACAGGCCAGCACGGCGAGCAGCGGCGCGACCTGCTGCCAGTCGTTGTCCGGCAGCACCACCGAGATCAGCGGGTAGGCGACCAGGCCGAGCCCGACCGCGAGCGGGAAGATGATCAGCGACAGCAGCGCGGTCGAGCGCTCCAGCGCCCGCGGCCGGCGATCGCGCGGCAGCGACGCCATCGACGGCATCAGCACCAGCGCGATCTGCTCGCCGACCTGGATCGCCGGGATGTCGGCGAGGTTGTATGCCAGGTTGTACGCGCCGACGGCGGCCGGGCCGAAGAAGTGCGAGATCGCGAGGTTGTCCCAGTAGCGAGACGCGTTGTGCGCGATGTTCTGCACGCCGAGCGGCAGCCCGAACCGCAGCAGGTCACGCGTGCGCTCCCAGCGCAGCCGGTGCGGCGTCGCCCAGCGCGCGAACCCGGCGGCGCGGATCAGGATCGCCAGCATGACGATCGACTGCACGATGTTGCCGATCACGATCGACCAGCCGCCGAAGCCGAGCACGGCGAGGCCGAGCGCGGTCGCGGTGTAGCTCGCCTCGCCGGCGGCGCTCGACAGGCCGGACGCGCCGAACTTCATGTCGCGGGTCAGCACGCGCTCGGGCATCGCGGCGAGCCGCCGGAGGTACAGCGCGAACGCCAGGCCGGGGATGTACACCGCCGCGTGCGGCGCGCCGAGGAACGGCGTCAGCCGACCGCCGAGCACCGCGATCAGCCCGAGCGAGATCGCACCGAGGCCCGCGTAGCCCACGGTCGCGTACCAGGTGACCTCGTCGGCGTCGGCGCCGCGACCCTTGACGACCGCGTACTGGCCGAACCCCCAGACCGTCACCCAGCTCGCGGTCATCACGATGATGATCGCGTCCGACACCTCACCGATCTGGTCGGGGTGGAGGAACCGCGTCATCGCCAGCGTGCCGAGCACGCCGATCGCACGGCCGCCGATGCTCGACAGCACGGTCCACAGCGCGCCACGCGCGGCGCGGTGGACGAGCGACCCCGGCGCCGGCCGCGCCGCCGCCTCGGACACCGGGATGTCCAGAGAACTCGGTACCGCGGTTGGGATCGATGACATGGAACAACTCGCAGGCTCACATGCAAACCGCGCCGCGACACCGACGGAACAGGTCAAGCGCGAGTTAGATCGCGGCGAGCGGTTTCGCACGCGCTCTGCCGCCACGGTTGTGGCGCCACGGTTGTGGGGCCACGGGCTGTGGCGCCGCGGCACACCGAACGCCTCGCGATCGCGGTCGCCTTGCGCGGTGCCGGCGAACAGACTGTTTCACAGCCCGAGGAGTCGAGATGACGAAGCCCACACCGATCACCGAAGGTGCCGTGTTCGATCTCGCCGCGATCGATCGCCAGCTGCGATCCGAGGACGCGTACCGGCGCGACGGCCACACCGCGCGCACGCTGGTCCGCGAGCCGGCACTTCGCATCGTGCTGGTGGTGATGAGGGCCGGCGCGCGGATCGCGGAGCACCGCGCCCAGGAGATCACGTCGATCCAGGCGGTCACCGGCCACGTGCGCCTGGCGCTGATCGACCGGTCGCTCGAGCTCGCCGCCGGCCGCGTGCTCGTGATCGCGCCCGATCTGCGCCACCACGTCGAGGCGGTCGCCGACAGCGGCCTGCTGCTCACGCTGGCGTGGTGCGAGCGCGGCTGAGCGCTGCGGCCGCCGGCCCACCGGCGTCGCGGTGACGGCGCGGCGCACTCGCCGGTCGGTGTTCCAGCGTGCGCGCCGTCCGCGGCGGGCTTGCCGCACGATGCCAGCGATTGTGCGACGATGTTTCCCCAGCGGTTCTCGTGCCGTACGCAGGCCGGACCGACGCCGGGCTGGCGCTGGGCGGACGGTTCTGAGCGATCACCGGGCCCCTGCGGTGTAGGCAACCGCCGCCCGGACCGGCTATCGTGACCGGGTGATCAATTACTGGCCGCTGCTCGGTGTCGCGGTGGTCGTGGCCGGGTTCGCGCTCCGGTGGAATCCCATGCTGGTGGTCGTGACCGCGGGGCTGGTCAGCGGGCTCGCGGCGGGCAAGTCGCCCGGCGAGCTGCTCGCGCTGCTCGGCACCACGCTGGTGAGTAACCGCACGCTCCTGCTGTTCGCGGTGACGTTCCCGGCGATCGGCGTGCTGGAGCGCGCCGGCCTGCGCGAGCGCGCGAGCGCATGGATCCTCGGGTTCGCCCGGCTCACCCTCGCCCGCCTGTTGATCGCCTACCTGGCGGCGCGCCAGCTGCTGGCCATGGTCGGACTGATCCACGTCGCGGGGCATCCGCAGACCGTGCGGCCGCTGCTCGCGCCGATGGCCGAGGCGACGGCGACGCGCAGGTTCGGCGCGCTCGATCCCGGATCGCGCGAGCGCGTGCGTGCGCTGGCCGCCGCGACCGACAACGTCGGGCTGTTCTTCGGCGAGGACGTGTTCCTCGCGTTCGGCGCCGTGCTGCTGATCCAGGGCTTCTATGACGGCCAGGGGATCCACCTCGACCCGCTGTCGATCGGGCTGTGGGCGCTGCCGACCGCGATCGCGGCGTTCGTGATCCACGTGGTGCGCATCCTGATCTTCGAGCGCCGGCTCGCCCGCACGCTGCCCGAGGCGCGGGTGGTCCACGAGTCGCCAGCGGTGCCGCCGCCGCCGCCTGCGGAGGCCGGCTAGATGCTGACCCTGACCCACGTATTCTACCTGATCGGCGCATCGCTGGTCGGTGCGGCGGTGCTCAACCTCCGCGACCGCCGGTGGCTACAGGCGGCGTTCTGGGCGATCCTCGCGGCGCCGTGTCTGGTCGGCGACCCGATCCTCGCGGCCAACAAGGCCGGCACGCAGTGGCCGGCACAGGTCATGGGCGCGGGCGTGATCGCGCTCGCGCTGCTCGCGTGGCGGACCCGGGCGCGCAAGGTGGTCGATGATCCCGAGCAGGCCCGCGCCCGGGAAGCGTCGGCCGCACGGTTCGGCAACCTGCTGTTCCTGCCGGCGCTCGCCATCCCCGGGATCACGCTCGCCCTGGTGCTCGGTGCCCGGATCGACGCGCTGCGGGTGACGGCGTGGATCGAGCCCAGGCAGCTGCCGCTGATCTCACTCGGGCTCGCGGCGACGCTCGCGATGGTGCTCGGCATCGCGCTGACCCGCGCGCGTCCGGTGCACGGACTGACCGAGGGCCGCCGGCTGCTCGACTCGATCGGCTGGCCGCTCGCGCTGCCGCTGCTGCTCGCCACGCTCGGCGGCGTGTTCGTCGAGACCGGCGTCGGCAAGGCGATCAGCGCGCTGGTCGGCGAGGTGATCCCGACCGACAGCGCCGTCGCCTGCCTGCTGGCGTTCGGCCTCGGCATGGTCGCGTTCACGGCGATCATGGGCAATGCGTTTGCGGCGTTCCCCGTGATGATGGCCGGGATCGGGCTGCCGCTGCTGGTCAAGCTCCACGGCGCCCATCCCGCCGCGCTCGGCGCGATGGGCATGCTGACCGGCTACTCCGGCACGCTGGTCACACCGATGGCGGCGAACTTCAACGTCGTCCCGGTGCTGCTGCTCGAGCTCCGCGATCCGCACGCGGTGATCCGCGCGCAGTGGCCGACCGCGCTCGCGCTGCTGGTCGCCAACCTGATCCTGATGGGCGTCCTCGTGTTCCGCTGATGCACGCCGCCCTGCCCAAGCGGCTGCTCGCCGGCGGCCACCGCGACCGACCGCCGATCCAGGTCTCGCCGCTGGTCCGCGAGCTCGCGGCGCTCGATCCGGGCGCGGCGCTCGCCCCCATGGCGAGCCGGGCCGACGGGCTGACCACCGGCGAGGCCGAAGCAGCCGATCCGATCGCTCCCGGATCGCGCGCATACGCTCGGTGAGACCCCTCCTGCGAGGCGTGCTCTGTTTCGCGCCGAGCTGTTGTACGAACAGCCCATGGAAGATCGACGAGCAGCCCCCCGACAGCAAGCCCATGTCTCGGCCGGGCTCGAGACCGCCAAGGGCCGATCGACCATCGCGATCACCCGCGACATCAGCGCCCGCGGGCTCCTGCTCCTGACCCGCGCAGCCCTGGAGATCGGCGAGGTGGTCAAGCTGACCGTCTCGCTCGGCGACGGACCCGGCACGCTGTCTGGCAAGGTCGTCCGCATCGAGGACCTCGACGGCCACGAGCTGTGGCGCTACAAGGCCGCGATCACGGTCGACGACGGCGACCCCGTGCTCGCCCGGCTCCACGCCGCCCTTCCGGATCCGGGGAGGTGAGCGCCCGGCGAGCTACAGGTCGTCGACGTGGAACCGCCGCGCGACGCGATCGACGGCGTCGCGCTCGTGAGGCTCGAGGGCGAGCGCACGGCGCAGCAGGTCGGTACCATGCCCGCGGTCGCCGGCGGCGGTGAATCCCAGCGTCGACATGCCGGTGCCGTACACCAGGCCGGCCGTCAGCCCGGCGCCGGCACCGGCTCCCGTGATGCCGTATTCAGCGGGACATCCGGATTTTGATAATAGCCCGGCGAATCGGTGGCGGTGTCCAAGCGCGACTGGCATGCCGCCTGCCATGACCATCGCGGGTGTTCGCGCACGACTTGCGCGTCGCGGTTCGCGGTGCTGCAGCTCCTGCGCCCGGGTCCCCGTCACGCGAGCAGCTCGGCGATCTCCTCGCGCGCGGCCGGGTCGCGCTGCTCGCGGGTCGCCGCGCCGATCCGCTCGAGCAGCGCGGCGTCGTCCTTGAACGTCGCGAGCGCGCGGGCCGCGGCGACCGCGTCGCGCCGGCCGTGCGTGCGGATCGCGTCGAGCAGGTGGGCGGTGGCCGGCTCCGCCCGGAGCAGCGCGAGCGCGAGGTAGCCGATGCGGTGACGCTGCTCGGGGCCGGCGCCGACGCACCACGCGGTGATCGGCTCGAGCGCCGCGGCGAACCGCGCGCCGCCCAGCGCGAGCGCGGCGACCTCCGCGCGCTCGTCGTGCGCGGCGAGCAGCTTGACCACGAAGTCGTACGATGCGTCGCGCGCCAGCGCGAACAGCGCCTCGCAGCACGCCGACAGCACCGCCGGCTCCTCGTCGCCGAGCAGCAGCTTGAACCGCAGCAGCGCCGTGGCGTCGGGCCGACCGGCGTCGCCGAGCGCCTGGGCGGCGGCGAGCCGGGCCGTGCGCTCGCGATCGGCGAGCAGCGCGGCGAGCACGTCGAGTGCGTCGGCGCGGGCGAAGTGGGCGTGCGCGAGACCGCACACGCCGCGCAGCTCGGCCGCGGTGTCGTCCTGGCCCCAGCCCTCGCGCTGCTCGTGGCTCAGACCGGCGACGAGCACGCGGTCCTCCCAGTGATCGAGCGCGTGGAGCGCGCGGGCGATCGCGAGCTTGCCGCGGCAGCCGGGATCGCGCTTGACCGGATCCTCGCGCAGCCGCTCGAACGCGGGCGCGAGCTCGGGCACCAGGGCCTCCAGCCGATCGACCTCCACCCGCCCGGCCGCGGCGGCGATCAGCACGCCGCTGGTCCCGCGCAGCGCGGTGCGCAGCTTGTCGAGCGAGTCCGGCGCGGCCGCGTCGAGGTTGCGCAGCTCGGCGACCCGCTGCTCGATCGTCTTGGCCGTCCTGGCCATGGTCGCCGCAGTATCCCCGACCGCGCGAGGCCGCACCAGCCCGGGCGGCTGGCTTCGCGGCGAGGCGACGATCGATGGTTCCCGATCATTCCCACTTTCAATGCCAGCTACGCCTCCACCGGAGTATCGCTCCCGACACCCCCCCCGGCCGCCCGGGCAGGAGCGTTCGACCGAAGCTTCGGCATCGCACCGTCGATCGATGCTGCATTGGCGCGCGCACCTCGTCCCCGCTCGGAGGAGATCTCGCACGCTCTCCGACGGCGCACACCGTCCCGGATCCGTGTCACCGAGCAGACCGCACGAGCCCTGTTCGGCGTCGACGGCACGCGCCCGCAACGATGCGCTGCATCGCCGTGGCAATGCGCGGCAAGGCGGCTTCGCGCTGTGTCATCAGCGCACACCGAACTTCTCCCTGTGATGGAGGGTTCTCGACGAGCGCACGGCGTGCAACACTCGCGTGGGTCGCGTCGTCGCGACCTGGATCCGGGGGACCATGGTCAACATCAGCCACCGAGCGCAGCCGACGGCTGCGACTGTAGACGGCTTGCTCGCAGCGCCGGACGGTGACCGCGAGCTCGCCGAACGCGCACTCGCGGCAGCGTCGTCATCGCGCGATCACGCGGTCCGGTTCTACGACGACGACGTACGCCTCGCGGAGGCGGTGACGGCGTTCCTCGCCGATGGGCTTCGCGCCGGGGATCTCGTGGCGGCGATCGCGACCGCCGCGCACCGCGAGGCATTTCAGCGCCGGCTCGAGGCCCAGGGCTTCGACGTCGACGGGCTGGTCGCCGGCGGCGCGCTGTACTTCGTCGATGCGCACGATGCGCTGTCGAGGTTCATGCGCGACGGCGACCCCGATCCCGAGCTGTTTCGCAGCGAGCTCGGCGCGCTGATCGGCCAGCTCGCGGCGCAGGCGAAGTCGCGCAGGCTGCGGGCCTACGGCGAGATCGTCGACGTGCTCTGGCTGTCCGGCCAGCACAGCGCCGCGCTCCGCGTCGAGGAGCTGTGCGACGATCTGCAGGACCACCACCCGTTCGACCTGCTGTGCGCGTACTCGATGGCCGGCTTCTACAGGGAGCCGGCCGCGGTCCACCCCGTGTGCGCCAGCTACCCGGCGGTCCGCGCCACCGATCCGGGCGACGGCGAGACCAGCCTGACCAACGAGCTGGCGCAGTATGCGGGCAGCCTCGCTCGCGAGATCGCGCACCGCAGCGAGGTCGAGATCGCGCTGCGCCACGCGCTGCGCGAGCTGCGCCACAAGGAGGAGCAGCTGCGCGAGAGCGAGCAGCAGTTCCGCGACTTCGTGGAGAACGCCGCGGTCGGCTTGCACCAGATCGGCCCCGACGGGACGATCCTGTGGGCCAACCGCGCCGAGCTGGAGCTGCTCGGCTACACCCGCGAGGAGTACATCGGCAAGCGGATCACCGACATCCACGCCGATCGCGGCGTGATCAACGACATCCTGGCCCGGCTCGGCCGCGGCGAGGAGGTGCACGACTACGAGGCGCAGCTGCGGGCCAGGGACGGCTCGATCCGGCACGTGCTGATCAGCTCGAACACCCACACCCGCGATGGCCGGTTCATCAACACGCGCTGCTTCATGCGCGACATCACCCAGCGCAAGCAGGCCGAGGAAGCGCTGCGCGCCCGCGAAGCGCAGCTCCAGACCACGATCGACGCCATGCCGCTGCTGGTCGCCTACATGAACCGCGATCTGCGCTACGAGCTGGTGAGCGCCGGGTACCAGCGCTGGTTCGGGATCGCGAAGGCCGACCTCCTGGGCAAGCAGGTCAAGGACGTGATCGGCTCGACCGCGTACGAGATCGCATCGCCGAACCTGCGCCGGGCGCTGGCCGGCGAGATCGTGAGCTACGAGGCGGCGATGCCGTACCCGACCGGGCCGCGCTGCATCCAGGCCACGTACATCCCGCAGCGCGATCGCGACGGCGCGGTCGCGGGCCTGGTCACCGTGCTGGTCGATGTCACCGAGCGCAAGAACTTCGAGCGCTACCGCGTGGCCGCGGCCGAGCGCGCGCAGCGGCTGCTCGTGATCACCAGCGCGCTCGCCGACGCGGTGACCACGACCGAGGTGTTCGAGGCGGTGGTCGACCGGGTGGCCGCGGCGGTCGATGCGTCGAGCGCCGCGCTGTGGCTGCTGGAGGACGATGGCCGCACCGCCCGGCTCGCGCACGCGATCGGCTACTCGCAGGCCGCCCTCCAGGCGTTCGCGGCCCTGCCGGTCGACATGCTGCCGTCGCTGCCGCCGCTCGATTCGCTCCGCCACGCCGAGCCGATCTGGATCTCGTCGACGCAGGCGCTGCTGCGCCAGTACCCCCACCTCGCGCCGATGGTCGAGCCCGGCCGCTCGTACCACGTGACCTGCTTGCCGCTGGTGTCCGA
Organism: Kofleriaceae bacterium; assembly: GCA_041495365.1. Lineage (GTDB taxonomy): Bacteria > Myxococcota_A > Polyangia > Haliangiales > Haliangiaceae > JABFXX01. Next base: position 10,396 of record JBGQCL010000102.1, on the reverse strand, counting down.
CGGACGCACGCTCGGCGTCCTCGCGGTGTCGATCGAGCAGCTGCGGGGGCCCGCGGAGGAGGTCCACAGCTTCCTCACGCTCGTCGCACGCTACGCCGGCCAGGCGATCGAGCGGCTCCGCCTGCACCGCGACAACGTCGAGGCGCGGTCGCACGCCGAGCAGCTGTACCGCTTCGCGCACTCCGCGGCGCTCGCCGACGACCTCGAGCAGGTGTTCGAGTCCGGACTGGACGCGATCGCCGCGACGCTCGGCACCCAGCGCGGCGCCGTGCTGCTGTTCGACGACGCCGGGGTGATGCGGTTCCGGGCGTGGCGCGGCCTGTCCGAGCACTACCGCGGCGCGGTCGAGGGCCACTCGCCGTGGCTGCGCGACGCGACCGCGCCGCAGCCGGTGCTGATCGACGACGTGCTGGCCGACCCGTCGATGGCGAGTTACCTGCCGCTGTTTCGCAGCGAGGGGATCGGCGCGCTGGCGTTCGTCCCGCTGATCACGCGCGGCCGGCTGCTCGGCAAGCTGATGGTCTACCACGGCGAACCCCACCGGTTCTCGAAGACCGAGATCGAGATCGCGTGCACGATCGGCAGCCACCTGGCGTCGATCGCGTCGCGGTTCGCCGCGCTGGCGGCGCTCGAGCAGACCGTGCGCTACAGCGAGCTGTTCACCGGCGTGCTGGCGCACGACCTGCGCAACCCGCTCGGCGCGATCACGACCGCGGCGCACCTGGCGCTGATGCGCCAGGAGGGCGAGGGCGACCGCAACGCCAAGCCGCTGAGCAAGATCGTGGCGAGCGGCCAGCGCATGGAGCGCATGATCGATCAGCTGCTCGACTTCACGCGCGCCCGGGTCGGCGGCGGGATCGAGATCCTGGTCCGCGACGCCAACCTCGCGGACCTGTGCAGCCAGGCGATCGGCGAGGTCGAGCTGGTCTATCCCGATCGCAGCATCCCGTGCAGCTTCGTCGGCGATCAGGGGGGGACCTGGGACCCGGATCGCCTGCTGCAGATCATCTCGAACCTGGTCGCCAACGCCTCCCAGCACGGCCGGCCCGGCAGCCCGGTGACGGTCCGGCTCGACGGCCTGCAGCGCGAGGCCATCGTGCTCGAGGTCCACAACCTGGGGACGATCCCGGAGGCGCTGCAGCCGACGCTGTTCGATCCGTTCCGCGGCACCCGCCACCGCCGCGATCACTCACGCGGCCTGGGGCTCGGGCTGTTCATCGTCAAGGAGCTGGTCCGTGCGCACGGCGGCAGCGTCGAGGTCAAGTCCACCGAGCCGGACGGCACCACGTTCACGATCCAGCTGCCGCGGCGGGCCGTCGCCGGTCCGCGCTCGGCGGTGCCGCTCACGCTCGGCCACTGACCCGCGTCGCCGGGTCAGCCCGGCCGCCCATCGGCACGCGGCCGGACCAGGATGGGTGCGTAGCACGCGGTGAACGCCGCGAACGCCAGGGTCCACAGCGCCCCCGAGGCGTAGATCGCCAGCGGAGAGGCCGACCGTGCGAACCTCGGGATGCCTCAGGTGATGTCGGCGCGGCGGAAGTGCGCGAGCGCGGCGAGCCAGGCCACGGTCCCCAGGCCAGCGGGATCGCCAGGCCGAGGGCGTGGAGCCCCGCGTCGCCGAGCCGGCCGGCCAGGTAGAACCCGACCGGGCCGAGCGTGGACTGATCGCGATCGATCCCGGACAGCAGCGCGAGGGTGATCGACGCGGCACGCGTGGCCGTTGTGGCCGCGACGACAGCTCGTTGTGGTGTTCACAACGCGGTTGTACGGATCACCCGCGGTCACGCCGAGACGGTCACGACGACCGCCACCGTGCACACCACGGGCAGCGCCGGATCGGTCGGGCGCGTCACGATCACCTGGAAGCTGGTGGTCTGCGACAGCGCGGCGGTCGTGAACGCGAGGTCGGTGCCATCGCCGTCGCGGGCGGCGCCGATCGGCTGCCCGTCCTGCGCGAGCTGGTAGCGCTCGCCGGCGGTACCGGCCTTCACCACGATCGTCGCCGCGGTGCCCGGGGCGACCGTGGCCGGGGCGGCGGCGATCGACGGCACCGGCGCGACCGTCGCGGTCCGCGGCAGGCGCACCATCGCGCGGGTCTGGGCCTTGACCGCGCGCAGGTTCAGCGTCGTGCCTGCGTCGAGCGGGCCGGTCGCGACCCGCGGCGGCAACGGCGGCGTCGTGGCGAGCTCGTCGCGCATCGCCGCCGGCCGCTGGGTGCCGCGCGAGATCGCGAGGTCGACCTCGATCCGCAGGCCGTAGGCGTGGTCGGCGCCGACGCCCTTGTTGGCGGCCGGCGTCAACTCGTCGGTCTTGTGGAAGTAGCCCGGCAGGCCGAGCAGCGGACCGTCGGCGTCGCGCCGGAGCTCGTAGTACACGCCGGGCTGACCGCCGGTGAGGTCCACCGTTCCGGTGGTCCTGGCGCCGTCGATGCCCACCGCCAGCTGGAGCGCCGGCTGGGGATCGGGCCGCACCAGGATCAGCGCGGCCTGGGCGAGCTGGACCGAAGATGGAATCGTCGCCGCGCCCTGGCGATGGTCCTTGCGGGCGCGGACGGCGATCACGCTGTCGTCGCGCAGCGCGGGCAGCGCCAGGTGCAGCGTGCCGCCGGTGCCCTGGACGGCCTCGCCGGCGGGCTGGAAGCCGTCGCCGTCCTGCCAGATCGGGCGCTGCGGCGGGCGGGTGACGTAGACCCGCGGCGCGCCGTCGACGTCGGCGGCGAGCAGCCCCGGGACCGGCGCGCCGAACACGTAGTCGCGATCCGACACCGCGCGGACGTACAGCGCGTAGCTGGCGCTCGCCTGGGTGCTGTCGATCCGGACGCTCGGCGTCGCGGCGAAGTCGATCAGCGCCGACGGCTCGGGTGCCGCCGGCAGGTCGAGCCGGGCGCGGACCCGGAGCGGCAGCACGATCTTGAGCAGCGCGGTCTGGGTGTCGCGATGCTCCGACGGATCGAACACCTTGGTGGCGCGGACCTGGAGATCGACGTCCTCGGTCGCGGCGTCGGCGGTCAACGCGATGTTGCCCAGGTTACCCCGGACGTCGGGCGACACCGCCTTCTCCTGCGTGCCGGTGATCTGGACCAGGTGGTAGTCGACACCCTCCTGGCTGTGATCGATCTGCACGGTCGCCCTGGTGCCCCACGCGACGATGCGGGCGTCGTCGTCGGCGGGCTGCTCGATCCTCGGATCGAGCGGCGCAGCGAGGATGCGCGCGTGGAGCGTGACGTCGAGCCCGACCTTCACGACGGGCTGATGCAGCAGGAACACCTCGCGCGTCGGCGACAGCTTGCGCGCCAGGATCGTGAACGTGGTGTCGTCGCGCATCGGCGGGGTCTCAAGGTAGATCGTCCCGCCGGTGCCGCCGGCCTCGATCGGCGCGGACCCCGGGTCCTTGTCGCCCTGATCGTTGCGCAGGACGTAGGTCACGCCGCGCTGGCTCGCGTCGATCGGGATCCGCGCCGGCTGGTCGAACGGGACGGTGAGCCGCTCGTCGCGGACCGGCAGGTCGCGCAGCGGATACGTGTGGCCGAACCCGAGCAGGTCGATCAGCCGATCGCGGGCGTCGCGCATCCGGAAGTACCTCGGGTCATCGACGAGCGACAGGTCGAGCCTCGCCGCCCCGTGGCCGCGGTAGGCATCGCGCCACTCGTGGTAGGCGCTGTCGAGCGCCGGCCACCGGGTCTTGTCCGGCCAGTGGAGGTAGGGCGTCAGGTGCGCCGGCGTCTCCTCGCGGACGGTGTGCTCGATGAGCACGCGGAGCTCGTCGGCGGTGCCGCGCGCCCCGATCAGGCGTCCGCGACAGCTGGCGATCACGCTGAGCTGCAGCGAATACGGATCGCGCGCGACCGCATCCGACAGGATGGGAGTCTGGCTGTAATCGAGCTTGCCGGGCGGGACGTTGTCCTCTGCGATCGGCGCGAGCAGGAGGTGCTCGACGACCAGCAGCCGCTCGCCGTCGGCCGCGGACAGGCCGAGCTTGCGCTCGATGCGGTCCTGCAGGCCGGAGATCTCGGTCTCGCTCACCGCCGACGTGGCGTCCATCCCGGTCCCCCGGGCGCTGCTGATCCGGGGGTAGTGCTGCAGGAACGCCTGCTTGTCGGGGACCCCTCGATCGCCGGCCTCGTGGGCCTGGCCGGCGACCAGCGAGTAGTCGGTGAACTGCTCGGCGAACCGCGCGCTCAGGTGGTTGAGGAACCGGTTGCGGCGGCTCGACGGCGACCCTGCCGGATCGTCGAGCTGCGCGAGGTCGTCGCCGGTGCCTTGCGTCCGGATCTCGGACAGGTCGAGCGCGTCGTCTTCGACCGGCTGCGTGAAGTAGGTGCGCGGGTCGTCGGCGTAGAACGAGAACAGCGATCCCGCATGGGCGAGCTGCGCGAAGCTGGTCGCGAGCAGTTGATCGAACACCAGGAGGTAGGCCTTGAGCTGCCTGGCCTGCGCCTTTCGCCGGTCGGGGACCGAGGCCGGAAGTCCGGCGGTGCCGATGCCGTACAGCGCCGGGAACTGGTGCTGGATCGAGCGGTACAGGGCGATGTTGCGGTCGCGGCCGGCGGGCAGGGCGAAGTCGCGGTCCTCGGGCGACAGCCGGCCGGGCGCCGCGGCCCGGCGGCGGCGCTCGAGCAGCGTGTCGATCACGCGCTGGGTGTCGAGCCGCGCGGTGAGCTGGCCCTTGACCAGCACGATCGACGAGCCCCTGGGATCGAAGCTCGGGGTCTGGGCCGGGTCCAGCGACAGGCTCCAGGGCTCGCGCGCGGGGGTGCCCCTGGCCAGCGCGATGCTGCGCACCGCCTTGACCTCGGGGAGGCGCATGAGCTCGCGGATCAGATCGGAGGCGTGGATCGCGTCCTTGCGGGTCATGCCGGCGAGCGCGTCGGCGTCGAGGAAGCCGTGGTCGAGCAGCGGCCCGTCGAAGATCTCGTCGCTGCGCTTGCCCGCGGCCCGCATCTCGCCGAGCGTCTTGAACGGCGCCGAGGGCGAGATCTGCTCGGTCAACCGCTCGTAGATCGCGAGCAGCACGCTCGCCGCGTCGTCGACCGGCCCGATCTCGACCTCGGCGAATACCTGGATCGGCTGGTTGACCAGCACCTGGAGCTCGAAGTCGGTGCACAGCGGCCGGTACGCTGACAGCCGGCGGGCCACGTCGCGCTTGACGTCGCTGCCGCGATCGACGAGGTCGGAGGTCTCGATCAGCGCGCGGAGCCGCCCTTGCCGGCCGACCGGGACGTTGTACGGCGGATCCGCCCGGAAGCCGATCTCGCGCTTGTCGTCGCGGTAGTACAGCGCGGGCGCCGGCTCGGCGACCGGCTCGATCCACGCGTTGTGCACGCCGTCGACGTCGATGATCAGCTTGCGCAGGTCGAGCACCGTCACCGGATGCGACGTCAGGATCTCGGAGGCGCGGTACAGGCTGCGGTACGGGTCACCGCCGCCGCTCGCGAGCAGGTCGGGAACGTCGTACGACGCGCGGTAGGCGAGATCGGTGATCGCGTAGCACAGCTGCTCGAGGATCGTGATCCCCGGGTCGTGGGGGTTGAAGTCGTTCCACACGTGCCCGATCAGGCGCTCGAGGTGCTGGATGCCCTCGGCGCGCAGCAGGCTGTAGTCGAGCGCCGGGTGCTCGAACGGCGCGGTGGACAGCTCGGCGGTGTCGGACGTCGGGTCGCTCATGGCGCTACTGCAGCGTCACGAGCGCCGTGACGGTGCCGGTGTCTCCGGAGAACGGCTCGAGCGCCTTGCCGGCGATCGCGCCCGGGTGCGCGGCCGGATCGGCGCAGCGCATCGCGTGGCCCGGTCGCGACGACGACGTCAGCAGGTCGCCCACGCGGATCGGTCCGGCCTCGCTGCACACCTTGATCTTGACCCGGCCGACCAGCGCGATCGGGAGCTTGTCGATGGCGTGCATCATCTGCTCCGGGCCGCCGAACCCGCCGATCACCATCGCGGCCTGAGCGTAGCTCGACACGACGCCGTAGACGGTGGGGTCGAAGGCCCGCGCGCTGCGTCGCACGCGCATGCCGTCCTCGCGATCGATCACGACAATGTCGCCCTGCTCGAGCTGATCGTCGGCACGCACCGGCGTGACCTCGGCAAGGTCGAAGCGCCCTGCACCGCCAGCATAGAGCTTGCCGACGGCCAGGTCGTGGTAGGGGCTGCTGCCAGGCGTCTTTGTCAGTCGCAGCCAGTTGTCCGTGGTGCCTCCGCTCCCCAGCGTCCAGCCCGTCGTGGTCTCGCCGCCGGAGATGAAGCCGTTGACCTTGACGCCGCCGAACACCACGGTCATTCGCTCGCCACCGGCCTGCCAGAACCCGATCGTGTCATCGGGGTCGTTGTTGATGCCGATCAGGAGCTTGCAGGTCTCGCCGCTGACCGGGTAGTAGCGGATGAAGGCCTCGTCGCCGCCGCCGAGGCCGGGGTCGCTCGGAAACTGGATGCCCCTGGCGGAGGAGTTGCCGGCCGACGGCGTGATCGCTTCGGTGACCGTGAGCAGGCCGTTGACCTCCAGGCGGTCCCAGACCGAGACACGGCGCTTCAAGCCTGCCGACTTGTTGCCGATGATCATCAGCGTCTTGTAGGTGCCGGTGTCGTTCGAGATCTCGGCGCGGTTGGTCACGCCGGCCCCGTCGGGGCTCCCGCTCCATGCCGAGGTGAACCGGACCGGGTTGCCGTCCGCGACGACGTCGAGCCAGCCGTAGCCCACGGTCAGCCGCTCGGCCCCGGCCTGCCACAGGCCGAGCGTGTCGTTGGGGTCGTTGTTGATGCCGATCATCAGCTTGCAGTCCTCGCCGGCGACCGCGTAGTAGCGGATGAAGGCCTCGTCGCCGCTGCCGAGGCCGGGGTTGGCGGGGAACTGGATGCCACGCGTCGACAAGTTGCCGGTCGACGGCGTGATCGCAGCGGTGAACGACACCGTGCCGTTGCTCGCGATCCGCATCCGCTCGGCGAGCGGATTGGCCGCCGCGCCCGGGTTCTTGGTCGAGAACACGAGGTGGCTCGAGAAGCTACCATCGTCGAGCGACTGCAGCCGCGCGGTCGGCAGATTCGGTCCGACGTTGTAGCCGTCGAAGTCGAGCGCACCGCCGGCCCCCGGGCTCCCGGCGGCGTTCATCAAGGTGATCGCAGGGCCGAGCGCGCCTGCGGCGTCCCGGCGCAGCGTCAGGTCGCTCACCGGCGTGCTCACGCCGATCGTGAGCTTGCCGGGGACGAACACCGCGTCGGGCGAGATCACCAGGCGATCGGCTGAGGCGTCGACGTCGGCGAAGTGCAGCGTTCCGCCTCCGGCATAGATGCCGTAGGTCCGCGCGGCGCCGGCCGCGGTGTTCTTGAGCTGCAGCCCCGAGCCCCAGCCGGGGCCGGACGAGCTCAGCATCACGGCGGGGTCGTTGGCCGCGCCGCGGTCGATGTGCAGCGCAGCCTGGAGCGGCCCGACCGTGCCGACGCCGATCCGGCCGGTCGTGCGCTCGACGAACAGCCGGCTGTTCCCGGCCCCGTCGCTGATGCTGAAGCCGGGCTTCGCGGTGGCCGCGTCGGCGGGGTTCTGGCGCGGGTTGAGGCCCAGCGTCCAGCTCGGATCGGTGTCGCCCGCGGCGGCGTAGAAGTGGATCGCCTTCTTCTGGCTGGTCGCGTCACCCGCGGCGACGATCATCAGCGCGTCGTTGGGCAGCTTGGCGATGCCGTCGTCCCGCTGGTTGAGCATCCCGTCGATCAGGTCGGCGAAGTTGCTCTCGGTGGGGATCGCGTTCTTGACGAAGAACGTCTTGAGGTCGCCCCGGGATCGTGTGGTGGGCTGCGGCATAGAGGTGCTCCGTGTGCGCTGGAAGTTCCCAAGTCATGCCGAGCCCGCGACGATGAAGTCGAGCTCGATCTTCAGGTAGTTGATGCCGGTGAACGACACGGCCGTGTATCCCGTGTCCGGAATGATGTCGAGGTCGTGCTCCCGGGCCGTGACCAGGACGGCGTCGGGCCGATCGGTGGACACGAAGTAGCCCTGGGACGGCTGCGGCACCGCGAGCTGGAACGTGCGTCCGCCGTCGTCGCTGCTGAACAGCTCGATGTTCGCGACGTAGTCGACGTAGTCGCGTCCGTCGACGAAGCTCACGATGCTGTTGGCGAAGATCTTGCCGCCGATCGCGATCTCGGCGCCGTCGTCGAACGCCCACGGCGACAGGTAGCGATCGAGCTCGTCCTCGAGCAGGCTCCTGTAGAAGCGTTCGTCGCCGGTGCCCTGGAACCGGACGCCGACCCGGACCTTGACCTGGACGAACCGCGCGTTGCGCACGTGGAGCGCCGCGTGGGGTGGGCTCTGGCCGGCGAGGTACGCGGTGATGTCGGCGATCTGGGCGGCGGATACCTTGGGCTCGAACCGGTTGGCCAGCGACTGGCCCTGGATCTGCGGAATGACGATGATCTGGACCGCGCCGAGGTTGTCGGGATCGGCCGGGAGGCACCTCGCCTTCCCGATCGCGGGGAACCGCTCGAGCACCAGGCGCTCGTAGTCCCACGGCGTGAGCGCGCGCTGCTTGTGCCGGAGCCGCTCGCTGATCCGGGTGAAGAAGCCGGTCTCGGCCTCGGCCGCCCGGCCGCCGCGCGACGGGTAGGGCTGCTCGACGGCGGCGATCTGCGGGATCCGCCGGGCCAGGCCGGCGATGCTGCGCGCCGGGAGCTTGTGCGCGTGGTGGTCGGGCGCGTTGCCGTGGTCGTCGAACGTCGCCGACACCGCCTGGGTGTGGATTCCCGCCGTGTCGCATACACTGTCCGGGTGACTGGCAATCGCGGCCCGGATCCAGTAGAGATCACCGGGCAGCCGGGTGCTCGGGTCGGCCGGCGGCAGCGCGATCTGCACGATCCCCGAGTCGATCAGGCCATGGGTGGTGTCGAGCAGGACGTGGCCGTCCTGCAGCGTGACCCAGACGTCGCCGCTGAGGTAACTCCACTCGATATCCGCCGGCGGCAGATCGGGATCGGCGCTGCCATCGGCCATCTCGAACAGCAGCGACAGCGTCTCCGGTGGCCGGGCGTTCTGGATGCCGAGGTAGAGCTCGCCCTCGTGCTCGTAGCGCGGCAGGACCGGCGTGCCGGTCGCGTCGGCCTCGGCGGCGATCGGGCTGGCACCGAACGGGTGGATGTGGAACAGCCGGTCGGTCCCGGCCGCGGGTTGCGCGCCGCCGAGGACCACCTCGGTCTGGGCCGCGTAGTCGATGCGCAGCGTCTTGATCTTCGGCGCGTACGGCGGCTTGACCTGGTAGCTCGCCGGCGTGACGCTGGCCGGCGTCTTGATCAGCGCCGCGGTCATCTCGAGCGCTCGTTGCGCGGCCGCGGCGGGATACGTCTGGTGCTTGAAGTCGGTATTCAGCTCCCACTCGAAGTAGCGCGGCCACGCCGTGACCTGGGGATCGGCCGGAGGAGGCGACGACGGCCCGTAGCTGTGGCCGAGGGTTGTGGGCAGGTTCAACGGCGGGATGTCCTGCCGCCTGGTCGCGTCGCTGCCGGCGAACAGGTTGCTCGACGCGCTGAGCTGGGTGCGCACGTGGTTGTCGATCAGGTTGATCTGGGTCGTGAACGTACCGGCGAACGACGATGGCGCGCCGTCGTAGTTCGCGTACTGCTGCGCCAGGTCGGTCGGTCCACACATCCAGTCAATGTGGAACGTCAGGCTATCGAGTCGCTTGACCACGAGCTCGGGGTCGCCGATGTAGAACCGGGAGCCAACCGCCGGCCGGCTGCCGAACGGCTCGAACGGCTTCCTGGCGTTGAGCACCGCGTCATCGTTCTGGATCGCCGAGGGCGTCAGGCCATTGACCTCGACCCGGAGGTGGGCGGCGACCAGCGGCAAGTCGCGGAATGGCTCGTAGCGCGAGGTGTACTGTCCGCGACTGGCATCCCAGGTCCGGCGCAGCATGACCCGGAGCACCGGCCACGCGCCCGCCCATGCGGTGGTCGGGTTCGGCGCCGCGGGAGCGGCGTCCTCGGCCAGGGTCGCCGTGAGCTGGATCGCCCGCGGCGCGTCGGGCACCGCGCGCGACACCTGGCTCAGCGTCCGGTAATCGCCGACGATCGCGCTGACGGTCAGCGGCAGCCAGCCCTTCTGGGTGCTGATCTGGAGCTCGAACGGCAGCTGGTCGAGCGCCGCGTTCGGCGGGAACAGCCTGGCGATGCCGCGGTCGCCGAAGTCCTTGGCCGGAACGCCGAGCGTCAGGATCAGCCTGCGCGTCGCCTGGGTCACCACCAGCAGCGGGGAGCTGATCGCCCAGCCGATCAGGGCTGGTGGCGGCGCGTCGGTGGTCGTGACCGGCGGCGTCTGGCCGAACGTCTTCCACCGCGGCAGCTCCGCGGGTCCGGCGACGATCGCCGTCGCGTCCTCGGCGGCATGGAGGTCGAGCCAGTTCTCGCGCTGCGCGACCGGG
>JBGQCL010000101.1:0-27761 GCA_041495365.1 Kofleriaceae bacterium | reverse complement strand
GCGCAACATCGCGTACCTGCTGTTCACCGGCAACGACCGGACGATCCGCACCGCGTACTCGTCGAGCTCGCTGGCGATCGCTGGCACCCACGTGTCGCTGACCCGGCTGGTCGTGCTCGCGATCGGCCTGGGGATCGCGGTCGGGCTTCACCTGCTGCTTCGCCACACCCTGCTCGGGCGCGCGATCCGCGCGGTCGCGCAGAACGCCGACAGCTGCACGCTGGTCGGCATCGACGTCGAGCGGATCTACCTGCTGACGTTCGGCATCGGCACCGCGCTGGCCGGGGTCGCCGGCGTGCTGCTCGCGACGGTGTTCTCGTTCAACCCGGCGTCGGGGTCGTCCGAGCTGCTCAAGTCGTTCGTCGTGGTCGTGCTCGGCGGGCTGGGCAGCATGTCCGGGGTGGTGCTCGCCGCGCTCGTGGTCGCGGCGGCCGAGGTGTTCGCGGTGCTGATCCTGCCGTCGTACCTGACCTCGGCGGTCGGCTTCCTGCTGCTGGTGCTGGTGCTGGTGCTGCGGCCGGGGGGCTTGTTCGGCCACCGGGTCCTGGCATGACCGCGCCGCCGCTGATCCCGCGCGCCACGGCCCGGGCCTTCGTCGCCGTGTGCGCGGTCCTCGCCGCGCTGCCGGCGCTCGATCTGTCGCTCTACAACCACAACCTCTTGACCCGTGCGTACATCCTGATCGCCGCGGCGCTGGCGTGGAACTGGATGGGCGGGTTCGTCGGGCAGGTCAGCTTCGGCCACGCCGCGACGTTCGGGGTCGGCGGCTTCGTGGCGGCGCGGCTGATACTCGACCTCCACCTGCCGCCGCAGCTGTGCTGGCTCGCCGGCGCGCTGGCGGCCGGCGTGTTCGCGCTGGGCGCCCATCCGCTGCTCCGGCTGCGCGGGCCGTACTTCTCGATCGCGACGATCGGCGTCGGTGAGGCCAGCCGGGTGGTGTTCACCTACTGGGAGAAGTTCACCGGCGGCGCGACCGGACTGTCGCTGCCCATCGACGCGGACTTCCAGTACCAGCTCTACTGGTGGGCGCTGGGGCTGGCGGCGGCGGTCGCCGCGGCGTCGGTCGTGATCCGGCGGTCGAGCTTCGGGCTCAGGCTGCTCGCGATCAAGGCCGACGTCGAGGCTGCCGCCGACGTCGGGATCTCCGCGACGCTCTACCAGGACCTGATCTTCATGCTGTCCGGCGCGGTGGTCGGGCTGTGCGGCGGGATCAGCGCGTCCTACGCCAGCTTCATCGAGCCCGGCGACACGTTCGGATTCGAGCGCTCGATCGGGTTCGTGCTGATGGCGGTGATCGGCGGGATCGGGACCGCCCTGGGGCCGGTACTCGGCGCCGCGGTGTTCGTGCTCGTCGATACCACCCTGCTGGCGTCGTATCCCGAGCTTCACCTCGGGCTGTACGGCGTGCTGCTGATCGCGATCATCCTGTTCGAGCCGCTCGGGCTGACCGGCCTGGGCCGCCGGGTGATGGGCCGCGTGGCGCGCCGCGCACGGGGGCCGAAGCCGGCCGAGGGGAGGGCGTAGCCGTGGCGCTGCTCCAGACCCGCGGGCTGACGCGGCGGTTCGGCGGGCTCACCGCGCTCGACAGCGTCGACCTCGCGCTCGGCGCCGGCGAGATCCTCGGCGTGATCGGCCCCAACGGCGCCGGCAAGACCACGCTGTTCAGCCTGATCGCCGGCTCGCTGCGGCCGACCGCCGGCGAGATCCTGCTCGACGGCCAGCCGGTGACCCGGCTCGCGGCGCACCGCCGGGTCCGCGCCGGGATCGTCCGCACCCACCAGATCGTGCGGCCGTTCGCCAACCTGACGGTGTTCGAGAACGTGGTGGTCGCCGCGATGCACGCCCACGGCGGCGTGGCCGGCCACGCGCGCGACCGCGCCGCCGACGTCCTCGAGCTGGTCGGCCTCGCCGATCGCTACGACCAGTCGCCCGGCTCGCTGACCCTGGCCGGGCGCAAGCGGCTGGAGCTCGCGCGCGCGCTGGCGACCGGGCCGCGCGTGCTGATGCTCGACGAGGTCGTCGCCGGGGTCAACCCGGCCGAGGCGCTGGCGTTCGCGCAGCTGATCCGCCGGGTCCGCGATGGGCGCGGCGTGTCGGTCGTGATGACCGAGCACGTCATGCCGGCGGTGATGAGCCTGTCGGACCGCATCATCGTCCTCGAGCACGGCAAGCGGATCGCCGAGGGCGCGCCGCGCGACGTGGTGTCGGACCCGCGCGTGATCGCCGCGTACCTCGGCAGCGAGGCACCTGCCGCCGGGGAGGCGGTGCCGTGACGGGCGAGGCCGAGGGTGACGCCGGCGCCGGATCGCCGTACCGCGCGGCGGGCAGCGTCGAGCCGCCGCTGCTCGAGGTCGAGGCGATCGACGTGTTCTACGACGATGTCCAGGTGCTGTACGGGCTGAGCTTCGAGGTCCGGCGCGGCGAGATCGTCACGCTGCTCGGCTCCAACGGTGCGGGCAAGACCACCACGCTGCGCGCGATCATGGGGCTGCGCCCGCCGCGCGCCGGTGCGATCCGGTTCCGCGGCCGGTCGCTCGTGGCGCTGCCGGCGGCCGCTCGCGCCGAGCTCGGCCTCGCGCTGGTCCCCGAGGGCCGCGAGCTGTGGCCGCAGCTCACCGTGCTCGAGAACCTGGAGCTCGGGGCGTACACCCGGCGGGCGCGCGGCCGCGTGCGCGGCAACCTGACGCGGATGTTCGATCTGTTCCCGCGGCTCGACGAGCGCCGCCGCCAGCTCGCCGGCAGCCTGTCGGGCGGCGAGCAGCAGATGTGCGCGATCGCCCGCGCGCTGATGAGCGAGCCGTCGCTGCTGATGGTCGACGAGCTCAGCCTCGGCCTGGCGCCGGTCGTGGTCGACCAGCTGATGCGCGCGGTCGGCGAGCTGCACCGCGGCGGCATGACGATCCTGCTGGTCGAGCAGAACCTCCAGAAGGCGCTGGCGGTCGCCGAGCGCGGCGTGATCATCGAGACCGGCCGGCTGCGGCTCGCCGGCACCAGCGCCGAGCTCGCCGGCAATCCGGAGATCCGCGCCGCGTATCTCGGGATGTGACCGCGCGCCGGGCGCCGACCGACCGGCGGGTGGGTGTAGGCTGCCTGGCGAAGCTGCCAGGAGCAGATATGCCCACCACCCATCGCCGCATCGTGCTCGCCTCGCGCCCGACCGGCGCGCCGCGGGAGGACAACTTCCGCCTGGAGACCGTCCCGATCCCGGACCTCGCGCCCGGCCAGGTGCTGGTGCGCCATCACTATCTGTCGCTCGATCCGTACATGCGCGGCCGGATGAGCGACGCGAAGTCGTACGCCGCGCCGCAGCCGCTCGACGAGGTCATGATCGGCGGCACGGTCGGCGAGGTCGCGGCGACCCGCTCGGAGCGGTTCGCGGTCGGCGATCAGGTGCTCGGCATGGGCGGCTGGCAGGAGTACGCCGTGGTGGTCGCCGACGGCGAGTCCTCGACCGGGCCACAGCGGGGCTCGGCGCTGCGCAAGCTCGATAGCTCGCGGATCCCGCTGTCGGCGTACCTCGGCGCGGTCGGCATGCCCGGCGTCACCGCGTGGTACGGCCTGAACATGATCTGCGAGCCCAAGGAGGGCGAGACCGTCGCGGTCAGCGCGGCCTCGGGCGCGGTCGGCAGCGTGGTCGGCCAGCTCGCCAGGGCCAAGGGCTGCCGCGTGGTCGGCGTCGCCGGCGGCAAGGCGAAGTGCGAGTACGTCGTCCGCGAGCTCGGGTTCGACGCGTGCGTCGACTACAAGGCCGCCGCCACCCCCGAGTCGCTCCAGGCGATGGTGCGCGACGCGACCCCGAAGGGCATCGACGGCTACTTCGAGAACGTCGGTGGCGCGGTGCTCGACGCCGTGATGCTACAGATGAACCCGTTCGGCCGGATCGCGGTGTGCGGCATGATCGCCGGCTACAACGACACGGCGACCCCGATGGCGCTGCCCCGGCTGATCCTGACCCAGCGGCTCAAGATCCAGGGCTTCATCGTCTCGGAGCACCCCGCGCTGTGGCCCAAGGCGCTCGCCGAGCTCGGCGCCGGGGTCGCGACCGGGGCGATCAAGTATCGCGAGTCGGTGGCCCAGGGCCTGGAGGCCGCGCCGGGGGCGTTCCTCGGCATGCTCCAGGGCAAGAACTTCGGCAAGCAGCTGGTCAAGCTGGTGTGAGGAGGCCGCGATGGCACGTATTCCGTATCCGGATCCGAAGACGTTGTTGCCCGAGACCCAGGACCAGCTCGCCAAGCTGCCGCCGCTCAACCTGTTCCGCATGCTGGCGGGCGGCGAGGGCCTGCTCCGGGCGTTCGTCCAGTTCGGCAACCACCTGTGGTTCAAGGCCGACCTGCCGCCGGTGCTGCGCGAGATCGCGATCCTGCGGGTCGGCGCGCTGTCCAGCGCGCGCTACGAGGTATTCCAGCACGAGCGGATCGCGCGCGGCCTCGGCATGTCCGAGGACCTGATCGCCGCGATCCGGCACGGCCCCGACGACCCCGCGTTCGACGAGCTCCAGCGCCTGGTCGTGCGGTTCACCGACGACGTCGTGCGCAACGTCCGGGCCTCGGACGACACGTTCCAGCCGCTCGCCGAGCGCATGCCGGTGCGCCAGCTCCAGGAGCTGACCCTCGTGATCGGCTACTACATGACGGTGAGCCGGTTCCTCGAGAGCTTCGGGATCGAGATCGAGGGCTCAGCGCGCTGATGCGCGGCGGCGGTTTCATGAACTCCTGGTCATCGTCGAGCCGTCCCCCGAGCCGCGGTCGTGAGGATACGGTCGACGACGTTCTCAGCTCCGGCTCGTGAACAGATCGTCGACTGATTCGGCGACGGCTGCCTTCTTGAGCCAGATCTTCAGTTGCTTCGGATCCTTCTGCGCCAGGATGCGCTTGTGCACGGCGGCGGGCACCGCGATACCACGCGCGCGAAGCACGTCAACGACGTCCTCCGCTGCATTCTCGATGCGTCCTTCGTTCCGGGTTTCTTCCCAGGTCTTCAGCATGGTGTTCAGGAACTCCTGCTCGTCGGGGGTCCGGGTCGGTTGCTGCGCGACGGCCGTCTGGAAGTGTAGCAGCGGGCGTTCGACAGCGGAACGCTCGTATGCGTCCCGCGGAAGGGCGTGCAGATCTTCGATGGCCTGCGGCAGCGCCGAACCCGCCGCCATCAGACGAACCAGCAGCGTCGTGCGTTCACGCGGTAGCTCGCTCGCGATGACGAAGCCCACACGAAGCACATCGTTGCCGAACAGATACACGCCCGCTGGCCACTCGGATGTAGCCTTGAGCGTCAGCTTGGTCAGGATGCTGCTTGGAGCGCCGCCGCAGAGGATCCAGAGAAATGGATCCACGGGCTTGCGTCGCGGCCGCTCCTCAGACTTCTTGCCGTCGGCACGCTGCTGGCGGGCACGCTGCTGCCACCACGCGAGGTGCTTGGTCAGACAGGCGCGAAACTCCTCGGCGCTGGGTGCGTCACTGTACGGCTCCAGCAGGCAGGGCAGCGATACCAGTCGGCCGAGAAGGCCCAGGCGCCTGCGCTCGGCGGCCTTCGCCGGATCGGGTTCGTGGAGAAGGTCGGCGTGGAGCGGCTCCGGCGTGATCTCGGCGTGGACAACGGTGAGGCCGGAACCCTCGAGCACCGCCTTGCCGATCTGCTTGGCGAGCTGATCGTAGCGATTGCGCATGATGGTCTGCAGACTGCCACGAACGAGCGGCGTGACCCAGAAAATGGCCGCGTCGAGCTGCGTGTTTTTGTGCTCGGGTTGAGCATTGGCGATGTTTGGACACCGATGCTTTCGAACTGATGATGTCCGGATACCGGACGTACGTCCTGGCGAACGATACGGCGCGCGCCGGAAGTGCTTGGCCCGGGTATCGAGCCGAGCGTGCAGCCATGGAACGCCCGTGCCGGCCGTGCTGACCCAGGCGGCCGGGGACCAGACCACCAGGCGATCGCCTCTGCCGATCGCCGCGGGGGGCGGGTGCAGGCGCATCGCGGCCGGACTGCCCGGCCGGTCCGCGGACCATCCCTTCGATCGCGGCTGCAAGTGCATTGATTCGCGGCGACCACTTGCGTAGCCTCGCGGCATGACCGTGCTCTCCGATCTGGTCACCGCCATCGCATCGGGCGCCGTCGAGGTCATCGACCTGACCGCGCCGCTCTCGGCACAGACGCCGATCCTCAAGCTGCCCGAGCCGCTGGGGCAGACCTGGCGGTTCGGCCTGCAGGAGATCAGCCGGTACAACGAGGCCGGTCCGGCCTGGTACTGGAACAACATCACGACCGGCGAGCACACCGGCACGCACCTCGACGCGCCGATCCACTGGATCACCGGCAAGGACGGGGCCGATGTCTCGCAGCTGCCGGCGCGCCGGCTGATCGCGCCGGCGGCGGTGCTCGACTTCTCCGCCGAGGCGACCGCCGATCCGGACTTCCTGCTGGAGATGAAGCATCTCGATGCCTGGCAGAACCAGCACGGGCCGCTGCCCAAGGGCGGCTGGCTGCTGTTCCGCACCGGGTGGTCGGCGCGCGCGCAGGACGAGGACCAGTTCCTCAACGCCGGTCACACGCCGGGGATCTCGGTGGAGTGCGCGCGGTGGATCGCAGACAGCGCGCCGGTGCTGGGCGTCGGCGTCGAGACGGTCGGCACCGACGCCGGTGCCGCGCACTCGTTCGATCCGGCGTTCCCGTGCCACTCGTTCCTGCTCGGCCACGACAAGTACGGGCTGACCCAGCTGCAGAACCTGGCGCGGCTGCCGCCGACCGGCGCGGTCGTGTTCGTCGGTCCGCTGCCGATCGTGCGCGGCTCGGGCAGCCCGTGCCGCGCGCTGGCGCTCGTCGAGCGGACATGAAAGTGAGCGAGGCGGTCGGCCGCGGCCTGGTCGCGGCCGGCATCGATCACGTGTTCGGGGTGGTCGGCAGCGGCAACTTCCACGTCACCAACGCGATGATCGCGGCCGGCGCGCGGTTCATCCCGGCCGCGCACGAGGGCGGCGCCGCCAGCATGGCCGACGCATATGCCCGGGTATCGGGCCGGCTGACGGCGCTGTCGGTGCATCAGGGCCCCGGCGTGACCAACGCGCTCACCGGGATCGTCGAGGCCGCCAAGAGCCGCACGCCGCTGGTGGTGCTCGCGCCCGAGGCGACCCAGCCGCGGTCGAACTTCTTCGTCGATCTGCCCGCCATCGCCGCGGCGATCGGCGCCGGATTCCGCCGGGTCACCGCCGAGCGGGTCGCGACCGACGTCGCCGAGGCCTGCCGGGCCGCGGTGGCCGGTGCGGGCCAGACCGTGGTGCTGGGCCTGCCGCTCGACGTCCAGGCCCAGGCCGCCGGGCAGACCGCGCCGGAGCCGCCCGACCGGGAGGTCGAGGGAGTCGCCGGGATGGCGGTCCCGGCCGCGATCGACGTGCTGGTCGACGCGCTGGTCGCCGCCCGCCGGCCGGTGTTCATCGCCGGGCGCGGCGCGGCCCGGGACGCGGCCCGCGCGCGCGGCGAGCTCGCGGCCCTCGCCGAGCGCTGCGGCGCGCTGCTCGCGGTATCGGCGGCGGCCAGGGGCCTGTTTGCCGGCGACCCGTGGTACCTCGACGTGTCGGGCGGGTTCGCCACCCCGCTGACCGCCGAGCTGCTCCCCCAGGCCGATCTGATCGTCGCGTGGGGCAGCACGCTCAACATGTGGACGACGCGGCACGGCCGGCTGATCGCCGCCGGGACCGTGGTCGCGCAGGTCGACCTCAACCCGGCCGCGATCGGCGTCAACCGCGCGGTCGACGTCGCGGTGTGCGGCGAGCTCGCCGCCGTGGCGCGGGCGTGCGCCGCCGAGCTCGACCGGCGCGGCGCGCCGCGATCGCCCGGGTGGCGGAGCCCGGCGCTGCAGGCGCGGATCGCCGCCGAGGGCCGCTGGCGCACGGTGCCATACAAGGACGAGACCGGCGGCGGCCGGATCGATCCGCGCACGCTCAGCATCGCGCTCGACGATCTGCTGCCCGCCGAGCGCACCGTGGTCATCGACTCGGGCAACTTCATGGGTTACCCGTCGATGTTCCTGCGCGTCCCCGACGCGGCCGGGTTCTGCTTCACGCAGGCCTACCAGTCGATCGGCCTGGGCCTGGCGAGCGCGCTCGGCGCCGCCGTCGCCCGCCCCGAGCGGCTGACCGTCGCGGCGCTCGGCGACGGCGGCTTCCTGATGTCGGCGAGCGAGCTCACCACCGCGGTCCGGCTCGGCCTGCCCCTGGTGGTGGTCGTCTACAACGACGCCGCGTACGGCGCCGAGGTCCACCACTTCGGCCCGCACGGCCACCCGCTCGACATCGTGCGGTTCCCCGACGAGGATCTCGCCGCGATCGGCCGCGGCTTCGGCTGCGCCGGGGCGACCGTGCGGTCGCGCGACGACCTCGGCGCGGTGGCCGACTGGCTGTCCGGCGCGCGCCGCCATCCGCTGGTGATCGACGCCAAGGTCGCGTCGTCGCACGCGTCGTGGTGGCTCGAGGAGGCGTTCCGCGGCCACTGAGCGCGGTCACGGCGAAGCTCGCGAGCGCTCAGCTCGGAGGCGGCGAGACCTTCTTGAGGTCGCCGTTGTTTCCCGGATCCGCCGAGATGATCTTGATGATCCCGACGCCGCCACCGCCGGCGCCGCCGCCGCCGGTATCCGCGCCGAACACGCCGCCGTTGCCGCCGCCCTTGCTCCCGGTCTTGCCGACGCCGCCGTCGCCGCCCGTGCCCCCGACGGAGGCGCTCGAGCCCCCGCCCGGGGTGTCGTCGGGCGTGCCCGACTCGCCGCCGCCCGCCCCGTCGAGCAAGCCGCTGCTGCCCTCGCCGCCGCCGCCGCCATTGGCGAAGCACTGACCGGGGATCGCGACGGCCGGCGCCTCGAGGACGATCATGCCGCCGGTGCCGCCGCCGCCGCCCCCGCCGCGCGCCTTGCCGCCGCTGCCGCCGGCGCCGGATGCGTCGGCCGCGCCGTCGACCTGGATGCTCTGGCCGGCGAGCAGCAGCACCGCACCGCCGCCGTGGCCGCCGGTGCCGCCACCGGTGCCGCCGCCGTTGTTGGCGCCGTTGCCCCCCGGGCAACCGCCGCCGAGCGCGGTGATCTGCAGCGCACTGCCCGCCATGCCGCCCATGCCGCCGCCCGGGGTGTTGCCGCCGTTGTTGCCCGGCTTGCCGAACGTGCCACCCCAGGCACCGCCTCCCTCGGTGGCCGTCGTCGGAGCCCTGCCGGCGGTCGGGCACGGGCCCGAATCTGCGGCGGGGCCCGGGAGCGCCTTGCGATGGCTCGCGGCATCGAGCGTTCCGCTGATCGTCAGCGTCTCGTCGGCGAGCAAGATCAGCCGCCGGTTGCCGGTCACCGAGACGGTGCTTCCGCTCGGGATCGCGATCGTCTGGCTGGCGATCACGCACGCGTCGACCGCGGGCACCGTGCTGTAGGCGGCGGCGGGCAAGCACTTGCTCGTCGGCGAGATGTCCGAGGTGTCGATCGTCGCGGTCATCAGGCGGAGCGCGCCGCGCGGCGCATCGGCGCAGACGTTGACGAACGTGCCCAGGCAGACGTGCACCGGGCCGGTGTCGGAGCCGCCGCCGGAGCCGTCCGGCGGCAGCATGCCACCGGGGCCCTGGCCGCTGCCGTTGCCGGTGCCGTCCGCGGTGGACGAGGAAAATCCGCAGCCCCAGAGCGCCAGCGCTAGAACCCATGCGCGCATGTAGGTATTTTACTGTAGCCGGAGGCGCCACGCCTACGCAGTTGGGCTCCGCGTGGGATCGGTCACGCGATCGCCGGCGCCGGCGGGCCCCGGCGCAGCATGCGCGTGGGCAGCGCGGGCTACTGCAGACCGCCGAGCGCATCGAGCGCATCGACGGCAAACGCGGCGACCTCGCGCGCCCACTCGAAGGCGTGCAGGGTCTGCTGGATGTGCAGGGTCACCGCGGCGATCGCGCCCCACGCCAGGCCTCCGGCGGCGAGCAGCGCGCCGCGGCCGTTGGCCGGCGCCAGCCCCGCGATCGCCAGCGCCAGGCCGCCGAGGCAGCCTGCTCCGGCCAGCGTGCGCAGCGCCGCGGCCCGCGCGACCGGCCGCCGGGCGCGCAGGCTGCCCAGCGCGATCGGCGCGGCGAGCACCGCGAGCGCCAGGGCCAGCGCGCGGGCGACGTCGCCCGGCGGCGGCAGGTCGTGGACCCCCGGCGCGCCGGCAGGCGCCCGCAGCTCCCGCGGCGCGGGGCACACCGACCGCGGCTATCGCCGTGATAGTCGGGAGGGCGGAGCCCTCGGGAGCTCAGCGGACGCGACGCATGTGCACCATCGGCGGATCGGTGATGGCCGCGGTGAACCCGAGCAGCTCGGCGATCCGGTTCATCTCGAACACGACCGAGCCCTGGCTGTCCGGATCGACCGAGTCGTGGACCTGCTGCCACAGCTTGCCGAAGTCGGAGTCCAGGGTTGGATTGCTCGGATTCCAGCCCGGCGGCGCCGCAGGCAGCGACTCGCCGGGGGTCACGGCGTAGGCGGTCTTCAGCGACGAGAACTGGTCCTGGACCTGCTGATCCGAGCTCGCCGCCGACGACTTCGAGTGGATCCATTCGCGGAACAGGTCGTAGGCCTGGTGGGTCCCCGTGAGGTTGTTGCGCAGATCGGCCAGCGTGACGTTCGAGTACCGCGACTCCTCGGCGCCGGTCGCGGCGAGCTTGACCTTGTCCTGCTGCTCGTTCATCAGGTCGACCATGCCCTGGTACGCCGCGGCGATGTTGACGTCCTCCGGCTTCCAGCTCGACGCGAGCAGCGACGCGTCGTCGATCAGGCGCTGCACGAGCTGGGTCTTGAACGCGATCGCCTCGTTGTCGGTCGCGGGGTAGGTCGCCTGCTGGTAGCCGCGCAGCCCGCTCTCGAACGTGACGACCTCGGGGCGGGTGACCGGGGCGAACAGGATGCGCTCGACCGCGTGCATGCCGATCACGCCGTTGGCGTCGAACAGGTACGGATCGCCGTGGCTGCCCGGCGCCAGGAGGAAGTCCTCGTAGCGCGAATCCATCGTGATGTTGAGGTCGTTGAACATCGGCGCGACCGCGCCCTCGACCTGCTCCCAGGCGATGCGCACGCGCTTCCAGGCATCGCGCATCTTGTTGATCGCGGGGGCATCGGTCACCACGTTCCACCCGTGGGTCGGGGCTGCGGTCTGGAGCTCGCGCGCGGCCTGAACCATGTCCGCCAGGTTCTGGGTCATCGCCGTGTGCATCGACGCGGCGACCTCGGCCCGGAAGTCCGCATCGGTCTTGTCGATGCACCCGGCAAGCCCGGCCACACCGCACACGATCAGCAGGTGACGCAGGACGATCCTCGCAGTGCTCCGACCGCTGGTCGTCGCTGGGGAACGTCGCACCCTGTTCACGGTCCCATTGAAATCCAACCGTGTGTCACGGGTCAAGAGGAACACCGTGCAGCGCTCTGCGGCACAGGGCCTGCACTGGACCGGCTTCACAGGCCGAATGTCTCCAGGGGGGTATCCTCGTACATGAATTACGCGCTGTTCCTCGATGACGACCGCGTGCGCCATGCGCGCTTCCGGGCCCGCATCGAGGCAGTTGGCTACGCCCGCCGTCACCAGCTGCTGTACGTTTTCACCGCTGCTGACGCGATCGATGCGCTGCGGGCTCACGAGGGTGCCATCTCGACCGCGTTCCTGGATCACGACCTATGTGAGGATGACCACTGGGTTCTTCCCGGCGCGCCCAGCAGGGTCCCGACCGGCATGGCCGTGGTCGACCACATCGTGACGATGCGCCGGCCGCCGCCCGCCATCACCGTGCACAGCTTCAACCACCACGCGGCCACCGCGATGTGCACCCGGCTGTCGGCGCTGCACGGCGTGGCGGTCCAGTACATCCCGTTCGACGCGCTGCTCGGGCAGATCGCCTGACCCGCCCGGTCACGGGACGCCCGGCGCGGGAGCGGCGGACCGGGCGCGGGCCGACAGCGCGACGATCGCGGCCCCGGCGACCAGGGAGATCACCGCCAGCGCGGCGGCGGCCATGCGCCCGCGGTCGTAGAGCACGCCGAGCGCGAGGCTCCCCGCCCACCAGGCGACGCCCCAGATCAGGTAGTACAGGCCGTAGGCGCGCCCCCGCTGGCCGCGAGGCACGATCGCCGCGATCAGCGCCTTGGCGATCGACTCGGTCGCCGACCGCGTGATCGCCCACAGCGCGAGCCCGGCGATCGCCAGGTAGGGCGCGTCGTCGCTCGACGCCAGCACGAGCGGCGCATAGGCGGCACCGCCGAGCACGAACAGCGCGACGACGCCGGCCCCGGTCCGGCCGCGCGCTCGGTCGCGATCGAACAGCCGGCCGGCGGCGAGCGCGGCGAGGCCGTCGACCGCCATCGCCCCGGCGTAGGCGACCGGCAGCCAGCGGTCGGCGAGCACGCCCGCGGTCTTCAGGTGGAACGCGAGCAGCGGCCAGTCCGCCAGGCCGATCGCCACCAGCGCGACCCCGACCAGGTAGAGCCAGTAGCGCGGGCCCAGCGCGGTCGGCGCGCCGGGATCGCCCGGCCCGGCGGTCTCCAGCGCGCGCGGATCGGGATAGAGCCGGCGGGCGCGCAGCAGCACGGCGATCGTGATCGCCGCCGGGATCGCGAGCAGGCTGAACGCCCACGCGTAGCCGGACAAGGTATCGCCGCGCCACAGCAGGATGCCGGTGACCGCGAGCGGGCCGGCGAGCCCGCCGATCTGGTCCATCGCCTCGTTGATCGCGAACGCCTTGCCGGCGCCGAGGTCCGACGCGGCGAACGAGGTCAGCGTCGACTTGGCCGGCGAGCGCACCGCCTTGCCGAGCCGCTCCAGGCCGACCAGCAGTGCGACCGTCGGCCAGCTGCCGGCGAGCGCGAGCAGCGGCACCACGATCAGGTTGGTCGCATAGCCGGCGATGGTCAGCCCCCAGTAGCGCTGGGTGCGGTCGGCGAGCGCGCCGCTGACGTAGCGCAGGCCGTAGCCGATCGCCTCGCCGGTTCCGGCGACCATGCCGACCGCCGCGGCGCTGGCGCCCAGCGCGGCGAGGTAACCGCCGATCGCGCCGCGCATGCCCTCGTAGCACAGGTCGGCGAACAGGCTGACCCAGCCGAGCAGGATCACGAAGTGGCGGGCGCGGGCCCGCGCATCGGAGCCCGGTGCGGACGAGCCGGACGAGCCGGACGAGCCGGACGAGCCGGACGAGCCGGACGAGCCGGGCGAGCCGGGCGAGCCGGGCGATGGAGGGCTGGTCATGCGGGTTCTCGCAGCCGGGGGTCGAGCGCGAGCTGGACCACGTCGGCGATCAGGTTGGCGATCGCGATCGCGCACGCGCTCACCATCGCGACGCCGAGGATCAGCGGGATGTCGAGCTCGAGGATCGCCTGCAGGATCTCGCGGCCGAGCCCGGGCCACGCGAAGATCAGCTCGATCACGACCGCGCCGCCGAGCAAGACCCCGAGATCGAGGCCGACCAGCGTGACGATCGGGCCGAGCGCGTTACGCAGCGCGTGGCGGCCGATCACGATCCGCTCGGGCAGGCCCTTGGCGCGCGCCGTGCGCACGTAGTCCTCGCGCAGCACGTCGATCAGCTCGGCGCGGACCAGCCGCGCATAGTACGCCGTGCCGACCGCGGCCAGCGTCATCGCGGGCAGCGCGAGGTGGGCGAGCCGGTCCCAGCCGCCGGCGCCGTAGCCGCCGATCGGGAACCAGCCCCAGCGGTAGGCGGTCACGTAGAGCAGCACGGTCCCGGCGACGAACGCCGGCACGCTCTGGGCGATCGAGCTCGCCAGGTGGACAGCATGATCCGGCCACCGCCCGCGGCGGGTCGCGGCGAGGATGCCGAGCGGGACGCCGAGCGCGAGCTGGAGCGCGATCGCCGCGAGCGCGAGCTGCGCGGTCGGCCACACCCGGTCGGCGATGATCGCGGCGACCGCGCGCTTGCTGCGATAGCTCTCGCCGAGATCGCCGCGCGCGACCCGCGCGATCCAGCAGCCGTACTGTCCGACCACGCCGCGATCGAGGCAGTAGTGCGCGCGGACCCGCTCGAGCGCCTTGGCGGTGGCGTGCGGGCCGACCAGCGCGCGCGCCGGATCGGCCGGGATCGCGATCGTCACCAGGAACGTCGCGGTGACCGCGAACCAGACCACCACGACCGTCCAGCCGGCCCGGCGCGCGATCGTCCCGATCATCGCGGCACCGGCGCGCCGCCCGGCCCGAGGTCGAGCCACGCGGACGTGTAGTCGCGGGTCCAGATCGGGTGGAGCTCGTAGCCGCGCACGTAGGGCTGGGTGACCTCGGTGATCACCCGGTGGTAGTCCCAGATCCAGGGCGCGTCGTCGTACAGGATGCGCTCGGCGCGGCGGTACAGCGCGTCGCGCCGGCCGGGGTCGAGCTCGGCGCGCGCGGCGTCGAGCAGCGCATCGAGCTCGGGGTTCGAGTAGAACGAGTCGTTGGTCGAGTCCGCCGGCTTGATCGATCGCGAGTGGAACCGCGGATCGAAGAAGTCGGTCGGATCCGGGTAGTCCGCGGTCCAGCTCGCGAACGAGAACGCCGAGCGGGTCGGCTGGCCGATCTCGGCCTGGTACGTCGCCAGCGACGTCACCGTGATGTGGACCCGGACGCCGACCTCGGCGAGATCGCTCTGCAGCGAGCCGGCGACCTTCTCGGTCTCCTCGTCGTGGGTCGTCAGGTAGTCGACGTCGAACCCCTGCGGGTAGCCGGCCTCGGCGAGCAGCGCGCGCGCCTTCGCGACGTCGTGCGGGTACGGCGCGAGGTCGGGATCTCGGCCGGGCATGCCGGGCGGCAGGATGCCGTGCGACGGGACGGTCGTGCCGTTGAGCAACCGCGCGGTGTGGCGCTTGTCGAGCGCGTAGTTGAGCGCCTGGCGGACCCGGCGATCGTCGAACGGCTTGATCCGCACGTTCATCCGCGAGCCGAACACGTTCATCACCGTGGCGTGGTGGACCCAGGGCTGCCACGCCGGCTCGGTCATCACGAACAGGTAGTCGGGCGCGGCGAGCTTCTCGGCGGCGTCGAGCTCGCCGCGCTCGAACAGCTGGAACTGGGTGTCGCGCGGGATGTTCTCCAGCATCACGATCGCGTCGAGGTGGGCGCGCTGCGGCCGGAAGTAGTGCGGGTTCCGGCGCAGCACGATCCGGTTGCCCTCGTCCCAGCTGTCGAGCTCGAACGGCCCGGTGGCGTCGGGCCGGCGCCGCAGCTGATCGCCCGCGGCGGCGACGTGCTCGGGGCGCTGCGGGGTCGTGAACGGCATCGCCAGGACGTCGAGCAGCGCCGGGTTGACACGGGCGAGCCGGATCGCGAGCCGGCCGTCGGTCTCGGCGATGATCCCGGCGCACGCCGCGGCCTTGCCCTCGATCACCTCGCGCGCGCCGGCGATGTCGGCGAGGAACTCGGCGAACGGCGAGTCGGCGGCCGCGAGCGCGCGCTCGAGGCTGAACTTGAAGTGCGCGGCGGTGATCGGCGCGCCGTCGCTGAACGTGATCCCGGGCTGCAGCTCGAAGACGTAGACCAGGCCGTCGGGCGAGATCGACCACCGGCGGGCGAGCCGCGGCACGACGTCGATGCCGGCCGGCGAGAAGTCGACCAGGGTGTCGAACAGCGGGTGCAGCACGTAGTAGCCGATCTCGTCGTAGCCGATCGTCGGATCGAGCGTGTGCAGCGAGTCCTTGACCGCGAACCGCAGCGTGCCGCCGGCGCGCGGCGTCGGCGAGCCGGCCGGACGGAACCGCGGGCCGTGATCGGCGGGGTCGCAGGCGGCCGCACCGAGCCCGGCGAGCGCGACCAGCGCCCAGCTCGACCGCGCCGGGCGGCACACCGGTGGCCGGCTCACCGCGCCTCCCGGGCGTCGAGCGCGTCGCGCAGGCCGTCGCCGAGCAGGTTGAAGCC
Organism: Kofleriaceae bacterium; assembly: GCA_041495365.1. Classification (GTDB taxonomy): domain Bacteria; phylum Myxococcota_A; class Polyangia; order Haliangiales; family Haliangiaceae; genus JABFXX01. The sequence continues at coordinate 11,895 of JBGQCL010000101.1, read as the reverse complement.
GACCACCGCGAGCACGATCGCGACGCCGGGCGCGAGCACCAGGTGGGGCGCGATCCGGTAGTAGGCGCGGCCCTCGTAGAGCATCCGGCCCCAGCTCGCGGTCGGCGGCGGCGGCCCGAGCCCGACGTAGGACAGCACCGACTCGGACAGTAGATTCTGGGCGAACCCGAACGTCGCGACGACGGCCGCGACGCCGCCGAGGTTGGGCAGGATGTGGCGGATCAGGATCCGCGCCGGGCTCGCACCGAGCGCCCGCGCGGCGACGACCATCTCGCTGCGCGCCAGCACCTGGGTCCGGCCGCGGATCACCCGGGCCATGGTCGTCCAGCTGACCAGTCCGAGCGTGACGAACACCGGCGCGACCGACGATGCCAGCCGGGCCTCGCGGAACAGCGCGGCGAGCAGGATCGCGAGCAGGAGGACCGGGAACGCGAGCACGAGGTCGACCAGCCGCATCAGCGCGCTGTCGGTCGCGCCGCCGGCGTAGCCCGCGGTGAGGCCGATCGCCACGCCGATCACCAGCGCGATCGCCGTGGCGAGCGCCGCGATCGCCAGCGAGATCCGCGCACCACTGGCGACCCGCGCCCACACGTCGCGGCCGAGCTCGTCCGTGCCGAGCACCGCGTCGCGCGACGGCGGCAGCGGCGCGCCGAGCTCGGACAGTCCATGGTCGACGTCGCCGATCAGCGGGTCCCGGGCCGACACCGCGGGCGCGATCAGCGCGATGCCGAGCACGCCGATCACGAGCAGCGCGCCGACCACGGCGCCGCGATTCGCGACGAAGCGGCGCCCGGCTCGACTCACGCGCGCAGCATATCGTCTCGCGATCCCTCTGGACCAGCTGGCGTGGGTGATCGTCGGCGGTGACCTACAGGCGGAACCGGCGACCGCCGACACTACGGGTATTCTCGGCGCGCCGGACCGCACGTACAATCCGTGCGCCTCCGGGCGGGAACGCTCGCAAGATCAGAGATTTACTGGCGGCCAGTTGTAATCACACTCGCGCGGTGGCCCCCGCTGTGCCCCTGACAACGGCTCACTGCACAGGCATCCCACCTGCAGTGCTCTGCCCCCATGCCGACGGACTTCGGGACCCTCGTTCAGCGCGATCACCTCGACGTCCAGAAGGAGCTGATGCGCCTGCTGGAGCCGGCGGCCACCCGCGCGCAGCTGAGCACGGCCCTCGATGGCGTGCGGCTCGGCCTGACCTCGCACGCCGAGGCCGAGGACATCGTGCTCGGCCGGTTCGACGCGATCGCCGCGCTCGAGCCGGTGCTCGCCGAGGCGCGCGCCGCGCACCTCACCCAGGAGAGCGCGCTGGCCGCGCTGGTCAGCGCCCGGCCGGGCACCGCGGTGTGGCGCGACCGTGCGGTCCACCTCCGCGAGCTGATCCGGCGCCACGCGCTGCGCGAGGAGCTCGAGCTGTTGCCCGCGCTGCGCTGCCACGCGCCGCGCGAGCTCTACCAGAGCCTCGCCGGCGCATTTGCGACCGAGCGGCTGCGCCAGCTCGCGATGCTGCAGCCGTCTGCGCCGCTGTGCGTCGCCGACGTCGCGCATCCGGACGCGCGCGACACCGGACAGGCCGGGGCGGTCGTGCTGAGCTGAGACCCCCTCGCCCGATCACAGCTCGATCTGCAGGCCCAGCTCGACGACGCGGTTGGGCGGCAGGTGGAAGAACTCGGTCGGCGCGCGCGAGTTCTTGGCCAGGAACGAGAACAGGATCTTGCGCCACCGCGCGATCCGGGCATGGCCGCTGGTCAGCAGGGTCTGGCGGCCGAGGTAGTACGTGGTGTCGGCCGGGTTGACCTGCAGGCCGTGGCGCTCGCAGCGCGACAGGATGCGCGGCACGTTGGGCTGCTGCATGAAGCCGACCCGCGCGACCACGCGGTAGAACCCGTTGCCGAGCTCGCGCGCCGACAGCGACTGGTTGCCCACGACGAACGGCACGTTCTCGGTCGCGATCGACAGCAGCACGACCTGGCGGTGCAGCACCTTGTTGTGCTTGACGTGGTGGAGCAGCACGTTGGGGATGCCGCCGGTGCCCGAGGTCATGAACACCGCGGTGCCCGACACCCGCGGCAACGGGGTCTCGGCGATGTCGGCGAGGAACAGCTCGTCGGGGATCGTCCCGCTCTCCATCTGCTTGGACAGCTCGAGGCGGCCGCGCCACCAGGTCGTCATCATCGCGAACGCGCCGACGCCGACCGCGAGCGGGAACCAGCCGCCGGCCGCGATCTTCTCGGTGTTGGCCGAGAAGAACGCCAGGTCGATCGCGACGAACGGGACGAACAGCGCGAGCGCGACGTACAGCGGGTAGCCCCAGTTGCGGCGCATGACCAGGAAGTACAGGAACGACGTGATGGCCATCGTCCCGGTCACCGCGATGCCGTACGCCGCCGCCAGGTTCGAGCTCGACCGGAACGCGAACACCAGCGCGACGCACGACACCATGAGCAGCCAGTTGACCTCGGGGATGTAGATCTGGCCCTCGTGCTTGTGCGAGGTGTGCACGACGCTGACCCGCGGCAGGTAGCCGAGCTGGACCGCCTGGTGGGTCAGCGAGAACGCACCCGAGATCAGGGCCTGCGACGCGATGATCGCCGCCATGGTTGCGAGGATCACCATCGGAAACAGGAACGGCGTGCCGCTGACCAGGTCGTAGAACCCGTTGGACACCCTGGCGCCGTCCTCGAGGAACAGCGCGCCCTGGCCGAAGTAGTTGAGCAGCAGACCGGGGAACACCACGGTCGACCACGCGACCCGGATCGGCGTGCGGCCGAAGTGGCCCATGTCGGCGTACAGCGCCTCGCCGCCGGTGATGCACAGCACGACCGAGCCGAGCAGCAGGAAGCCGTGCAGGCCGTTGCGGGCGAGGAACGCGATCGCGTGGTGCGGCGACACCGCGAGCAGGACCTCGGGGCGCTGCACGATGAAGCGGCCGCCGGCGACCCCGATCGCGACGAACCACAGCAGCATCACCCAGCCGAACACCCGGCCGATCCGGTGGGTGCCGACCCGCTGGACCCAGAACAGGCCGATCAGGATCGCCGCCGAGATCGGGACGACCAGCTCGCTGAACGCCGGGTTCTGCTCCGAGATGCCCTCGACCGCGCCGAGCACCGAGACCGCCGGGGTGATCACGCCGTCGCCGTACAGCAGGCCGGCCCCGAACAGCGCGAGCAGGACCGGGACCGACAGCCTGCGCCGCGGGCTCCGGTCGGCCTGCTCGACCAGCGCGGCGAGTGCGAGGATCCCGCCCTCGCCCTTGTTGTCGGCGCGCAGCACGAACACCAGGTACTTGAACACCACCACCAGCATCAGGGCCCAGAAGAACAGCGACAGCACGCCCAGCACCTGCGCCGGGTCGTACATCCCGTTCGCCGCCGGAGCGATCGCATGCTCCTTGGTGCGCGACAGGCACTCGCTCATCGCGTAGAGCGGCGAGGTGCCGATGTCGCCGTAGACCACGCCGAGCGCGCCGAGCGACAGCGCGGCGAGCTCCTGTCCGTGAGGCTGGCGGTGCGCGTGCTGGCTCATCGCGCGTTGCGCGCCGGTTGCCTCCGAGCGTGCGGTGGCGGGGGCGGTGTCGGTCATGTCCGCGGGCAGTCCGGCCCATCTCCTCGTAGCACGACGCGATCCCTCCGAGCCATGCGCCGGGCGCGCGTGTTGCGGCACCGCCAGCGAACAGTTGACACGACGGCACGTTACGGGCTAGGCCGCAGAAGTGACGCGACGAACGTTCGGGTGCCGCGCGCGCGGGCTGGGCCGCGGCTTGATCGCCCGGCGCGCCTGGGTCGTCGCATCGATCGTCGCCCCGGCCGCGGTCCTCGTGGCGCTCGCCGCGTCGTGCGACAACCTGTCGCCCAAGGTCTCCGGGATCAGCTCGAAGGACCCCGGCAGCGGGCCGATCGTGATCGGCCACTTCGCGTCGCTGACCGGCTCCGAGGCGACGTTCGGCGCGTCGGACAAGAACGGGCTCACGCTCGCGGTCGAGGAGCGCAACGCGCGCGACAGGGTCCACGGCCGCCCGATCGAGGTGATCCGGCTCGACGATGCCAGCAAGGCCGCCGAGGCCGGCACCGCGGTGACCCGGCTGATCACCGAGTACCACGTGGTCGCGCTGGTCGGCGAGGTGTCGTCGGGCCTGTCGCTGGCCGGCGGCGCGGTCGCCCAGAGCTACCGCGTCCCGATGGTCGTGCCGTCGTCGACCAACGAGCGGGTGACCCAGATCGGCAACATGGTCGCGCGGGTGTGCTTCATCGACGGCTTCCAGGGCTACGTGGTCGCGAAGTTCGCGCACGACAACCTGCACGCGACGCGGGTCGGCATCCTCTACGATCAGCAGCAGGCGTACTCCAAGGGCCTGGCCCGCGAGTTCGACCGCGCGTTCCGCGCGCTCGGCGGCACGATCACGACCCGCCAGGCCTACACCGGCGGCGACATCAACCTGTCCGCCCAGCTCCAGTCGCTCAAGGACACCAACCCCGAGGCGATCTTCCTGCCGGGCTACTACAACGACGCCGGCAACATCTCGATCCAGGCCCGCAAGATCGGGATCACGGTGCCGCTGCTCGGCGGCGACGGCTGGGACTCCGAGAAGCTCGCAGAGATCGGCGGCGCGGCGATGGAGGGCAACTACTACTCGAACCACTACTCGTTCGAGGAGAACCGGCCGGCCGTCAAGGGCTTCGTCGAGCGGTTCCAGAAGCGGTTCGGGTTCGTCCCCGACGGGCTGACCGCCCTGGGCTACGACGCCGGGCAGGTCCTGTTCGACGCGATGGATCGCGCGAAGTCGCTCGACGGCGACGACCTCGCCGCCGCGATCGCCGGCACGACGGGCTTCCCCGGGGTCACCGGCACGATCACGCTCGACGAGCACCGCAACCCGGTGAAGTCGGCGGTCGTGCTGGTGATCAGGAACGGCGAGCGGCGCTACGCGGCGACGATCGCTCCGCCGACCGCGCCGCTGCCCGAGGTCCCCGAGGTCGAGGACGCCGGGGCGGGGGCGGGGCCGGCCGGGGCGCAGACCAGCGGGGCGGCCGGCAAGCTGCTGCAGACCGTGGTCGACACGCTCGCGCTCGGCGCGCTGTACGCGCTGATCGCGCTCGGCTACACGCTGGTCTACGGCGTGCTGCGGTTCATCAACTTCGCGCACGCCGACGTGTTCACGTTCGGCGCGTGGATCGCGTTCGCAATCGCGCAGGCCCTGGGTTTCGCAAGCGCCCCGTCACCGCTCGGACTACCGGTCGTCCTGGTGATCGCGATGGTGCTGTGCTCCGCCCTCGGCGTGACGATCGAGCGGCTCGCCTACCGGCCGCTGCGCAACGCGCCGCGGCTCAACGTGCTGATCACGGCGATCGGCGTGTCGCTGCTGCTCCAGAACACCGGCACGCTGCCGTGGGCGTTCGGCCCCAACCCGCAGCACATGCCGACGCTGATCGCCGATCGCTCGCTGGCGGCGGTCGCCGGCGTCCACCTCCGGCTGGTCGACACCGTGGTGCTGGTCCTCGCGGTCGCGCTGGTCGCCGCGCTGCAGCTGCTGGTGTATCGCACCCGGCTCGGCCGTGCGATGCGCGCGGTGTCGTTCGACCCGCGGGTCGCGTCGCTGATGGGCATCAACATCGGCCGGGTCACCACCGTCACGTTCGCGATCGGCTCGGCGCTGGCCGCCGCCGGCGGGCTGCTCTACGGCCTCAAGTACGAGAGCCTGCAGATCACGACGCACTCGACCTGGGTGCTGCTCGGCCTGACCGCGTTCGTCTCGGCGGTGGTCGGCGGGATCGGCGACGTCCGCGGCGCGGCGGTCGGCGCGCTGCTGATCGCTGCCGTGCAGCAGTTCGGCGCGGCATACCTGTCGACCCAGCTGCGCGACATCTACGTGTTCACGATCCTGATCGTCGTGCTGCTGGTCAAGCCGGCCGGGCTGTTCGGCCGCACCCTGGTGGAGAAGGTATGAAGCGGATCGCCGAGCGGGTCGCCGAGCGCGCCGGGCATCGCACCGGGGCCGGGTCCGCCGCGCTGGCCTCGGCGTGGCCGGTGGCGCTCGGCGTCGCGCTCGCGTGGCTGCTCCAGCAGTGGGTCGCGCCGGCGATCGGGCCGTTCTACGCCAGGATCGTCCTCGACATCGGCATCGCGATCGTCGCCGCGTCGTCGCTCAACATCGTCAACGGCTTCGCCGGCCAGTTCTCGATCGGCCACGCCGGGTTCATGATGGTCGGCGGCTACGCCGCGGCGTGGCTGACCTATTACGGCTCGATCCGGCTGTGGGGGACGCCGGGCCTGCACGGCGGCTTCCTCGGCGGCGGCGACCTGCTGTTCCTGCTCGGCTGCGCGGCCGGCGGGGCGATCGCCGCGGTCGCCGGCCTCGTGGTCGGCCTGCCGTCGTTGCGGCTGCGCGGCGACTACCTGGCGATCGTCACGCTCGGGTTCGGCGAGATCGTGCGCGTGGTGATCCAGCGCACCGACGACGTGCTCGCTCCGGGCGTGGCCGAGCGCACCGCGCTGCCCGCGGCGCTCGGCCACCTCGGCGGTGCGCTCGGGTTCCCCGGCCTGCCGACCTACACGCGGATCTTCTACGTCTACGCGGTGGTCACGATCGTGGTGGTGTGCGCGTACCGGCTCAAGATCTCGAGCCGCGGCCGGGCGCTGCTCGCGGTGCGCGAGAACGAGGTCGCCGCCGAGGCGGTCGGCATCCACACCGCGCGGGTCAAGGTCTCGGCGTTCGTGATGTCGGCGCTGTTCGCCGGGATCGGCGGCGGCCTGTTCGCGCACGAGCTCGGCACCACGCTGAGCCCGCGCGAGCTCGGGTTCCAGAAGTCGATCGACATCGTGATCATGGTCGTGCTCGGGGGCATGGGATCGATCTCGGGCGTGATCGCCGCGGCGGCGATCCTCACGGTGATGCCCGAGCTGTTCCGCGAGTTCTCGGACTACCGCATGCCGATCTACGCGCTCGCGCTGATCGTCGTGATGATCGTGCGGCCGCAGGGCCTGCTGGGGATCCGCGAGCTGTGGGACACCGCGTGGTGGCGGCGGATCGCCGGCAACCGGCGCGGGCCGCGCGCGATCGCCCGGGCCGCGCGGCCGGAGGACGCGCCGTGACCGCCGGATCGGCACCGTCCGTGGTCGCGTCCGCCGCCGCGCCGCCGGTGCTCGAGGCTCGCGACCTGTCGCTCGCGTTCGGCGGGCTGCTGGCGGTCGATCGGTTCACGCTGAGCCTGCCGGCGCGCGGGCTGTACGGGCTGATCGGCCCCAACGGCGCCGGCAAGACCACGGTGTTCAACCTGCTGACCGGCGTGTACCGGCCCGACGCCGGCGAGATCCGGCTCGGCGATCGCCGGATCGACGGGCTGCGGCCGTCGGCGATCGCGAGCGCCGGGGTGGCGCGCACGTTCCAGAACATCCGGCTGTTCGCCAACCTCTCGGTCCTGGACAACGTGCGCACCGCGGCGGGGGTGCGCGCGCGCAGCGGGCTGGTCGCCAGCCTGCTCCGCACGCCGCGGTTCCTCGCCGAGGAGGAGGCGATCATCGAGCGCTCGCTCGAGCTGCTCGACATGCTCGGGATCGCGCACCGCGCCTCCGAGCAGGCGAGCAGCCTGCCGTACGGCGAGCAGCGCCGGCTGGAGATCGCGCGCGCGCTGGCCACCGAGCCGCGGGTGGTCCTGCTCGACGAGCCGGTCGCGGGCATGGCCGCCGGCGAGAAGCGCGAGATGCGCGCGCTGATCCAGGGTCTGCGCGACGCGTTCGACGTCGCGATCCTCCTGATCGAGCACGACATGGGGGTGGTGATGGACATCTGCGAGCGGATCACCGTGCTCGACCATGGCGTCACGATCGCGACCGGCGATCCCGCGGCGATCCAGCAGGACCCTCGGGTCATCGAAGCGTACCTCGGCACCGCCGACGCCGGCGCGCCCGCCGCGTCCTCCACCCCCGGGGCGACATGACGGCCTTGCTCGCGGTCGAGGACCTCGATGTCCACTACGGCGGGATCCACGCGCTCCAGTGCGTGAGCTTCGCGGTCGACGAGGGTCAGATCGTCGCGCTGATCGGCGCCAACGGCGCGGGCAAGACCACCGCGCTGCGCGCGATCTCGGGGCTGGTCCGCCCGAGCGGCGGCCGCGTGCGGCTCGCCGGGAAGCCGATCACGGGGCTGCCGGCGCACGCGATCGTCGCGCGCGGCCTGGCCCACGTGCCCGAGGGCCGCGGCATCTTCGCCAACCTCACCGTCGACGAGAACCTCCAGCTCGGCGCCTACCTGCGCGGCGGCGATCCCACCGGCGTCGCCCGCGACCGCGACCGCGCGCTGGAGCTGTTCCCGCGGATCCGCGAGCGCCTGGACCAGAACGCCGGCACGCTGTCCGGCGGGGAGCAGCAGATGCTCGCGATCGCGCGGGCGCTGCTCGCCCGGCCCAGGCTGCTCCTGCTCGACGAGCCGTCGCTCGGGCTCGCGCCGCAGATCGTCCAGCGGATCTTCCAGATCCTGACCACCATCGTCGCCGAGGGCACCACGATCCTGCTGGTCGAACAGAACGCACACATGGCGCTCGCGGTCGCCACCAGCGCCCACGTGCTGGAGGTCGGCACGCTGGTCAGCTCGGGGCCGGCCGCCGAGCTGGCGCGCGACGACAAGATCCGCCGCGCCTACCTCGGCGTCCACTGAGAGCGAGGATCCATCTCGGTTTCGTGCTGCGGCCGGCGTCCGACCCCCGGTCGCGGGTCGAAATCAACATCCCGCCGGGTGTGCTTGCTCTCGGCCCGGACGTCATTCCATTCTCGCCGCCATGAAGCTGCTTGTCGCCGTCGCCCTCGTGCTCGCTGCCTGTGGATCGAGCCCGCAGTCCACCACAACCCCCAAGGAAGGCCAGGGCAATGGCTCCTCCGCCACGGTCGCGCTGCCCGACGTGCCGTTCGCCGATCTCGATCACGATCAGCGCATCGCGTTCATGAAGCAGAAGGTCGTGCCGGTGATGAAGCCGATCTTCCAGAATCACGATGCGAAGGACTTTGCGAACTTCGGCTGCACGACCTGTCACGGCGAGCAGGCCAAGCAAGGTCACTTCGACATGCCGAACCCCAAGCTTCCCAAGCTCGACTTCAACGACCTGAGCGAGTTCAAGAAGGAGAACCTGGAGTGGATGGGCAAGGAGGTCATGCCGACGATGGGCAAGATCCTCAACCTGCCGCTGTTCTCGAAGGACAACCCCAAGGGGTTCGGCTGCCTGGCCTGCCACACGCTCAAGGGCAAGGACGACCACGACCACGACCACGATCACGGCAAGTGATCCTCTGAGCGGCACCGAGCAGCGAACACCGGCCACCGAGCGAGATCACGTACGGGCGGTTGTCTCGCGTGCGCGAGCGCCCGCGGGCTGGATCCGCGCGGTCGGCCGCCGCGATGTGGTGGAAACCGCGCGGCGGGGTCGCGGGTCGTCGGGGCACATGCGTTGCACCTCGGTCGGGAACACCCCCAACACGGGAGCACGACATGGCCGAGAACACGAAGATGCCGCCGAACCAGGACCAGCGTCAGCGCCTGCCGCCGGGCAAGCCCTCGCAGAAGCCAGGCAGTCCCGCCCCGTCGGGCGCCGGCCCCGATCGCGACCGCCAGGGCGTGAACAACCCGGGCAAGCCGGTGCCCGAGATCGATCCGGACCGCGCTCGCCCGGATCGCAACCGGCCGGCTCCCGGCAAGCACGGCCCGGGGGGAGGATCGATGGACGACGACCTCGACGAGGAGGTCACGCCGCCGATCGATCGCGAGTAGCCCGCACGTCGCCGCGAAAACCGGCGCGCCGGGGTCAGGCGGCGATCGGCAGGATGATCGTGACCGTCGTCCCGATCCCGCGCTCGCTCTCGATGCGGAACCGGCCGCCGGCCGTGCCGACCAGGCGCTGGCACTGCGCCAGGCCCAGGCCGGTGCCGTCGGGACGCGTCGTGAAGAACGGCGTGCCGACCCGGCTCAGGACATCGGGCGCCATGCCGATGCCGTCATCGCGGATCTGGAGCTCCAGCATCTCGGCGTCGGAGCGGGCGACGATCGAGACCTTGCCGTGCGGCACACCGCGCGCGGCGACCGCCTGCGCGCCGTTGGCGACGACGTTGATCAGGACCTGGGTGAGCTCGGTCGCCGACATCCGCACGCGCGGAAGCTCGCCGGGGCCGTCGTACCCGATCGACGCACGGGCCGGGATCGCGAGCTCCTGGCACACCGTCATCGCATGGCGCACGATCGGCAGCGGATCGGTGGCGGTGGTCGGGTTCCTCGGATCGCGCGGCTTGCCGAGCTCGCGCAGCCCCGAGATCAGCTCGCTGAGGTGCGTGCCGGAGGTCTTCAGATCCGTGGTGACCGGGTCGAGGTCGTCGACCAGCTCGACCAGGCGGGCGCGCTGCGTGGTCGGGATCGGCGCCTGCAGCAACGCGTCCCGGAGCAGCGGGGCGGCGTTGGCGAGCTCGCGCAGGTGCTCGACGTTGACCAGCAGCGACATCAGCGGCTGCTTGAGGTCGTGGACCAGCATGCTCGCGATGCTGCCGAGCGTGGCGAGCCGCTCGGTCTCCAGCAGCCGGCGATGCAGCGCGGCGGAGTCGCGGCTGAACGTCCACGCCTCGATCGCCCAGCGCAGCACCTGGACCAGCTCGGTGCGGATCCACGGCTTGACGATGTAGCGGGCGACCAGCCCCTCGTTGATCGCGCGCAGGATCGGCTCGACGTCGGCGTACGCGGTCACCACCATGCGGATGACCTCGGGGTGGCGCTCCTTGACGATCCGGAGCAGCTCCTCGCCGCTCATCGACGGCATCCTCATGTCGGACACCACCGCGGCTACCTCGTGCTTGTCGAGGATGTCGAGCGCTTCCACGGCGCTCGACGCCGTGCGTAGGTTGAACTCCGAGTTGAGGCTCTGTTCGAAGACGATGCGGTTTCCGCGTTCATCGTCCACGTACAGGACCAGCGAGCCATTGCGATGAGTCGTCCCAGACATGGTCGTGCAGCGACTACCCCACCTGTCAGCGTAGCCGAGGCGTGGCCATCATACCCGGGGAAATCGCAGGTTCCAGCCCAGAATAATTCGGAAGCTCCATTACGAAAATGGTCTGGGCTCCTCGCTCCCGGATCTCCAGGACGCCGCCGTGCCGGTGGACGATGTCGCGAGCCAGCGGCAGACCCAGCCCGGTCCCGATCCCGGTCGGCTTGGTCGTGAAGAACGGCTCGAACACGCGCTCGCGCAGCTGGATGGGGACGCCACCGCCGCTGTCGGACAGCTCGATGGCGAGCTGCCCGTCGCTGGCGCTGGTCCGGACCTGGACCCAGCCGCCGGTGCCCGCCGCGTAGACCGCATTTTCCAGTAGGTTGGTCAGCACCTGCGTCATCAGGGGCGGCGCGCACTTGACCGAGCCCTCGCACGTCGCGTCGATCCGGACCTCGACGTCGGGTGCGTGGAGGAGCGACACGGTGCGCTGGATCAGCTCGCGCACCGGCACCCACCGCAGATCCAGATCGACCACGCCCTTGCGGAACCCGAGCAGCTGGCGCGACAGGAACCCGATCTGCTCGGCGCAGCTGGTCAGCACGTCGAGCAGCTGGCCGACCGCGGTCTCGGGCTGCACGGTCTCGCGCGGCAGCAGGCCGACGAGCGGCCCGACCGCGTTGACGATGCCGTTGGCCGGGTTGCGCAGCTCGTGGGCGAGCCCGGCGGTCAGGATCCCCATCGCCGACAGCTGCTCGGCGCGCTGCAGCCGGACCGCGAGGTCCCGCATGCGGAACTGCGACCGGATCCGGGCGCGCAGCTCGAGCGGATCGAACGGCTTGGTCACGTAGTCGACCGCGCCGGCCTCGAGGCCGGCCATCCGGGTGCCGAGATCGAGCATGGCCGACAGCACGATGATCGGCGCGAG
>JBGQCL010000100.1:0-27968 GCA_041495365.1 Kofleriaceae bacterium | reverse complement strand
CGCTCGACCTGCCGACCGATCACCCGCGCCCGCCGACCCAGAGCGGCGAGGGCGCCACGGAGTGGCTGAGCCTGCCACCGGGCACGGCGGCGACGCTGCGCGCGGTCGGCCTGCGCGAGGGCGCGACGCTGTTCATGACCCTGCTCGGTGCGTGGACGGCGCTGCTCCATCAGCTGACCCGCCAGCCCGAGATCATCGTCGGTACCCCGGTGCGCGGCCGCAGCGTGCCCGAGCTCGAGCAGGTGATGGGGTTCTTCGTCAACGCCCTGCCGCTGCGGCTGCGCATCGATCCCGGCGTCAGCTTTCTTCAGCTGCTCCGCCACGTCCGCGGCGAGGTGGTCGAGGCGTTCGGCGCCCAGGACGTCCCGTTCGAGCACCTGGTCCGCGTGATCGATCAGAAGCAGAAGCGCGACGAGAGCCGGTTCCCGATCTACCAGGCGTTCTTCTCGTACCAGGACGCGCGCCAGCGCCCGGCGCGGTGGGGCGACCTCGAGCACCACAACCTGCCGGTGTTCCAGCCGTCGGCGGCGCAGGACGTCGCGCTGTGGTTCCTCGACGGGGTCGACGGGGTGGTCGGCGGCCTCAACTACAACACCGACATCATCGACCGCGAGACCGCACAGCGCTGGCGCCGGCGCTTCCTCGCCCTCGCCGAGGCGATCGCCGCGGCCCCGGAACGCCCGCTGCGCGAGCTGCTCGCGATCACCGGCGAGGAGCGCGCCCAGCTCGCGGCCTGGAACGCCACCGCGCGCCCGCTCGCCGACGACGCCACGCTGACCGCGCTGTTCGCGCCGCTCGGCCAGCACGGCGATCGCGTCGCGCTGCGCCAGCCCGGCGGCGCGGCGGACCCGGTCAGCTACGCCGCGCTCGCGATGCAGCGCGACCGCGTGGCGGCGGCGCTCGCGGCCCGCGGCGTCCGGCGCGGCGACGTGGTCGCGCTCCTGGTCGATCGCACGCCGGCGATGCTGGCGGCGCTGCTCGGCGCGCTCGCCGCCGGTGCGACCTACCTGCCGCTCGATCCCGGATTCCCGCCCGAGCGCCTCGCGTTCATGCTGGCCGACGCGGGCGCTCGGTTCGTGATCACCGACCACGAGCTCGCGGGCGACGCGCTGGCCGCGCTGCAGATCGATCCCGCGGTCGTGCTGCGGGTCGACGAGCTCGCCGCCGCCCCGGCGGACGCCCCGCCGGCGGTGGCGGTCGGTCCCGACGACGCGGCGTACCTGATCTACACCTCGGGCTCGACCGGCCGGCCCAAGGGCGTGCGCGTCCCGCACCGCGCGGTGGTCAACTTCCTCGCCAGCATGCGCGAGCGGCCCGGGCTGACCGCCGGCGATCGCCTGGTCGCGGTCACCACGCTGTCGTTCGACATCGCCGTGCTCGAGCTGCTGCTGCCGCTGACGGTCGGCGCCGAGATCGTCCTGGCGACCCGTGACCAGGCGACCGACGGCGTCGCGCTGCGCGGCGTGCTCGACCAGCACCGCGCCACCGTCATGCAGGCCACGCCGGCGACCTGGCGGATGCTGATCGAGGCCGGCTGGCGCGGCCGCCCCGGCTTCAAGGCGCTGTGCGGCGGCGAGGCGCTGCCCGGCGAGCTCGCCGAGACCCTGCTGTCCCGCATCGACGAGCTGTGGAACATGTACGGTCCGACCGAGACCACCGTGTGGTCGACCTGCGGCCGGATCGAGGCCGGACAGGGCGGGGTGCCGATCGGCCGGCCGATCGACAACACCGAGGTGTGGATCCTCGATGACGCGGGCGAGCCGGTGCCGATCGGCGTGCCGGGCGAGCTCACCATCGGCGGCGCCGGCGTCGCGCTCGGCTACCACGCGCGACCCGAGCTCACCGACGAGCGCTTCGTGGCCGACCGGTTCTCGGCGCGCCCGGGCGCGCGGCTGTACCGCACCGGCGACCTGGCGCGCTGGCGCGCCGACGGCCAGCTCCAGCACCTCGGGCGGACCGACTTCCAGGTCAAGGTCCGCGGCTACCGCATCGAGCTGGGCGAGATCGAGGTCGCGCTGGCCCGCCACCCCCAGGTCGCCGAGGCGGTCGTCGTCGCCCGGCCCGGCCCCGGCGGCGAGCAGCGCCTGGTTGGATACCTGGTCGCGCGCGGGGCCGCGCCGGCCGCCGCCGCGCTGCGCGAGCACCTGCGCGGCTCGCTGCCCGACTACATGGTGCCGGCGGTGTTCGTGCCCGTCGATCGACTGCCGCTGACCCCGAACGGCAAGATCGATCACCGCGCCCTGCCGTCCCCCGAGGTCCAGCCCGCGGCGCCGGTCGCGCCGGCGGCCGCGCCGCGCACCCGCGGCGAGCAGCTGGTGGCCGCGGTGTGGCGCGAGCTGCTCGGCGTCGAGCGGATCTCGGTGACCGACAACTTCCTCGACCTAGGCGGCCACTCGCTGCTGATCATGCAGGCGGTCGCCAAGCTCGAGGCCCGCACCGGCAAGCGGGTCAGTCCGCGCACCTTCATTTTCCAGACCCTGGAGCAGATCGCACGCGAATATGACGTGCCCCGTCCGGAGTTGCCCCGTCCGCCACCCCCGCCGTCGCCGCCGACGTCGCGGCTCCAGCGCTGGCTGTCGTCGCTGATCCCCGGCTCGAAGCCGTGACCGGCAAGAACCGGCAGGGGCCAGTACGGCGAGATCACACGGTCTTGTCGCCGGTGGTGGCGAGGCAGGTTGCCTCGCCGGGCCATGGTATCCGGCGTTCGTGACGGACCGCGGCGCGGCCAAGAGGGCCAAACGTTTCTTGCTGTCGGTGCGAGTTCGCGCTGTAGTACGCGCATGAAGGGGATTGTCGAGCTGGGTGACACGTTCGATCAGATGAAGGTCCAGCGCCTGCGGCATCAGCTTGCGGGTCATCCGCTGATGACGACGCAGAGCCTGGCGGATCTGGCGCTGCGCATCGATCCGGAGTTCGTGCGGTTTCACGATGGCGAACGCAGCGTCGCCACCAACATGAGCACTCTCCTCCACACCGATCCGACGCGGGACAGCCTGCGCAAGGCGATCGCCAATCTCCACAAGGCCAAGGCGTTCGTCCAGCTCATCAACATCCGCAGCGATCCGGACTATTGCGCCTTGCTCGACGAGCTCCACGCCGAGCTCCTGCCGCACCTGCCGGCGCGCGATCGCGCGCTGATCAACCGCGACGCCTCGGCGTTCCTCGCCTCGCCGCGGTCGGTGACGCCGTTCCACCTCGATCACGAGCAGAACTTCCTGTGCCACCTGCGGGGGCCCAAGACGTTCTACGTCTGGGATCACCACGATCGCGGCGTGATCAGCGAGGGCTCGCTCGAGACCTTCTATCGCGTGGGCAAGCTCCGCGATTCGATCTACCAGCCCGACGTGGAGCCCAGGGCGCACGTGTTCGAGCTCCAGCCCGGCGATTGCATCTACATGCCGATGGGCTCGCCGCACGCCGCGGTCACCGGCGACGACATCACCGCGACGTTCAGCCTGCTGATGAACACCCGCAGCTCGTACGACCTGGTGGAGACCTACCGGGTCAACCACGCGCTGCGGCGGTTCGGGCTGTCGCCCCGGCCGGTCGGCGACAGCTCGGTGAGCGACTCGCTCAAGCGACACATGCTGGGGGCGGCGCGGGTGGTGCGCGACCTCGCGCGCGGGCGTCGCCACGAGCGGCGCCTGCAGTGGTACTGAGTCGGCTGCCGCCGGTCCGGTTCAGCGCAGCGCGGCGATCACCGCGGCCGCCACGTTGACCGAGGGATCCGTCCACGTCCACGTCAGCGTCTGATCGCCGGGCGCCGGAGCGGTGCGATAGCACAGCTCCGACGGCACGTTGTTGGACGCGTCGTCGTTGAGGCCGAGCGCGATCCAGCCCGCCGGTGGGTGGCTGAAGCCCGAGTGGTCCCGCTGGTCGACGTTGTCGTAGCCGGCGAGCGCGATGACCAGATCGCCGGCCTCGGCCGGGCGGTCGGCCGCGACGGAGATCTCGGGGATGCGGCTGCCGCGGATCCAGCTGTCGCCGGTGGCGATCACGCGGCGCTCGGTGAGCCCACGGACCTGCGCGACGTAGAGCGTGCCGTCGCCGGCCGGCCCGCCGAGGTACGCCGGGATGATCGTGTGGGCGCCGGGTGCGGGGTCGAGCTCGACGTAGAGCTGTGCGAACACCGGCGGCTTCTTGCGCCCGACCGTCGCGGGGCCCTGATCGAGCACGCGGCGCAGCTCGCCCTGATCGTCGGCCGGCTCGGTGCTCGAGCGGGCCTCCAGGTCGCCCCAGCAGGCGGCGAGCACGACGATCGCATCGCCGGGCGCGACCTCGGCCAGCGTGATCGACGCCGGCGCCCACGCGCCGACGTGCCAGGTCTGCGCGATCTGGCCCACCGCGACCACGCGCCGTCCGCTCGCCGGTGCGGCCGGAGCGGGCGCGACCCGGAGCGTCGGCGCGCGGGGCCGCGGCGGAGGCGGTGGTGGTGGATCACAGCGCGCGCACCCGACCAGCATCGACAGCGGCCCGAGGCACAGAGCTCGACGCAAGCGCGACATCACCGACGTTCCCCGGGACAAGCATCGTTGTTACCACGATCCCGCGCCGGATCCCGCGCCGGATCCCGCGCCGGATCCCGCGCCGGCCGACCACCCGGCGCGGACGGCCCTCCGCATTCCGCCGCAGCGCAGCCGGGGGCCGCCGCGCGCCACGAGCCGGCGTACACTGGCGGCGTGGCTCGCGCGATCGCGTCGGTGGTCATCGCGGCATGGCTGGCGCTCGGCGCGGGCTGCGATCGCCACCGCGCGTACGACGAGATCCCGCCGCCACCACCACCGCCGCCTGCGGCGCCGGCCGCCGGCTGCGTGCTCGCCCCGCTGCCGCTGCGGCTGCCGGCGCCCCGGCGGCTGGTCGCGATCGGCGATCTGCACGGCGACCTCGGCGGCGCCCGTGCGGCGCTGCGCGCGGCCGGGGCGATCGACGAGCGCGACCGCTGGATCGGCGGCGACCTCGTCGTGGTCCAGACCGGCGACGTGCTCGACCGCGGCGACGACGAGCGCGCGCTGCTCGACCTGATCGCCGAGCTGGAGATCGAGGCTCGCGCCGCGGGCGGTGCGTTGGTCATGCTGCTCGGCAACCACGAGCTGATGAACGGCGCCGGCGACTTCCGCTACGTCACGCCGGCCGGGCTCCACGCGTTCGATGGCGTCGCGGGCGCGGCGCCGGCGGGCGTCCCGGCGGCGTCGCGCAGCCGGGTCGCGGCGCTCGGCGCCGGCGGCAGCTACGCCCGGCAGCTCGCCCACCACGCGGTGATCGCGATCGTCGGCGACACCGTGTTCTCGCACGCCGGCGTGCTCGGCGACTGGGCCGGCCGCGTCGACGACGTCAACCGCACCGCGCGGTGCTGGCTCGACGGCCAGTCCGGCGACCCGCCCGCGGCGCTGACCTCCGACGACAGCCCGGTGTGGACGCGCGCGGCCGGCGGCCCCGACGCTGACTGCGCGCAGGTCGCCGCGGCGCTCGCGGCGCTCGGGGGCCGGCGCATGGTCGTCGGCCACACCGTGCAGGACGGCGGCATCACCTCGGCGTGCGGCGGCGCGCTGTGGCGGATCGACGTCGGGCTCGCCCGGCGCTACGGCGGCCCGATCGAGGCGCTCGAGCTCGTGCCCGGCGCGCCGCCGAAGGTGCTGCACGGCAGCCGCGGCTGACGCCGGCCGGTTCGGCGGCGTCGCCGGTTCGGCGGTCGTGGCGCGCGTTGTCGAGATCGAACAGCCATCCTCGGGGATGCGTCGGATAGCCGAAAATACGGTACGGCAGCCGCGGTGGACCCGAGGGCCCGCCGCGGCTGCCGGCACACGGTCGCAACTTAGGCGATCGTGAGCTTGGTGCCCTGCAGGGTGAACTGCTTGCCGATGTGCTGCGCAAACTGCGGCGAAGCGGCGGCCACACTGCCGATCGCCCGATCCGTCTGCCTCGGCTGGGGCTGGTTGGGGCCCCCGTCGAACTCGTTGGAGCCCATCAAGACGATGGTCTCGGGGGCCTGGCCGCGGTTGTGCCCGCCGCCGCCGCCGCCGCCGCCGCCGCCGTGGCCGTGCTGGCTGACGGGGAAGAAGAGCTGCAGGGTGACCAGCGAGGTATCCATGCCCTGGACGTTGGTCACGGTGTTGATCGTCTCCATGATCATCCCGAAGGTGGCAACCTGCTTCTGGCCATCGTGGACCTCCCCGCCCTGGTACACCTGATCTCCGGCGGCAGACGCCTGGGACTTCAGAACCTTCGTTGTAAGCGTAAGTGTCAGTGCCATGATGATTTCCCTTTCCCTGATTGCGGCCGTTGACCGCTTGTCCAACCGACCTCGACAGTCATTGATCTCTGCTTGTCGGCGAGTCACAACATTGCAGCTGATACTGTTTTTGACATGGTGAAGAGGACGGCATTGTTCGATCGGTTGTGGTGGACTGAAGTGGTCAGTTCGGTGCGCCGGTGGGGGCGCGCCGTCGAGGCCGACGTGGCGCGGGCGCACGACGGGAGCGCCGCGCGCCGGGACATGCAGTGAATCCGCGGCGATCGTCGGGTGCGCGCCCGACACCACCGTGCGCCGGCGTCACTTCGGGAGTGTCATGTGGAACGTCCACACAACGACCGACGTCACCGGATGGTTGTCGGTGTCGATCGCGGGCTCGAACTCGATCTCGGCGGCGCGCTTCAGCGCCAGCTCGTCGAGACCGTGGCCGAGCCGGTTGAGCAGCACGCGCGAGGCCACCTTGCCGTGCTCGTCGACGACCAGCCGCACGCGGATCGCACCCTCGATGCCGAGGTCGCGGGCCTCCGCCGGATAGTCCTTCCCGGCGCCGAAGTACGCGTAGTCGCCCTTGGCCATCGCGCGGGTCTTGATCGTCGCGACCGAGACCGGCCGGGCGATCTCGTCGCCGCTGCCCGGGCCCGTGCCGGCGCCGGTCCCGCCGCCCGACCCGCCGCGCCCGATCCGGCCGGTCACCGGCTTGCCGACCGCCACGGCGACGCCGGTCGCCGCGGGCGCGACGTCGTCCATGTGGACCACCGGCTCGCCGCCCGACGGCGCCGGCGACTCGCTCGGGCTCGGCGGCGGCGGCTCGGGCGCGCGCGGCGGGCTCGCGCTCGCACGGGCGGCGTGGGCGCGCGGCGCCGGCCGCGGCTCGACCGGCTCGACCGGCGGCGGCGGCTCGGGCGCGGTGGCGGGCGGCGGCGGCGGCAGCGGCTTGATCACCGGCGGTACCTCGATCTCGACCAGCGCGACGTGCGGCGCCGGGGTCCAGGGCCTGGGCGGGTGGGTCACCACCAGCGCGTCACCGGCGGTCAGGGCCACCAGGTGGACCGCGGCCGTGCCGGCGAGGGCGAGCACGAGCGGCGAGTCCCAGCGCACGGTGCAGAGCGTAGCCGAGCCGGCCTACAGGCGCTCGTTCTCGAGTGCGATCGCGGTCACGCCGGCCTCCAGGACCAGGTCGATGGCGTGCATCACGCCGGCGTACACGGTGGCGCGGTCGCCGGCGACGATCGCCTTGGGCTTGGTCGTCGACGCCGCGATCTCCTTGATCCGGGCGACCGCGGCCGGGTCGCTGGTGAACCGGTCGCCGTTGACGTACAGGTCGCCGTTCTGCTTGATCGTCAGCTTCAGCGTGGCCTGGACATCGCCGCCGGACGCGGCCTTGGGCTTGTCGATCTCGACCCCGCGCGCGACGATCAGCTTGGCGGTCACGATGAACACGACCAGCACCACGAGCACGACGTCGACGAACGGCGTGACGTTGATGTCGGTGATCGCGCCCGAGCTGTCGTCGTCCTGGTACAGGCTACTCCCCGCCATCGCCGGCCTCCTTGTAGCCGCTCGGGCGGCCGCTGCGCTCGGCGCCGTGGACCAGCGACAGCACGGCGTGCGCGACCTCGTCGGCGCCGCCCATGATCACCCGGACCCGGCGGCTGAAGAAGTTGAACGCGATCACCGCGGGGATCGCGACCAGCAGGCCGATCGCGGTCGCGCTCAGCGCCTCGGCGATGTTCGCCAGCGTCTCCTGCTCGGCGTTGGCCGCCTTGGTCGCGAGGTGGTGGAACGCGTTGATCACGCCGAGCACGGTGCCGAACAGCCCGACGAACGGCACGTTGTTGCCGAGCGTGCCGAGCACGATCAGGTTGCGATCGGCGGCGCGGCGCCAGCGGGCGCGCTCGCCGTGCATCGCCTCGGCGACCGACTCGGCGTCCTTGTCGCGGACCGCGAGCCCGCGCAACCCGACCTGGATCGGGATCGCCGGGTCGTCCATGTACTTGGTCTGCACCCGGTCGATCTCGCCGCGCTCGAACGCGCCCTTGAGCTCGCGGGTGAAGCGCTCGGTGTCGGTGTCGCGGCGGCGTAGCCACAGCGCACGATCGATCATCACCCCGATCGAGATCACCGAGAGAACGATCAGCAGCCACAGCACCCAGTTGGCGCCGAGCTGCGCGAAGTCGACGAACGCGCTGGACAGGTCCATCGCGGCCGAGTGTTACGCGGACGGGGGGCCGGCGTCGACCGGCTGGTCGCCCTTCATGACCTCGCGCATCACCGCGGTCGCGTAGGCGCCGCCGGGCAACGCGAACCCGACCTCGATGGTCGAACCGTCCACGGCCGCAACCGTCGCCCCGGCGACCTCGATCGCCGCGTCGCGCCGGGTGCCCTCGGCGAGCGCGCGCACCGACGAGAACGCCTCGCGCGGGAGCCCGGCGCGGGCCAGCACCTCGGCCTCGCGCGCGAGCGCCGGGCTGGCATTCCCCGGCAAACGCATGCGGTCGCCGAACATCGGGCCGGTCACCACCAGCTCGCCGGCGGTGAGCCGCGCCTGATCGGTCTCCGGATCATCGCACACGAACATCCCGCCGCCGCGCTTGTGCAGCACGTCGCCGGTGAGCACCGCGCGGTACAGGCCGTCGCCGATCCGCGCGGTCAGCCAGTCGTTGAACAGCTGCGACTGCAGCGCCGAGATCATCAGCCGATCGAGCCGGCGATCGCGGCCGAGCGGGCGCTCGCCGGTGACCAGCGCCCGGCCGCGCGCCGCGTTGTCGCCGTCCCGGCCGAACCGCTGCTCGCCATACCAGTTCGGTGCGCCGGGCGGCACCGACAGCGCCGCCAGGATCTGGCGCGCGCGCTCGGCGGCGCCGGCGTCGACCCCGCGGACCCGCAGCACGAAGCGGTTGGCGCGGACGTGCCCGGTGCGCAGCTTGTGCGCGTGGCGGTGCGCCTCCAGCACCCGCACGCCCGGCAGCTCGACGGCGAGCGCCTGCTCGGGGGCGATCGGCGGCGGCAGCGACAGCCACTGCCGGGTCACCGCGTGGCGGTCCTTCATCCCGGCGATGCCGATGTCGCGATCGCGCACGCCGAGTGTGCGCGCCAGCGCCCGCGCCGCATCGACCGTCGTGGTGCCGCGCTTCTCGATCCGCACGAACACGTGATCTCCCGCACCCGAGGGCGCGTACGGAAGCTCCTCATCGACCACGAAGTCCTCGTCCGTCGTGCGCAGGGTCCCACCGGTCCCGACGAGCCCCGAAGTGAGGTACGGCAAGGTCACACGCCACGGTGTACCATCGCAGCATGTCCGCATCGCACCGCCGCCACGCGGTTTCGGTCCTTGCGCTGGCCATCCTGGGTTGCGGCGGTCGCTACGGCAGTGCCCCGGTCGAGCGCCCGCAGCCCGCGCGGCGCGGCACCGGCATCGAGGCTGCGGCCCTGCCGTACCAGATCGTCGACGCGCGCACCGGCAAGTCGGTCGACGAGCCCGCGTTCTGGGGCCGGCTCGCGGCGGCGCGCGCGGTGTGCGTCGGCGAGGAGCACCCCAACCCGCACCACCACTGGATGCAGCTCCACGTCGTGCGCGAGCTGATCCGGCGGCTGCCGCCCGGCACCCGGCTCGCGCTCGCGATGGAGATGTTCCAGCGCCCGTTCCAGGGCGTGCTCGATGACTACGCGGCGCACCGGATCGACGCCACACAGCTGCGCTCGCGGTCGGGCTACGAGGACCGCTGGGGCTACGACTTCGCGTTCTACGGCCCGACGATCGACGCCGCGCGCGGCGCCGGCGCCCAGCTGCTCGCCGCCAACGCCGCCAAGGAGCTGACCAGGAAGGTTTCGCACCACGGCCTGGAGTCGCTGACCCCCGAGGAGAAGGCCGGGCTCCCCGAGATCAAGCTCGACGACCGCGTCCACCGCGCGTGGTTCGACACGCTGATGGAGGAGATGGGCGGCAGCGCGGCCCACTCGCAGAGCAAGTCCAGGGACCCCAAGGACGACGGCGAGCAGGCCGCGCAGGACAGGCCGGCCTCGCAGGACAGGCCGGCCTCGCAGGACAAGCCGGCCCCCCGGCACGGTGGCGACGGCGGCGACGAGATGCCGAGCGCGGACCGGATCTACACCGTCCAGGTCATCTGGGACGAGACCATGGCCGACACCAGCGCGCGCTGGCTGGCCGCGAACCCGGGCGGCCACGTGATCGTGCTCGCCGGCAACGGCCACTGCCACGACTCCGCGATCATCACCCGCATGAAGCGCCGCGGCGTCGCCGATGCGATCTCGGTCCGCGCCGTGATCGACGACGGCGAGGGCGCGGTCGGCGAGGCGCTCGCCCGGCCGATCAACGACTTCCTCGTCGTGCTGCAGCTGCCGCCCGACGTCCAGCGCGCCGACAAGGCCGGCGACGACAAGGCCGGCGACGACAAGGCCGGCGACGACAAGAAGGCCAGGTAGCCGCACCGCGCGTCCTGCCGTGCCGCGGCCGGTGAACGTCCCCGGGGCGCCCCGAACAATCCCGACGCGCCGCGGGAGGTGCGCGGCGGAGGGTCGAGGTAACATCCTCGTGATGCGCTGCGACGACGACGCGAGCCTGCGATGCGCAGCGGATGCGGCGATGGCCGGATCGCCGCGCTCCGACCGCCGCGCGGAGGCGAGGGGGTAGCGTGCGCTGGGATTGCACCCTCCACGTCGTCGACCGCGCCTCGCTCGCGAGGTTCTCCGCGAGGTTCCTGCGCGGCATGTATCGCGGCGCCGCGTTCGATCGCGAGTACGACGCCGACACGATGATCGGCCACGTCAAGCAGCTGATCTCCACCGATCCCGAGATCGGGGCCCGCGCGCTCGGGGAGCTCGCCCTGCTCTACGTGTCGACCGAGACGCCCCACGCGTACTGCCGCGGGTTTGCGCTGTCGCTGTGGGACGACGCGGCGATGCACGCGGCGCTGCCGAGGAAGTGGCTCGGCAGCGTCGAGAACTACCTCGTGGACATCCTCGCGGCGTACCCCAGGATCGCCGGGCGCGTTCCGCGCGCGTTCGATCGCAACGGCTGCGTCGGACCGCTGGTGTCGGCGCGCGACGTGCCCGCGCTGCTCGCGCACGTCGAGAAGGTGCTGGACGCGATGGCGCCGGACGATCGCGTGCGCTACCGGCCGCTGTGGGAGGTGCTGCGCGTCGCCGCCGCGCGCGGCCTGGCCTACTGGGAGGGCACCGACATCGACGTCATCCAGACCGACGAGAGCTGGCTCGCGCCGGTGCGCCGGTCCCGGGTGGTGACCGCGCCGAGTCCGCTGACCAGCGCGCACGCGCGGCCGCTCGCGCTGTCCGGGGACCGGATGCTCGTCGGAGAGCACTTCGTGCTCCACGAGCTCGACACGGCGAGCTTTCCGCCCGGCGTGGTCACGCTTGACGACATGCAGGTGACCGCCGCGGCGTTCACCCCGTGGGGCACGGAGTTCGTCCGGATGGTGACCGATCGCGAGGTGCGGCCGTTCAAGTTCGGCTACTTCGAGCTGCCCGATCGCCGGCCGCTCGCGATCGAGCCGGAGTTCGCGGTCGGCCTCGCGCGGCCCACCCGCGATGGCGTGTTGCTGTTCCCGCTGCCGACCACGCAGCGCCGCGCCGGTGCGCGCCCGGTCGTGCTGCGCCCCCCCGACGTGCTCGAACCGCTGGCGCTGCCCGAGGCGAGCGCGGAGCGCATCGAGTGCGAGGCGGTCGCGTTCGGCGACGGTTCGCTGCTCGTCCTGTGGGATGGCGTGCCCTATCGCTGGGACGGCGCCGCGCCGCCCGAGTCGCTCGGCGGTACGCTGGATGCACCCGAAGATCCATGCGCCGCCGTCGCGCTGTCCGATGGCTCGATCGTCGGCGGGTTCGGTCGCAAGCTCGTTCGCATCGATCGCGACGGCCGGCGCGAGACCGTGCTGCCGCTCGACAACGTGATGGCGGTGGCGCGCGGTCCGGCCGACACGCTGATCATCAGCGAGGGCGACAACCCGGAGGGCGATGCCTTGAAGCTGTGGTGGCCGGCGACGCGGGAGCTCACGCACGTCCAGCCCAAGCTGCTGGAGCTCGACGATCGACCGATGTTCGTCTACTTCGACGCGCGCGCGCAGCTGGTCGTCGCGGCGCGGCCTCGCATGTGGCACGCGCTGGCGTGGAGCGAGCTCGACGCGATGCGGCGCGTCTCCGAGGACGAGTTCACCGCTCGACGCGCAGCCCTGGTCGAACATCCGGCGCGCGGACGGGAATGACCGGGCCGCGGCCGGCGCGCCGGCTACAGCGGGTGGCGCGCCAGGAACTCGCCCACCACGCGGTTGGCCTCGTCGCCGTGGTCCCAGAAGTAGACGTGCCGCGCGCCGGGGAGGATGTGCAGCTCGGCGCGGGGGATGCGCTCGGCGAGCAGCCGGCCGTTGGCCACGACGTTCATGCCGTCGTCGCTGCCGTGGATCACCAGCGTCGGCGCCGTGATCTGCGGCAACTGGTCCCACGCGTCGTGCCCCTCGCTCGCCAGGTAGTGCAGCTGGCGCGCGTGCGGCGGCACCGGGTGCGCCAGCAGCCACGCGTTGCGCGCGGCCAGGAAGCCGCGGTTCTCCGCTGCCCAGTCCGGCGACACCAGGTACGGCACCATCCGCTCCGGGTCGCCGCTCAGCAGCACCGGGTCGACGTGGGCCGGCCGCCGCACGCCGTGCGCGTTGCCCGGCGTCGTCGCGCCCAGGACCAGCGCCCCGATCCGCCCGGGATACGCGATGCCCAGCCACTGGCAGATCCGCCCGCCCATCGACCAGCCATAGGCGTGCGCCCGGTCGATCCCGATGTGGTCGAGCATCGCGATCGCGTCGCCGGCGAACCCGCGCGTCGTGTACGGCACCTCCGGCTTGTCGCTGTCGCCCGTGCCGCGGTGGTCGAACGTCACCACCCGGTGGCGGTCGGCGAACGCCTCGCGCAGCCCGTTCCAGATGCTGCGATCGCTGGCCTGCCCGGACACCAGCAACAGCGGCGGCCCGGTGCCGATCACCTCGTACGCCAGGCGGGTCCCATCAGACGCGGTCGCGAACGGCATGCGGGCCTCCTGGCCGGGAAGATACGCCAGCCGCCCAACCCCGCGAGAGCCCGCGCCGGACCGGTTTCCTCGGCTCTTGCCGATTCAGCGAGCCGGCTCGGCGGGGTCACGGCCTCCAGAATGTGGTCGCGCGGCTCTTCCGGATCGCGGCGTCGTGCGTCGCCAGCGCAAGCCTGTGAGCTCGCGAGGTCGAGACGATGAGACGGTCGGCGGGGTCGCCATGAAACGAGGACGGAAGCGCATCGAGCGCGATCACGACGTCGACGTCCAGGGGAACCACCTGGATCACGTCGGCGGCCACGGCATCTCGGATCCAGGTATCGAAGGACCGGTTCAGCGTCAAGCGGCGCTTCGCGTGAAGCAGCTGCGCTTCCCACAGGCTGACAGCGGCGAGGCGCAAGGCGCCACGCGGTGCCAGGCGGTCGAGCTCCTCCCGTTCCTTCACCGGGAGCTGCTCGGAGCCGAGCAGCCACCAGATCCACACATGGGTATCGAGCAGGATCGTCAACGCGACGCCTCGAACGCACGCTCGTCGAGCACCGACTCGCCGGGGTCCGCTCGCAGCTCGCCCGAGCCGCGAAGCCGCTCCCATGCCTTGCACGGCGGCTCCGCGGCCGCCGTCGGTGGAGTGAGTCGAGCGACGATCTTCCCTCGCCGCTTGATGTCGATCGTCGCGCCGCCGGCCTCCACGCGCCGGATCAGCTTCAGGCAGCTGGCACGGAACCGGGTAACCGAGATGTCCATCTGCCGATCTTACATGGCCATTTTGGGCAGGCAAGCCGCGGAGAGCTCGCCCGGCTGGTGCGCCACAGCGATGGCGCTCGCGGAATGCGCGAACCACCTGGTTGGCTTCCACGCCGTGCGGCCCGTCGGCGGGTGATGTGCCGCGGTGGTCGAACGTCACCACCCGGTAGCGGTCGGCGAACGCTCGCGTAACCCTCGTCCTGGAACCGGCCCTGGGAGTGATAGATGACGCCGAGCATGTTGTAGATGTCGGGGAACCGGGGCCGCGCGCCGGCGGCCTCGGCGAGGAATGGCTCGGCGCGCTCGAGCTCGCAGGCGTTGTAGTGCTCGCGGCCGAGCGCGATGAGCTGCTCGATTCGATCGCCCATGCCGCGAGCCTGGCGCGGGCGGCGGCTACCTGGGCTGGGGCGGGGCCGTGCGGGGCGTGCCGGGCGGCGCGTCGCCGGGCGGGGTCGGCCCGGGGGCCGCGCCGGGGGCTGCGCCGGGACGCGAGGATGTCCCGGCGCGCGCGGGCGACGAGGTGGGCGCGGTCGACGGCGAGGTCGACGGCGAGGTCGACGGCGACGACGGCGCGGTCGACGGCGAGGTCGCCGGCGAGGTCGCCGTCGCTGCCGACCCACCGGGGACGGGGGCGGACGCCGGGCCGCCGCCGCCCTTGAGGCTGGCGAGGGCGGTGCGCGCCTCGCCGGCGTGCACGCTTTTGGGGAACTTCTCGACGAGCTCGTTCCACGGGGTGCGCGCGCGGTCGGGCATCGCCGCGGCGACGTAGGCGCGGCCGAGCAGCCACAGCGCCTCCTCGTCGTAGCCGACGCCGCGGTAGCGCTCGAGCAGCCGGCGCAGCCGGAACACGGTGCCGGTCGGCTTGTCGTGCTGCCAGTAGTATTGCGCGACGTACCACTCGTGGTCGGCGAGCCGCTTGCCGACCTGCTTGAGGATGTCCTTGGCCTTGTCGCGGTACGGCGAGTCCGGGTACTTGTCGACGAAGGTCTTGAGCTCGTTGGCGGCGTCCTCGGTCGACGACTGGTCCTTCTCCGACGACGGCGGGAACATCCAGAAGTCGCCGGACAGCTGCTTGTAGTAGCCCTCGCCGATCCGGAACGTCGCGTAGCCGTTCCCGACCATCTCGTGGGTCGGGTGGAACTTGATGAACAGCCGGTAGCTGTCGATCGCCTCGAGGTACTGCTCGGCGCCGAACTGGGCATCGGCGAGCCGGAGCTCGGCCAGGACGGCGAACTTCGAGTACGGGAAGCGGGACTTGATGAAGGAGAAGTACTTCGAGGCGGCCAGCCAGTCCCTGTCCTCGAGCTCCTTGAGGCCCTTCTCGTAGTTGCGCTGCGCCGAGACCGAGTAGTCGACCGCGCCGGCGCCGCCGGCCTTGCTGCCGCACGCGCCGGCCGCCAGGCCCGCCGCCACGGCGATCACGAGAAGAGAAGTCTTGGAGATCATGGGGATTTGTGGCATGGGGAGGACGGGCGGGCGGGGTCAGCGGGTGATACACCGCCCCGGGCCGAGGGATCAATAGCGCCGGTTGGACCCGCCGCGGCGGGCGGGCGTTGCCTCGTGCGATAAGAGGGCATGCGCAACGAGGTTGTACCCCAGGCCGGCCGCCTGCGCCCGGCGGCGTGGTTCGCAGGGACGGCGGTGTGCGCCGCGGCGGCCGGGCTGGCGTGCGCCGGGCCGGGGCGTACCCAGGTGGCGATCGGCCCGCCGCCGCCCAGGGAGACCCATGCGGTGCTGGCCGGGGCGCTGTGCCAGGACAACCTCTGTCGCTGCCGGCGCGACGAGCCCGGCGACGGTGGGGTCGGGGTGCCCGACACCGCCCGCAAGCGCTACGAGATCCGGCTGACGTCGCCCCGGGAGCTGTGGGTGACGATCAACCGCCAGGCGGTGCTCTACAAGAGCCCGGAGCGCGTCGAGGACTGCTTCTACGTCGACCTGGCGAGCGGCTCGCAGGACGTCGAGCTGCGCGCGTCCAACCCCGAAGGGGTGTCGGTGGGTCTGCAGATCCACGAGCTCGGCACGAAGACCCGGAGCTGGTACGACACGTTCGCGTTCCGCTGCGGCGTGCAGGGCGTGTGCTCGTTCGAGGAGCTCGAGGCCCAGAAGGCCGGGTACGACGGCAAGCACAACCTGTTCGACCGCTGCGGCACGACCAGGATCAAGGGGCTGTCGTGGGATCACGGCAAGGCGCCCGACCAGCTGCACCCGAGCGAGCTGGTGGTGCGGCTGACGCTGGACATCTACAAGTTCGCGGCGTGGAAGCCGCACGGCGACGATACCTGCGGGCAGGGCCGACGGCCGGCCGGCGAGCCGGAGCCGCCGCCAAACGGGCCGCGCGACGCGACGCGCGGGGTGAATGGCCCGGCTTTGCCGGGCCATCCCCCGGAGGGGGGTCATGGGAAAGCCCCCCCTATCGATCGACGAGGGCTCGTGACATCGCCGCGGGATATGGCAGACCTTCGCACCCCGGCGCGCCGGCCATGAGCTACGAGTACCCCGACAGCTACGACGTGATCGTCGTCGGCGCCGGCCACGCCGGCTGCGAGGCCGCGCTGGCCGCGGCGCGGATGGGCGCGCGCGTGCTGGCGCTGACCGGCAGCCTCGACATGGTCGCGCAGATGTCGTGCAACCCGGCGATCGGCGGGGTCGCCAAGGGCCACCTGGTCAAGGAGATCGACGCGCTCGGCGGCGAGATGGCGAGCGTGATCGACGAGACCGGCATCCAGTTCCGCCGGCTCAACGCGTCGAAGGGGCCGGCGGTGCGCTCGACCCGCGCCCAGGCCGACAAGCGGCGCTACCGCGACGAGATGCGGATGCGGCTCGAGCGCACCGATCGGCTCGCGCTGCGCCAGGGCGAGGTCGCGGAGCTCCACACCGGCGACGGCGCCGGCCGGCCGCGCGTGGTCGCGGTGACCACGACGATGGGGGTGCGCTACCGGGCGCGCGCGGTGATCCTGACCACCGGGACGTTCCTGCGCGGCGCGATCTTCGTCGGCGAGGCCCGCGCGGCGGGCGGGCGGGCCGGCGAGGCCCCGGCGGTGAGCCTGGCGCACTCGCTCGACGCGCTCGGCTTCCCGCTCGCGCGGCTCAAGACCGGGACGCCGTGCCGGCTCGACCGCCGGACGATCGACATCGCCGGGCTCGCGCTCCAGCCGGGCGACGATCCGCCGCCGATGTTCCGGTGGGGCGGCCGGGACCGCCCGCCGCTGCCGCAGGTGCCGTGCTGGATCACGTACACCACCGAGCGGACCCACGCGATCATCCGCGAGGGGCTGCCGCGCTCGCCGCTGTACCGCAAGGAGATCTCCGGCCGCGGGCCGCGCTACTGCCCGAGCATCGAGGACAAGATCGTCCGGTTCGCGGACAAGGAGCGCCACCAGATCTTCCTCGAGCCCGAGGGCGTCGAGGTCGGGCTGGGCGGAGCCGGGGAGGTGTATCCCAACGGGATCTCGACCTCGCTGCCGTTCGACGTCCAGCTCGCGTTCCTGCGCAGCATCCCGGGGCTGGAGCGCGCCGAGATGACCCGGCCGGGCTACGCCGTCGAGTACGACTTCATCGACCCCCGCGAGGTGCTGCCGACGCTCGAGACCCGCCGGGTGGACGGCCTGTACTTCGCGGGCCAGATCAACGGCACGTCGGGCTACGAGGAGGCGGCGGTGCAGGGGCTGCTCGCCGGGATCAACGCCGCGCTCGCGCTCGGGTTCGGCCCGGGCGATCGCGAGCCGCTGATCCTGCGCCGCGACCAGGCGTACGCCGGCGTGCTGGTCGACGACCTGACCACGCGCGGCACGTCCGAGCCGTACCGGATGATGACGTCGCGCGCCGAGTTCCGGTTGCTGCTGCGCGAGGACAACACCGCCGATCGCCTGATGCCGGTCGGCCGCCGGCTCGGCCTGGTCGACGATGCGCGCTGGCGCGCGTTCGAGGCCTGGCAGCGCGAGCTCGCGGCCGCGCGCGACCGCGCGGCGCAGGCCTCGGTGGTCGGCAGCGACGCGGTCAACGCGCAGCTCGCGCGGTTCGGCTCGGCGCCGGTCGTCGGCCGCCGCGCCACGCTGGCCGAGCTGCTGCGCCGGCCCGAGCTCGACTGGCGCGCGGTCGAGCAGGTGGCGTGCGCCGGCGGGCTCGCGGCGGGCGAGGCCGGGCCGGCCGCGCTGGAGCGGCTCGAGATCGAGCTGTGCTACGAGGGCTACCTGCGGCGCCAGGAGATCGACGCGGCGCGGATGGCGCGCGCCGACGGCGTGCTGATGCCGGCCACGATCGACTTCCGCGACATCCCCGGGCTGTCGAACGAGGTGATCGAGAAGCTCGAGGCAGTGCGCCCACGCTCGGTCGGCCAGGCGTCCCGGATCAGCGGCGTGACGCCGGCGGCGATCGCGATCCTGTTGACCCACATTGGGCTGGTGGAGCGTCGCAGGGCTGAGGTAGCGTCGCGGGCGCCATGACAGTTCGTCGAGAGATCTGGTTTGCGGGGTTCGGGATCGCTGCGCTGGCCGCGCTGCCGCGGCTCGCCGCGGCGGGCGGCTTGCTGCTGCCGGGCGCCGGGGCGGTATCGACGTCGCGCGCAGGCGCCGCGGTGGCGTCGGCCGACGACGGCGAGGCGCTGGTGCTCAACCCGGCGGGGATCGCGAAGGCCACGGGCACGACGATCACGCTGACGGCGGCGATCTTCGACTATGCGATGACGTTCCAGCGCCGCGGCACCTACGACGCGGTGCCCGGCGAGAGCTATCCCTATGCGATGCAGTCGTTCGCCCCGGTGAACAACGACGCGAGCCCGCTCGGCATCGGCGGGCTGCTGCCGGTGCCGGTGATCGCGGTGCTGAGCGACCTGGGCGGCCGCGTCCCGGGGCTGCACGTCGGCGCC
Source organism: Kofleriaceae bacterium (assembly GCA_041495365.1). Classification (GTDB taxonomy): domain Bacteria; phylum Myxococcota_A; class Polyangia; order Haliangiales; family Haliangiaceae; genus JABFXX01. The sequence goes on along the minus strand of JBGQCL010000100.1, from coordinate 9,065 downwards.
GGGGTCTACGCGCCGAACTCGTACCCGTTCCGCGACCTGTGCACCGACCTGGGGAGCGGTGCCGGCTGCCAGAAGTACCAGTTCAATAGCAACCCGAACATCCCGCCGCCGCCGACCCGCTACGACGTCATGAAGCAGGAGGCGGCCGTGTTCCTGCCGTCGATCGCCGCAGCCTACCGCATCCTGCCCCAGCTCGACATCGGCCTGCGGCTGTCGTGGGGCTTCGCCAACCTCAAGTCGACCACCGGGCTGTGGGGTGTCCCGGACAACTACGACGAGGACATCAAGAAAGACAGCACCCTCACCACGGATGTGACCGACCGCTTCGTGCCTGGCTTCGGCCTCGGTGTGACGTACCGACCCACTCCGAACCTCGAATTCGCGGCCAACTACTCCTCGGAGCTCGACATCCACGCCAAGGGCACTGCCACGTCGCAGCTTGGGCCCTCGGCAACGCTTGGCGTCGTCCCGTTGATGATCGCCCCACGGACGGGCACCTGCGATCCAGCCGCGCCTCCGGCGCCCGATGGCACGACCGACCTGAAGGCATGCACCGACCTTGCCATCCCGATGACCGCACAGCTGGCCGCTCGTTACAAGTTCCTTGACGCTGCAGGCAAGCTCAAAGGTGACGTCGAGCTCGACCTCGACTGGGAGAACTGGGGCAAGCGCTGCTCGAGCGCTGACTTCAACGGCGGCAACGCCGGCCACTGCGTGAGCCCGGGCGACTATCGCGCTGTGATCGATGCGGAAGCCCGGTCCGGCGTGCCCGGCGTTCCCACCCTCGTCCTCCACGAGCAGGATATCCAGCATGGATTTCGGGACACGTACGCGGCCCGGATCGGTGGCAGCTACCGTCTATCGGTAGGGGCACCACGTGACGATGGCAACCGCAACGAGGTGATCCTGCGCGGCGGCCTGGGCTACGAGACCGCCGCGGCCACGACAGGCTGGCTACGCGCCGATATCGATGGCGCGGCGCGCACCACGATCACGGTCGGCGCGGCGTACCGCATGCAGCGGTTCGAGGTCAGCGTGGGCGGTGGTGCGATCCTGGAGGGCTCGCCGTCCAACCCCAACGTCGGCGGCGGATCGGCGCCGTGCAACCCGACTTCGGCCTCGACCGACAAGACCTGCAACGGCCAAACGACGCACCAGGGCCCCGACCCGCTCAACCCGCTCATCGAAGCGGACGCCCAGGCGCTGAACCCGGTGAGCCAGGGCGACTACAAGTCCCACTACCTGGTCTTCATGCTGGGGGTCTCGGCGTGGTTTTGACCTTGAGCGGTACCCCGTGAGCGATGACGTCGGGGATTACACCGGGTGACAGGAAACGCTCCGCACATCGGTGACAGCTGCATCCGGGGGTGACGCCGGGTGACAGGGAACGCTCTGCACATCGGTGACAGCGCCATTCCTCGTGGTCGCCGCGCTCGTGGCGGCGCACTCGTGGTCATCGCTGCGCTCGTGGTCGCCGCGCTCGCTCGCTGTCATCGCGTCGCGCTCGTGGCCGTGGCGCTCGTGGTCGTCGCGGTGCTGGTGGTCGTCGCGCTCGTGGTCGTCGCGGCGCTGGCGATCCTCGCGCTCGTCATCACATGCAGCTCCGCAGAGCGCGGACCCTCGAACTCGCCAGTCACCTACACGCTGACAGCGTTGCAAAAACCGACACGCGATAACGGCGTAACCACGCCAACGAGAACGGCAGATCCCGATCCCAGTGTCAGCGCATGTTCATGCGGAAAGCTTGGCGCCCCATGCCAGGTTTTGCCCAGCTCGGCGGTCGTTTCGCATACGGCATCTCTTCACAAGTGCACGCGATGCGATGAAGCTTTGGCGGTTCTTACCGCTGCGGGGTGCCACAGAGACGCTCGCGGCGGGACACGCTCGGTATGATCGGCATCCAGATCGGTGACCTCAGGTTGGTTCGCCAGCTCGACAAGGGCGGGATGGGAGACGTGTACCTGGCCGAGCATCTGCTCCTCAATGACCTGCGCGCGGTCAAGCTCCTCGACCCGGCGCTGGCGCACAACGAGGAGTTCGTCACCCGGTTCCTGAATGAGGGCCGCGCCGGGATGGTCAGGCCGCGCGGCCAGAACTCCATTGATGAGGGGGAGCAGGTGAGAGGACGTTCAACGGCGCGCGGCAGGACCGCGCGGACGGCGAGGTAGGTGCATGCGCGACCGCGAGAAAGGCCCTGGCTACGACCAAGGTTTCGCCTTCCCTTCGCCCCGACGAGCCGATGGGCATGGCGTGTATCGGGGCCCGGAACGCTCGCCGCAGCAGGCCGCGTTTGTGGAGGCACAGCGCGAAGTCGGCGCGGTCGAGAAGGCGCGTGCAGACGTCGAGGCTGCGCAGGAGACGAACAAGCTCGATGCCTGGGGAGACGCGCATGGCCGGCTGATGACCGCGCTCGACAAGGCCACCAAGGCGTTCGAGAGCGCACGCGCGATAAGCCTGAGCGTTGGATCCGAGCCGGCCGGGTTCGCTGACCTCAAGGAGCGACTCGAGAAGGTAACCGAGGTCAAGGCCAAGCTCGACATCGCTCCGAAGGGGTACGTCGAGATCGCGCTCGAGGAGGAGCTCCTCGCGGCGGTCAAGCGCCGGCCAGATGGGAGCGCGCGGAATGGCTTCGCGCGGAAGGAAGCTGACGTGAGCGAGCTGATGGCGCAGCTGAGCGTGGCCGACGGTCGGAACCTTCTTGCCCGGATCGAGCGGAAGCTGCCTGACGACGAGCTCGTCAACGCATTTCTGACAGGCTCGAACCTCCTGCCGGAACGCCAGGAGCGCTTGCTCAAGGTCTTGAAGGGTGCACCTTGCCGAGAGGCGATACGGGCCGCGCGCGCACCGTCAACCGCTCGGCACGAGCGTCGGAACGCCAGCGAACGGCCGACCATGGAGGCGGAGGACGCCGGCAAGGACAGCACCAGCGAACGCATCGGGGGCGCCACACCAATCGCGGCAGTGCCGGCCGCCGACAGCGAGCGAGCGTCTGCGCACTCGCAGGACGATAGCGACCGCGGCCACGGAGCCGCTGACAACGTCCCGCGCGCGACTCACGATGGCGCTGCGGCCAGGCACCATGCGCACAAGCTCCTCGTTCCAGAGCCTAGCCCGCACAGGACGATTCTGATTCCGGACGCCGACCACCCAGCGATGCGAGACATCGATGGCGAGCAGGTCATCCAGACCAGCGAAGTGATCGCTCCGGGCAAGCCAAGCCCGCTGCGGGGCAAATCGTGGAAGTCACTAGCCGAGGTGACGGATTCGGTCAGCCTCCAGGACGACAGCGGCGACACGCTGCGCATCGACAGCACCTACCGACTCGAGATCCGACCCGCCGAAGTGGGTGACATTCCCGACACCTGGATCCACACCGAGCGCAAGGCGCTGTTGACGGTCGGCTCGGGAGAGCACGCTGGGGCGACGATTGTCGGTCAGGCGCGGATCCACCTCGCGCCGGATGAGGCGCGCGATCCGAAGGCGGCGGTCGCGAAGGCGAGCACCGGGGCCGACCACTGGGCACAGATCTATCTCGCCGAGGCCCAGCAGTATGTGAACCTCCACGGTGCGGGAGGTCGGCCGTCGCTGGTCGCGGATGCCGCCGGTAGCGACGTGCTCGCGTACGACGACCCGTTGCGCATGCTGGTCGGACTCAAGAACCTCCTGAAGCAGCACCACGTTGCTGGTCACGGCGATGACGTCGCCAAGATGCACCAGCGAGCTCAGCGGATGCTCGTCGCCGCGGAGCGCGGTCGCGCCGTCCTCCAGAGCGAGATCGAATCTATCGCAAGCTCTCACGACCCGCACCCGGGCAAGGTCGCGCCGGTTCGCCTCCTCGTCGGAAACATCACAGAGTGGCTCGCCACGAACCAGCAAGCCGGCCGCGATGGCACCGAGGATGCGCGCCTGCTGCGCAAGGCCCGTACCGAGCTCGAGCAGCTACTCGACGATCTGGACAAGGTACACGCGCCGAGGCGCAACCAGCTCGACGATGCGCTGCACGCGTCGACCAGGTTCGCCGAGCGAACAGCGGACGGGTTTGTAGAACTCGGCGCAACGGTGGCGGATGCGGTCGTGCTCGACATCAATGCCATCGGCGCTGCGACCGGCCTCGGGACGTTCGAGTACCATCCGAGCAGCAAGCTCTTTCAGGCCGTTGAGGCCACTGGGAGTTCCACGACCGCACTCGTCGCTGTCGTCAACGGCTTTGCAGACGAGTGGGCGGATGCGATCGAGCGCGCCAGGCATGGCGACTACCGGGGGCTGACCGACGTCAGCGTCGACACGCTGATGATGCTGGACGGTGCGCGGACCGTCGGCACGGTTGCACTCGATAAGGCCGAGGCGCTCGCCGTCAAGCTTGGGGACATCGCCAGGTCTGCGCACACGGTCGCGAAGTCCGCGTACGAGGTCGCCGGCCTGGCGACTGCCGAGGCGCGCGACGTTGCAGCGGCGATGGCGGACGGTGCCGAGGTGTTCGCCGCGCGGCTGCGTGCCGGTGGGATGCAGATGGCCGCAGCAGGCGGCGGCGGGCCGGGGCCGAAGCTCGGCGGATTGAGCGGCGAGGCGCTCGCCGAGGCCGCACAGGCCGCCAAAGAAGCGTACAAGGGCAAGCGGCATTCGCAGCAGTCGGCTAAAGAAGCCCACAAGGGTAAGGGCCAGGGCAAGCGGCTTTCGCAGCGCGCACCTCGCGACGTCCGCGAGCAGCGCACACCCCACGAGGTCGGCGACAGTGAGATTCCGACGAAGGCGCGGGAGCTCGTCGCCGAAGCCGCAGCGCTCGAAGCACGCGCCAGCAAGCTCCCGCAGGCGATGGCGGAGCGTTGGGATCTGATCGCGAAGTCGCAGCAGCTCACCAAGGATGCTCACGATGCCGCGGAGCTTTCGGGCGCCGGTCAGCGCGACGCGCACCTCGTCGATGAGCTCAAGCGAGTGCAGTCCGAGGCGGTGGACCTGCGCGAGGAGCTGACGACCGCGGAAGCCAAGGCGAACCTGGCGCCGGCCGACCCGATAGTGTGGAACCAGCGCATCGAACGGGCGCGCTGGGACAATCACGGGAACAAGCACACCAAGGCCCGGACCGCCGAGCAGGCGAAGCAGTTCTCGACCCCGACGGACGCGAACCCCGTTCCGGCATCGCAATACCTCCCGGACATTGACGTGCACGAGCTCGAGGCCCGTGCACTCCGCGAAGGCGAGGCGTATCAGGGCGACCGAAACAATCCGAGCTCGAAGGTGTTCCTATGGTTCGACGCCCACGAGGTCATAGGCTATGATCGTGGCAAGGCGGTCACTACAATGCGCGTGGAGCTCACCTCCGGCACTTACCATGGTCATCCGAGGAGCGCGCTGTGACCTCGGATCCGCTGCTGCTTCGCTTGCGCGTCGCCGCCGGGTGGCTTATCCGCTACAACGAGTTGCGCGAGATCGATCCCGAGAAGCTCGCGCCAGGAGATCCGGCCTGGGTCTACATGAACCAGGATTTGCTGCAGGTCGAAAATCGCGACGAGCAGATGCTGATAGACGTCGGCTGGTACCCCGATAATGATCCCGCGGGGACGTTTGCGATCAAGGTCGTCGTCGAAGAGGATTGGCAGCGACCGATCGCGACCGCGCGCACGCGAAGCCTGGGCGAGCTCGCTGATCGGCTCGAGATGCTGCTCCTCAAGCCGCCGCAAATTCCAACCGAGCGGCTCGTCGAGCGGCTGGTCGGTGGCACGGCCGAGAGTCGCTGCGCCGCGGCCGAGGCGCTCGCGCAGCGCCGTGCGATCGAAGCGCTCGACGCGATCTCAGCGGCAATGAAAGCCGAGCCAGCCGGCGGCGGCTACCAGCGTCTCGCTGAGGCGAGAGATGTCTTAATCCGGGAGCATGTGCGCCGGGAGACGATGCAATAAGGGCGTCGGGCGCGGCACGTTTCCACCAGGTTCGTCGGCAGCATTTGCGGTCACTTGAGCCTGACGGCGTGGGGCAGCAGGAGGGGGTCACTTTGTTGATGGCCCTGCGTGAGCTGGTGAGCGGCGGCTCCGGCGAGAGGCCCGCCTTGGCGAGCGGCGGCCCTGGCAAGCGGCACCCTGGCGGGCGGCGGGCCTGGCGGGCGGCGGGCCTGGCGGGCGGCGGGTCTGGCGGGCGGCGGGCCTGGCGGGCGGCGGGCCTGGCGGGCGGCGGGCCTGGCGGGCGGCGGGTCTGGCGAGCGGTGGGCCTGGCGACCGGCGGCTCTACCCTCTAGGGTGCTCCTCGTGTCAAAAATCGTGGCGCATGTCCGGAGGCTCAGATCGTTCGCCAAAGTTTCGCCACTCCCCGCGGGATCCAGCGGGACGCGGCGGGATTCGCCTCGGGCCAACTACGCGAGACAGTTGCAGAGCGTCGACGACGAACGGGCTTCGGAACGCCTCTCGCGGGTGAATGGCCCGGCTTGCCGGGCCAAGGGGACGGGAAGGTCCCCTGTCGATCGAGTCGGTCCATGTCATAAAAGAGGATGGGTAACTCGCTGATCAAGTCGAGCGGCGGCAGGCGCGACAACGTCGCGGGGGTCATCCCGGCGGCGTGCAGCGCGGTGGTCCCCGGGCTGGGGCAGCTGATCAACGGCGACACCGACAAGGCGCTCGGCGTGTTCGTGGTCGCCGCGGTGTCGGGGCTCGGCTTCCTGGGCGCGATCCCGCTCCTCGGATCGGTCGCCGGCCTGGTGTACGGCGCGACGTGGTTGTACGGCGTCGCCGACGGGTTCGTCGAGGGCCGCAAGAAGCGGTGATCGGTTTCCCGGCGATGTCCCGCCGATGTCCCGCCGGGTGCCGGGGTATTCCGGCCGCGTGTCCGGGCTTGCCGGTGGGTCACCCGGTGCAGCAAATTCAGTCAGCGCTGACCGTTTCTCCGAAAATACGCTAAGGTCGGCTCGATGTCGGATGTCTTCGATCAGTTCCAGGGTACCGCCAGCTACATCGCCTCCGACGAGCTCCGCCACGCGGTGAACGTCGCGGTCGCGCTCGCCCGGCCGCTCCTGGTGCGCGGCGAGCCGGGCACGGGCAAGACCCTGCTCGCCGAGAACCTGGCCAGCGCGCTCCACCTGCCGCTGATCCGCTGGCACGTCAAGTCGACGACCAAGGCCAGGGACGGCCTCTACGTCTACGACACCGTGGCGCGGCTGCACGACAGCCGGTTCGGGGACTCGGCCAACGTCCGCGACATCGCGCGCTACATCAAGCTCGGACCGCTCGGCGAGGCGCTCGCCGCCCCGTCGCGCGTCGTGCTCCTGATCGACGAGATCGACAAGGCGGACCTCGAGTTCCCCAACGACCTGCTGCACGAGCTCGACGTGATGCGGTTCCGGATCGACGAGACCGGCCGCGAGATCGTCGCCGCCGAGCGCCCGATCGTGGTCATCACGTCGAACAACGAGAAGGAGCTGCCCGACGCGTTCCTCCGGCGCTGCGTGTTCCACTACATCCAGTTCCCCAGCCGCGAGCTGATGACCGAGATCGTCCGCGTCCACCACCCCGACATCACCGACCGCGTGCTCGACAACGCGCTCGAGGTGTTCTTCGGGCTGCGCGCGACCCCGCGGCTGCGCAAGAAGCCGTCGACCTCGGAGCTGATCGACTGGATCTGCGCGCTCAAGAAGGCCGGCGTCGACCTCGCGCGAGTGTCCGGCGGCATCCCGTTCCTCGGCACCTTGCTCAAGACGGAACAGGATGTCGAGACCGTCGCCAAGCGAGCAAAGGCCTAGGCCGTGCTGATCGACTTCCTGTTCGAGCTGCGGTCCCGCAAGCTGCCGGTGTCGACCCACGAGTGGATGGCGCTGATGGAGGCGATGGCGCTCGGTCTGCACGAGAGCTCGCTCGATGGCTTTTACCATCTGTGCCGCACGCTGTGCGTCAAGGACATCGCGCAGTACGACGCGTACGACGAGGCGTTCCTGGCCTACTTCAAGGACGTCCACCTCGACGCGCTCCGGCTCACCGAGCAGCTCGCCGCGTGGCTGGCCAACCCGCGCGCGCTCGACAGCCTGACCGAGGAGCAGCGCAAGGCGCTCCAGGCGCTCGACATCGAGAAGCTGCGCCAGCTGTTCGAGCAGCGGCTCAAGGAGCAGAAGGGGCGCCACGACGGCGGCAACCGCTGGATCGGCACCGGCGGCACCTCGCCGTTCGGCACCGGCGGCAAGAACCCCAACGCGATGCGCGCGGGCGGCGGCGGCGGCCGCAGCGCGATGCAGGTCGCCGACGAGCGCCGGTTCCGCGAGTACCGCCGCGACGTCGTGCTCGACGTCCGCCAGATCGACGTCGCGCTGCGCGGCCTGCGCCGGCTCGGCCGCGAGGGCGCCCAGGACGAGCTCGACCTCGACGAGACCGTCGACAAGACCTGCCGGAACGCCGGCGAGATCGAGGTCGTGTTCCGCCCGCCGCGCCGCAACCGGGTCAAGGTCCTGCTGCTGATGGATGTCGGCGGCTCGATGGATCCGCACGCCGAGCTGATGAGCCGGCTGTTCACGGCGGCGGCGCGCACCGGCCGGTTCGCCAAGTTCCGCAGCTACTACTTCCACAACTGCGTCTACAACTCGGTCTACGAGGACGCCCAGTTCCGCAAGGGCATCCCGGTCGCCGATCTGCTCGCCGGGAGCGATCGCGACGAGAAGCTGGTGCTGGTCGGCGACGCGCTGATGCACCCGGGCGAGCTGCTCGATCCCGGCGGCGCGTCGTTCCTGTACTCGCAGAACCGCGCGTCCGGCCACGAGTGGCTGCGCCGGCTCGCCGCGCACTTCCGCAGCACCGCCTGGCTCAACCCCGAGCCGGAGCGGTTCTGGTCCGGGACGACGATCGAGGTGATCGCCAGCGTGTTCGCGATGTGGCCGCTGACGCTCGACGGGCTCGGCCACGCGGTGCGCTACCTGGTCCGCGGCGGCGAGCGGCCCAGGGTCGGCGATCCGAGCCGGTGGATGAAGGCGATGGTCAGCTGATCCGCGCCGCGGCACGGCCGCGCGGGCCCGCGATCACTTCGGCTTGTTGAACTCGGGCTCGGGCTCGGCCGAGCCCGCCGTCGCGCCGGTGCCGGATGGAGGCGCCGGCGGAGCCGGG
>JBGQCL010000099.1:0-28152 GCA_041495365.1 Kofleriaceae bacterium | reverse complement strand
CTGTCGACCCGGGGCGGCAGCACCGCGAACGCCAGCTCGGGCGACGCGTAGGCGAGCAGCGCCAGCGCGCGCGCGATCCGGGCCTCGTGGCTGCGCCCCGCGCCGGGTGGGATCCGGCAGCCCCGCGCGCACAGCTCGACCGTCCAGCCGGCCTCGAGGTAGACCGCCGCGAGGCTCGCGGCGACGCTGATCGCGCGCTCGACCGAGGCGACCTGGGCCTCGACCTCGGGCGTGATCGCGCCGTCGGCGGCCGCGTCGCGCACCGCGTCGGGCAGCGCGTTGTCGACCGCGACCGCCACCCGGCGCGCGTGCTCGTCCTCGTACTCGCGGACCAGCAGGCGCCCGGTGCGCGCGCTCGATCGCCAGTGCACGTCGCGCCGGTCGTCGCCCGTGCGGTGCTCGCGCAGCCCGAAGAACTCGCCGCGCCGGCCGGTGCGGTTGGCGGTGGCCTCGCCGCGCGCCTCGGTGCGGGGCGACGGCCGCGGCACCACCACCCGCGCGGGGTGGACCAGCACCTCGATCGGCGCATCGACGTCGCGCGACTTGCGGAACAGCGCGAACGGGAACTTGGTGGCGACCCGGTAGCCGGTCAGCGTGTACAGCCCGCGCCGGACGAAGGTGTGGCGGTAGCTCGTGCGCTGCGACTTGGCCGCCGGGATCTTGAGGAAGTAGCAGCGCTTGTCGAGCGGCGTCGAGCCGACCAGGTCCTCGACCTCGATCGAGTACGACGCCCGCTTCGGCTTGTCGTTGCGGATCACGACCTCCATCAGGAACGGCTCGCCGGCGAACACCCGCGGCGGCGGCCGGCGATCGACGGTGAGCCGCCGGAGCGTCAGCTCCGACAGGATGCCCGACGCGATGATGAAGCTGAGCAGCCAGCCGAGCAGCAGGTAGAGCAGGTTGTTGCCGGTGTTGATCGCGGCGAACCCGACGCCGACCGACAGGATCACGATCAGCCGGCCCTCGCGGGTGAAGCTCAGCCGGCGCGGCGGCCGCAGCCGGCGCCACCACCGCGGCGCGGCGGGCGGTCCGGGCGGGGCGTCCGCGGCGCGCCGCATGGTCAGGTCGGGATCGCGACGCGGTGGACGATCTCGGTGATGAGCCGCTCGCTGTCGGCGCGCATCCGGCCCAGCGAGTCATGGGCCTGCGCGAGCACGAGCCGGTGCGCCAGGCACGGCACGGCGAGCAGCTTGACGTCGTCGGGCACCACGAAGTCGCGGCCGGCGGCGAGCGCCGCGGCCTGGGCCGCCCGGTACCACGCCAGCGCGCCGCGGGTCGACACCCCGACCGAGATCGCCGGGTGCCGGCGGGTGTCCTCGACGATCGCCATCGCGTAGTCGAGCAACGCGTCGTCGAACCGGATGGTCTCGACCGCGTCCTGCAGCGCGCGGACGGTCGCGAGGTCGACCACCGGCTGGAGCCGGGTGACCGGATCGCCGCCGGCGCGCTCGCGCAGCAGCTCGCGCTCGACGAGCTTGCTCGGGTAGCCGATCGCGATCCTGAGCAGGAAGCGATCCATCTGCGACTCGGGCAGCGGATAGGTCCCGTAGTGCTCCGCGGGGTTCTGGGTCGCGAGCACCAGGAACGGCGCGTCCAGCGTGTGGGTCGTGTCGTCGATCGAGACCTGGCCCTCGCTCATCGCCTCGAGCAGCGCCGACTGGGTGCGCGGCGTGGTCCGGTTGATCTCGTCGGCGAGCACGATGTTGGCGAAGATCGGCCCGCGCCGGAGCTCGAACACCTTGCCGTGCTGGTCGTAGACCGACACCCCGACGATGTCCGACGGCAAGAGGTCGCTGGTGAACTGGATCCGCCGGAACGCGCCGCCGAGCGCCGCGGCCAGCGCGCGCGCCAGCGTGGTCTTGCCGACCCCGGGGATGTCCTCGATCAGGAGGTGCCCGCGCGACAGCAGGGTCACGACCGCAGCGCGGATCGCCTCCGGCTTGCCGCGCACCACGGTGGCCACCGCGTCCTCGAGCTTGCGCACGGCCCCGATGTCGGTCGACGACATCGGCGCGGGTCCGAGGCTCGAGCTCGAACCGCCAGAGGACACCGGCACCGCGGGCATGTCCGGCGAGTATAGCCTCAAATCTCGCGCGGCTACCCTGTGGATGGGACGGCCGAAAATGACAGCGGGACCATAGGTCCCGGTTCGTTGCCATGCTGGCGCAGCGGGCCGCGCGGCTCAGCGGCGGCCGCCGCTCAGCGACGGTTCATCTCCATCAGGATGCGGAGCACGTACCAGAACAGGGTCGCGATCGTGGAGAACAGCATCAGCGCCGCCGCCACGTAGGCGGTCGGCGGGAAGGAGCTCATGATCAGGCTGGTCTGGTACAGGATGTACCCCGCCATCAGCAGGATGACGAAGCCGCTGAACAGCGCGCCCAGGCTGAAGCCGAACAGCAGCGACGCGATGATGATGCCGAGCACACCGAACGTGCAGATCGTCAGCACGCCGCGCAGGAACGAGAAGTCCTTCTTGGTGACGAACACGACCGCGGTCAACCCGATGAAGATCGCCAGCGTGATCACGACCGCTTCCAGCAGGATCGAGCTCGCGCGCGCCGACATCGCGACGTGGGCCGTGGGGCCGAACAGCAGCGCCCCATCGCCGCCGAACTTGAGCATCAGGATCCACAGCATCGGCTGGAGCAGGATCGCCTCGGCCGCCACCGCGATGGCGAGCCCGAGGTACTGCAGGCCCGGCGAGGTCTGGGACTGCGCGAGCTTCTGCGCCACGAAGCCGACCACCATGAACAGCCCGATCACGAGCAGCCAGTCGTAGCCGTGGAACGCCCATCGGGTGAACGCCGCGCTGAAGCCGGTGGCGTAGACCATCAGCCCGCCGGTCAGGAGCGCAAACCCGACCAGCGCGACGCCGAGCAGTCCGTAGGTCTTGCGCAAGAACGCGACGCGATCGCTGACACCGAGGGTCGCGACGGCGCCGGCGATGGGACGACGAGCAGCGGTTTGTGCGAATGCCATCGAGATCCTGCCTTCCTGCCTTTCGGCTACTTGTAGCACGGTTCGCGCCCAGGCGAGCCGCGGGTGTCGCACCTACCCTGTAGGCCGGTCGGGGCCGGGAGGTTGCGGGCCTAGCGGCTGGCCTTGAGCTTCTTGATCTCCGCGATCAACTCCGGGATCGCCTTCTCCCATTCCGCGACCACGCCGTAATCGGCGACCTGGAAGATCGGCTCGTCCTTGTTCTTGTTGATCGCGACGATGGTCTTGGAGCCCTTCATTCCGGCCAGGTGCTGGATCGCTCCCGAGATCGCGACCGCGAAGTACAGGTTCGGGGCGACGATCTTGCCGGTCTGTCCGACCTGCCAGTCCGCCGGGACCATGCCGGCGTCGGTCGCGGCGCGCGACGCGCCCATCGCCGCGCCCAGCAGATCGGCGAGCTGTTCCAGCACCTTGAAGTTCTCGCCGTTCTTCATGCCGCGGCCGCCTGACACGACGACCTTGGCGTCCGACAGCTCCGGCCGGTCGCTCTTCTGCGCGTCGAGCCGGACGAACTCGGCGCCGAGCGCGTCGACGCTGCCGGGGGCGGAGGCGGTCACCGTGCCGGGCGAGCCCAGCTCGGTCGCGGGCTCGAACTCGGACTGCCGCGGCGTCACGACGATGATCGGCGTCGACACCTGCACGGTGGAGTACGCGTTGCCGGCCAGGACCGGCCGGACGAACGTGTCCTTGCCGGTGAGCCTGGCGACGTCCGAGGCCATCGCGGCGTCGAGCAGGCCGGCGACCCGCGGCGCCAGGTCCTTGCCGACCGCGGTCGCCGTCGCCGAGATCAGCGTGGCGCCCTGCGCGCGCGCGACCTCCGCGACGACCGGCGCGAACGTCTCGGCGAGGTAGTGCGCGAGCGCCGGCGCATCGACCACCACGACCCTGGGGGCGTAGCGGGCCGCGTCGGGCCCGGCCGCGGGGGCCCCGGCGCCGACGAGGAGCGCGATCACCTCGCCGCCGTGGGCCTGCGCGGCTTGCCGGGCGAACGACAGGTTGGCCAGCGCGCTCGATCGCAGCTGCGCGCCATTGAATTCACAGAACGCGAGGACGTTACCCATGGCGGCTCCTACAGGACCTTCGCCTCGTCGGCGAGCTTCTTCACGAGGGTGGCGATGTCGGGGACGATCTGGCCCGCGGCGCGCGGCGGCGGCAGCGCGACCGACAGCTCCTTGATCGCCGGGGCCGGCGCGGCGCCGTAGTCGGCGAGCTTGGCGTGGATCATCGGCTTCTTCTTTGCGGCCATGATGCCCTTGAGCGCCGGCAGCCGGGCGCCCTCGCCGGAGTAGTTGTGCGACTCCGGGGTGACACCGTTCTTGACCGCACGCGGCCCGACGATGCGGAGGTCGACCGTGATCACGCTGCGCAGCGGCACCTTCTTGTACTCGACGCCGCCGTCGACCTCGCGGCCGACCGTGAACGACGCCTTGTCGGCCCCGAGCTCGATCGACGCCGCGAACGTCGCCTGCGGCCAGCCCAGCTTGGCGGCGAGCATCTGGCCGACCTGGTTGGCGTCGCCGTCGACCGCCTGCTTGCCCATGATCACGACGTCGGGCTTCTCCGCCGCGACGATCGCGCTCAGCACCTTGACCACGATCAGCGCGTCGATCTCGGCGTCGCTGGTCGCGACGTGGATCGCGCGGTCGGCGCCCATCGCCAGGCAGGTCCGGATCTCCTTGGCGGCGTCGTCGGGGCCGAGCGACACCACGACGATCTCGCCGCCCGGGATCCGCGTGTTGTCGGCCCCGTTCTCGACCAGCCGGAGCGCCGTCTCGATCGCGTATTCGTCGAACGTGTTGACGATCCAGGTCGCGCCGGTGAGATCGATATGGCCGTCCTTGATCTTGGCCTTCTGCGTGGGGTCGGGGACCCGCTTGACCGGAACCAGAATCTTCACGTGGGCGTCTCCTTCTTGGGGGTCTTGTTCGCCTGGCGCTGCTCCAGGCCGCCGGTCACCATTGCCACGACCCAGTCGGCCGCGCGCACGATATCGAACTTCTTCGGCCGGGTACCAGGCGCAGGACCCGGGTTCGCCGCGGACGCCGCGCCGCGCAGCGGCTGCTTGGCGAGCACCCAGGCCAGCGCCAGCTCGTCGACGATGCCGAAGATCATGCGCGCCGCGATGTGGCTCGGGATCGCGGCGTCGAGCTCGCCGCGCGCCTGGCCGTCGGCGATGATGCCGCCCAGCATGCGCAGGAAGTCGGCGAACTGCGGGTTGTCGTACTCCTTCATGAACTTGCTCGACTGCCGGAGCTCGATCGTCAGCACCTCGGCCGCGGTCGGTTCGTCCGACACCAGCTGCAGGTAGGTGTGGACGAAGGCGCGCAGCTGCTCGGTCGGTGGCCGGTCCGCGATCGCCTGGCGCAGCTTGTCGTTGACCTGCTTCATCCGGTTCTCGAACACCGAGATCAGCAGGTCGTCCTTGCTCTTGAAGTAGAGGTAGATCGTGCCGTCGGCGACGCCGGCCTCCCGGGCGATGTCCGAGACCCGCGCCGCGAAGAACCCGTGGCGCGCGAAGATCCGCTCCGCGGCGACCAGGATCCGCTCGCGCTTGTCGCCGCTGCGATCGCCGCGGTCCCCACGCTCGGGTCGGTCGGGCGATGAATGAACCGTCATTCAGTGCTGTACATACCCCCCGTGACGCGGGACGTCAAGCCGTGTGGCGACGGGAGCTGGCTTGAAACGCATCAGGCGGTGCACTACAACCTGCGGGTGTCAAACGCACGAATTTCGGGACATTTCGTCCTCGTGATCGCGTGTGCGCCGCTGGTCACCCTTTGGGCCGGCGCATGCGAGAAGAAGACGAAGCCGAACGATACCGGCGCGGTCGCCGCCCTCGACAACGCCGTCGCGCCGCCGGCCGCGGAGAGCCCCGCTGACACCACGCCGCTGTCGGGCATCGACGTCGGCAAGCTCGAGGGCGACAAGGCCCCGCTGTTCTACAAGCTGGTCAACTCCCTCAAGTCGCCGTGCGGCAAGGCCCACAGCCTGCGCACCTCGTTCACGTCCGACACCTCGTGCAAGCGGGCGCCGTTCGCCGTGCGCTAGGTGCTGGCGCTGATCGAGGACGAGGCCCCCGAGGATCGGGTGCGCGAGGAGTACGCCCACAAGTACGAGCGGCCCGCCCAGCCGATCAAGCTCGACACCGCCCGCGCGCCGCACCTCGGCGCCAGCGACGCCCCGATCAAGCTCGTCGAGTTCTACGACTACGAGTGCCCGCACTGCCAGGCGTTCAAGGCCCAGATGGAGCAGGTGGTCTCCGACAAGCCCGCCGAGGTCGGCGTCTCGTTCATGATGTTCCCGATCGAGTCCAAGCACCCCGAGGCGCGCGGCGCCGCCCAGGCCGCCATCGCCGCCGCCCAGCAGGGCAAGTTCACCGAGATGCACGACCGGCTGTTCGCGGCCCAGGCCGCGCACGGCCGCGACGCCGTGATGGGCTACGCCAAGGACCTCGGCCTCGACATGGCGAAGTTCCAGAAGGCCTACGACGACGCCTCGCCCCAGGTCACCGCGGACCTCAAGCAGGGCGAGGACGCCGGTGTGGACGCGACCCCCACCTTGTTCTTCAACGACCGCAAGTACGAGGGCCCGATGGTCGCCAGGTACATCGAGATGTGGATCGACGAGGATCTTGCGGTGAATCGATGATCGGCTCGATGCGTCCCACCGCCATGCGCGCTGCCTGCTTTGCCTCCCGGGCCCTCCGGCTCGTCCCCGGCCTCGCGGTCGCCGCCGCCCTGCTGATCGCCACCCCCGCTCCCGCCCGCGCCGATGTCCTCAAGGTCGGCGATCGCCTCGCCGAGCTCGACATCGCCACCGACGGCAACGGCAAGCCGGTCCGGCTCAGGTCGTTCAAGGGCAAGTGGGTCGTCGTCACGGTCGGCGCCGACTGGTGCAAGCCGTGCGCAAAGGAGCTGCCGACCTGGGACAAGCTCGCCGGCGAGCTCAAGGGCAAGGTCGTGTTCGTCGCGGTCGACATCGACGACGAGATCGACACCGGCAAGAAGTTTCACGACAAGCTCAAGCTGCGCAACATGGTGCGGGCCTACATGCCGTCCGAGAAGTCCGGCGTCGCCGCCAGCTACGGCTCCGACCACATGCCGGCGACCTTCGTCGGCGATCCGCAGGGCGTCGTCCGCCTGGTCCGCGAGGGCTTCGAGGCCGGCGACGCCGACGGCGAGTACAGGAAGTTCAAGGACGCCCTGGCCAGGCTGGTCAAGTAGCGGCTCTCTACTCGCGCTGCCAGCGGACCAGGCGCGACGGGGCGGGGCCGGGCCAGGTGCACGGCGCGAAGCCGAGCGGTGGGGCGGGATCGGTGAGCACCAGCTCGAGGGTGTCGCCCGCACAGCGGGTGACGTGGACCGGGACCTGCGCCTCGCAGATCTCGGCGCGGCGCATGTAGCGGCGATGCACGGTGCCGGCGAGCGTGGCTGCCGGAGCCGGCGCGCGCGTGAGGTCGATCCGGCGCGGGTGGACCTCGAGCTCGCGCGGGCCGTCGACGTCGGGGAACAGCGGGTAGGCCTCGAGTGTGTCGCCGCTGTCGAGGATCATCCAGCGCTCGTCCGGGCCGGCGGTGTAGACGCCGCGCAGGTCGTCATCGCACGAGGCGAGTGGCGCGCGGCGGTGGCACGCCGTGATCACCGCGAACATGCCGGCGAGCACGGCCGTGCTCCGCCGGCGGAGCATCAGTCGAGGCCCTTGAGCCGCTCGGCCTGGTCGTGGGTGCGCAGCGCCTCGATGATGTCGAGGAGGTTGCCGTCCATGATCGCCGGCAGGTTGTGCCTGGTCAGGCCGATCCGGTGATCGGTCACGCGGTCCTGCGGGAAGTTGTAGGTCCGGATCTTTTCGGAGCGGTCGCCCGAGCCGACCTGGGACTTGCGGCTCGCCGCCTCGGTGGCCATCTGGCGCTCGCGCTCGGCCTCGAGGATCCGCGACCGCAGGATCTTCATCGCCTTCGCGCGGTTCTTGATCTGCGAGCGCTCGTCCTGGCAGGCGACGACGACGCCGGTCGGCAGGTGGGTGATGCGGACCGCGGAGTCGGTGGTGTTGACGTGCTGGCCGCCGGCGCCGCTCGAGCGGTAGGTGTCGATCTTGAGGTCCTTGTCGTCGATCTTGACGTCGACCTCCTCGGCCTCGGGCAAGACCGCGACGGTCGCCGCCGAGGTGTGGATCCGGCCCTGGGCCTCGGTCGCCGGGACGCGCTGGACGCGGTGCACGCCGGACTCGAACTTGAGCTTGGAGAACACGTCCTTGCCGTCGATCAGGATGATGACCTCCTTGAACCCGCCCGAGGCGCCCTCGGACAGCGACATGACCTCGAGCTTCCAGCCCTGGCGCTCGGCGAACCGGGTGTACATGCGGTAGAGGTCGCCGGCGAACAGCGCGGCCTCGTCGCCGCCGGTGCCGCCGCGGATCTCGAGGATCGCGTTCTTGCCGTCGCTCGGGTCCCTGGGCAGCAGCAGGATCTTGATCGCCTGCTCGGCGGCGGTCCGGCGGTCCTCGAGCTGCCGGGCCTCGTCGCGCGCGAGCTCGCGGAGCTCGGGGTCGGCCTCGGCGTCCGCCATCTGGCGGGCGGCGGCGAGGTCGGCGAGCAGCTTCTCGTAGTCCTTCCAGGCGGCGACGAGCGGATCGAGCTCGGCGTGCTCGCGCGACAGCTTCATGAACTCGGCGCGCTTGTTGATGACCTCCGCGGTGCCGAGCAGGGCGCCGAGCTCCTCGTGGCGGCGCTCCAGCGTCGCCATCTTGTCGCGGAAGTTCTGGGTGTCGAACATGGCACGGGCCTCGCGTGGGCTCCGCTACCCGCCGGGACGCTTACGACGTCTTCTTCGCGTACCGCTTGTTGAACCGGTCGATCCGGCCGGCGGTGTCCATCAGCTTCTGCTTGCCGGTGAAGAACGGATGGCAGTTCGAGCAGATGTCGACGCTGAAGTCGCCGCGGGTGGAGAACGTGTCGTGGACCGCGCCGCAGGCGCATGCGATGTGCGCGGGGCGATAATGGGGATGTCCTGCTGTGTCTTTCATCGGATACCTCGTTACCCGGCCGCAGCCGGGGGCTCAGGTGAGCCCGTATCTATAGGTACGGCGAGGACCGAAAGCAAGCCGGCCGAGGCGGTGTCCCGCAGGGCAAACAGGGGGGCTCCGAGGCTACCTGAAATCAAGGATTTATCATGGATCCCGCCTAGCTGGCGCGGGCGCGGCCGCCGAGCCGGGCCGGGGCCTTGTCGGGATAGAGCGGCAGGACCTCGTGGCCCACCCGCAGGTCGTGGATCACGCGGTACTTCGCGCCGAGGTCGAGGCTGACGTAGACCTTGTTGGTGTCGAACAGGCCGAAGCTGGTCGAGACCACCATCTGGGTGTCGCCGTTGACCTCGTAACCCTCGGGGATCACGTCATGGCCGTAGATCGCGATCGTGCCGCTCATCGCGCGCAGGAACCGCTGCGCCTCGGCCTCGGTCGCCGAGCGCGCCCACAGGATCTTGCCGACCACCGGGGTATCGAGCACGTCGAGCGGGCTGGCGTAGTGGGCGCCCGACAGGTCGGCGGCCTCGAGCTCGGTGATCGAGTCGATCTGGGCCGCCGGTGCGCCATGGGTGAACACCGCGCCGCACCGGGCGACCGCGGCGAGCGCGAAGGTCTGGATGATGCTGCGCATCCGCGCGGTCGCGGCCGGGCCGAGGATCTGCTCGAGCAGCGCGACCTCGTCGGCCGCGAACTTGGCGGTGTGCGGGCCGCCGACGTGGCCGTGCTCGTGGTTGCCGAGCAGGGCGTGGACCCGGCCCGGGTAGCGCGCCGAGAGCTCGGCGAAGCTCATCATCACCTCGCCGCTCGCGTCGCGGTAGTACTCGCCCAGGAAGTCGGGCCAGTCCTCCGGATCGATGTGCGGGCCGTGGATCAGGTCGCCGGTGAACAGCACGTGGGCGTCGCCGTGGTGGTCGACCAGCGCCTGCTCGAAGATCTGCACGAAGCGGTGGAAATCGCGCAGGCAACCCTGCAGGTCGGTGCATACGAGCAGCCGACCGTGGTCGGGTAGTCGCAGCACGCGTGCCATCGATTCGTCACGCTATCAGGGGTTCCCCAGGCCCGGTACCGCGTGGTTCGACAATCGCCACACGCACAGGCGAGCCGGCTGTGCCACATTTTCTACATCATGCGTCGTGTGAGAGCGATCGTGACCGGCCGCGTTCAGGGCGTGGCGTATCGCGCGTCGACCGTCGAGCAGGCGCGCGTGCATGGCGTGACCGGCTGGGTCCGCAACCTGCCCGAGGGCTCCGTCGAGCTGGAGGCCCAGGGCGACGCGGCGCGCGTCTCCGCGTTGCTCGCATGGTGCGCGCACGGCCCCCCGGCGGCGCGCGTGGCCGGTGTGACGGCGGAGGATCGCGAGGTCATCGCAGGCGAGCGCGCGTTCGTCCAGCGGCGCTGAACCGCCGCGCGGCGCGTTCCACCGCGCTCGTGTCACCGCGTGAGGCCGAGCAACTCTTGCGCTTCCGGGTCCGGCGGGCGGCACACCACGCGGTCGACGGTGGCCATCTTGGCGTGGATCACGTCGCACACCGGCGTGAACGAGGCCTTCTGGAACGCGCGCAGCGAGGCGTGGTTGTCGGCCGCGATCAGCGCCCACGAGCGGTAGGCGTCGGTGGCGCGCAGCTCCTTCGTGAGGTGCTCGAGCATCAGCGGCGCGACGGCGCGGCCGCGCGCGGCGGGGGCGACGTACACGCTGTGGATGTACGCGTCGTACTTGGCCATCCGCAGCTCGCGGCCGAGCTCGGGCGCCTCGATCGGCCCGCGCGCGGCCCACGCGATGCCGGCCGGGCGGATGCCGAACGTCGAGAGCACCGCCTGGTCGCCGCGCTGCCACTGCCGGCGCGCGGTGGCCTCGTCGAGCGCGAGCTGTTCGATCAGCTCGGCGCGGCGCGCGCCGTCGAGCTGGTCGTAGTCGGCCTCGGAGAAGTTCAC
Organism: Kofleriaceae bacterium; assembly: GCA_041495365.1. Lineage (GTDB taxonomy): Bacteria > Myxococcota_A > Polyangia > Haliangiales > Haliangiaceae > JABFXX01. The sequence goes on along the minus strand of JBGQCL010000099.1, from coordinate 17,199 downwards.
GAGCTCCAGGCCGGCGATCGCCTCGATGCCGCGGGTCCACAGCTGGCCGCGGTACAGGCAGTAGCGGTCGTACTGCGCGACGCTGGCGGCGGCGCTGCGGATCCGGGTCCACGCGGCGCGCGCCTGGGCGGCGGCGACCGAGGGGGTCTCGCGGGCGCGGCGGGCGCGGCGGGTCACGCTCGACAGCGTGCGGCCGACCGACGCGGCGGCGGAGTGACCCCACACGCGGACGGCGAGCACCGGCTGCTTCGACGACGGCAGCGGGGGCAGCGTGTGGTCGGCCGCGCCCTGGACGACGTCGAGCGCGATCCGGCCGCGCGCGCGGGCGGCGACCGCCTCGGCGTGGAGCAGCTGGGCCGAGGCGCGGCCGGCCTGGGGGTCGACCGCCATCGCGAGCACGACCGCGCGGTCGCCGTCGTCGACGACCAGCGCCGCTGCGCAGGCCTCGCCGGGCGCATCGTCGATCCGCGCCAGCCGGACCAGGCCGTGCTTGCCGAGCTCCATCGCGACCTGCTCGAGCAGGCCGATCGCCTCGGGGTCGGCGAACGGCGACGGCTCGTCGCGCTCGGCCCACTCCAGGCGGGACAGCCGGCGCAGCGCGGTCATGCCCTTGCGCAGCGCCGCGAGGTCGTCGCCGTAGGTGGTCACCACGCGCGACACGTCGGTGGCCTCGACCGGCGCGAACGCCAGCGCGATCCGGGTTGCGCCGCCGGCCGACGGCGCGCTCTCGACCGTGAACCCGAACGGTGCGAGCCGCTGGACCAGGTGGGCGCGCACCCGCGACGGATCGGCGAGCGGCTCGAGGTCGATCAGGTCCCAGGTCGCGGCGTCGTCGATCAGCTTGCGGGCGAGCGCGATCCCGGCGCGGTCCTCCCAGCCGGGGCGGGCCAGCAGGTCGAGCGCCGGCGGCCGCGGTCCGGCGTCGCCGATCATCCGCAGCTCGCGGGTGTCGAGCAGCGCGACCTTGACCGTCCGCCGGTACAGCGGCGCGATGCACACGATGTTGCCGGCGGCGGGTCCCCCGGGCTCGGCCTCCGCCGCGCGGCCGACCAGGACGCAGAGCTCCGCACCGAGCGTGGCGTGGTAGGCCTGCCACCACGGGATCAGCCAGTCCGGGCCACGAAACAGCCCACTGCCACCGACACTGGCGAGCGCGCGCCACTCGGCCTCGATCGCGCGGAGCGCCGCCATGTCGCGGACGACGGAAACGTCGACTGCCATTCGCGTCGCGAGGTTAGCACGCCGTGCGACGCCCGGTGCGTTGCCATCCGCAACGCGCTCGACAACACCACCCGGCCCATGTGGGCTCACTCCATCGGTACCAGACTCCATGGCGCCACCTGATGCATGAGCGATGCCTCAATCGACACGGTGCATCACGCGCGCGTAGAACCCGTCGGTGCCGTGGTGGTGCGGGGTCACCGTGAATGCGTCTCCATCGCCGAGCTCCCGCGCCCGGTCGCCCAGGATCCCGGTGAGCGGTACGGTGGCGATCTCCGGTCCGACCACCGCCGCGACCACGTCGGCGTTCTCGATCGCCAGCAGGGTGCAGGTCGCATACACCAGCCGGCCGCCGGGCGCCAGCAAGCGGCAGGCGCCGCCGAGGATCTCGGTCTGGCGCGCGGCGAAGTCCGCGAGATCAGCTTCGCGGAGCCGCCAGCGCGCCTCGGGGTTGCGACGCAACGCTCCGATCCCCGAGCACGGGGCGTCGACCAGCACGACGTCGGCCTTACCGTGCAGCGCGTCGAGCGCCGCCGGCCAGCGTCCGCCATCGAGGTGCACCGTCCGGGCGCTCGTCACCCCGGCGCGGCGGGCGCGGCGGCGCAGCTCCTCGAGCTTGCGGGCGTCGATGTCGGCGGACAGGATCTGCCCGCGGTTGCCAAGCCGGGCGGCGATCGCGAGCGTCTTGCCGCCGGCGCCGGCGCACAGGTCGATGATGACCCCGGGCCCGGCGCCGCCGCGGGTGCGGACCGCGGCGCCACCGCGGACGCCGTCCGCGGCGCCACCGCGGACGCCGTCCGCGGCGCCACCGCGGACGCAGTCCGCGGCGAGATGGGCGAGCAGCTGGCTGCCCTCGTCCTGGGCCTCCATCGCGCCGCGGGTGAACGCCGGAAGCGCGAACAGGTTGGTGCGCGACTCGAGGTGGAGCGCGGTATCGCACCACCGCCCCGGGGTGGTCGCGATCCGGTCGCGCGCGAGCTCGGCCGCCAGCGCGTCGCGGCCGCCGACCAGCTGGTTGGCGCGCACGGTCATCGGCGCACGCCGGTTGAGCGCGAGCGCGAGCGCCTCCGCCTCGTCGCCCCAGTCGGCGGCGAGCCGCGCGGCCAGCCAGTCGGGCAGCGAGGCCGCGAGCGCGATCCGCGGCACCAGCTTGCGCTCGCGCGCGATCACCGGATCGATCCCGGCGACCGCGTTCCAGTCGAGCTCGCCGCACGCTGCCGCGGCGCGCGCGGGCTCGATCAGGCCCTCGAGCACGAGCAGCGCGAGCAGTCGCTCGAGATCGCGCGGCGCGCGCTCGGTCCTGCGCCCGCGGGCGAGCGCGGCGTCGATCCGGCGCAGGTGACGCACGAGCCCGTACAGCGCCTCGCTGACGAACCGGCGCTCGTGTGATCCGATCCACGACTCCTTGCGGAACGCGGTGGCCAACCGGTCGGTCACGAAGCCCCAGTCCATGCGGGTGCGCTGCCACAGCTCCAGCAGCACGGCGCACAGCCGGCCACCCTCGACGACCTGCGCCGCCAGCTTTCGGTCCGCGATGCGATCGAGATCGGGCAAGGGCTGCGTCATACACCCGCAACGCGGTGCGGCGAGGCCGATCGAGCGAAATCACGGCGATCACGTTGAAAACGCCGCCTGCGGAGCGGTAAGCCGTGATGGATGAGCACCGAGACCAAGCCGCTACCGACCGTCAAAGAAGGCGGCGTGACCAGCCTGAAGGACCGCGGAAATCTGTTCGAGATCGCGACGCGCCAGATCGACAAGGCGATGAAGCTGATCAACATCGATCCCGATATCGCGCAGATCCTCGCGCAGCCCAAGAACGAGCTGATCGTCAACTTCCCGGTCCGCATGGACAACGGCAAGTTCCAGATGTTCAAGGGCTACCGGGTCCAGCACAACAACATCCTCGGCCCGTACAAGGGCGGGATGCGCTACCACCACGAGGCCAACCTCGACGAGATGAAGGCGCTCGCGTCGTGGATGACCTACAAGAGCGCGCTGCACGATGTCCCGTTCGGTGGCGGCAAGGGCGGCATCAAGGTCGACCCGCGCCAGCACAGCAAGGCCGAGCTCGAGCGGATCACCCGGCGGTTCACCGCGGCGCTCGGCTCCAACATCGGCCCCGAGTACGACATCCCGGCGCCCGACGTGAACACCAACAGCCAGACCATGGTCTGGATGATGGACACGTACATGAACATCGTCGGCGCCGGCGATCGCAACACCGTGCGCGGCGTGGTCACCGGCAAGAGCGTGTCGTCGGGCGGCAGCCACGGCCGCGCCGAGGCGACCGGCCAGGGCGTCGTCCACTGCATCACCGAGTGGGCCCGGGACAAGAGCTTCAACCTCGACGGCTGCCTGGTCATCATCCAGGGGTTCGGCAACGTCGGCAGCTACGCCGCCCGCCTGCTGTCGCAGAAGGGCGCCGTGATCGTCGGGGTCGGCGACGCGGGCGGCTACATCGCCAACCCGGAGGGCATCAACCCGCACAAGCTCGGCGAGCACGTCCACAAGACCGGCACGGTCGCCGGCTACAAGGGCGCCCAGAAGATCGAGCGCGCCGAGTTCTTCGCGCTCGACGCCCACATCTTCGTCCCCGCCGCGCTCGAGCTCGAGCTCGGCGTCGCCGAGGCCAAGGCGCTCAAGGTCAAGCTGGTCGTCGAGGGCGCCAACGGCCCGACCTACCCCGAGGCCGAGGACGTGCTGCTCGGCAAGGGCATCGACGTCATCCCCGACATCCTGTGCAACTCGGGCGGCGTGATCGTCTCGTACTACGAGTGGCTGCAGAACAAGCGCGCCGAGCAATGGGAACTGGAGGACGTGCTCGACCGGCTGGAGCGCCGGATGAAGCAGACCTGGGCCAACGTTCGCCACTACGTCGGGGTCAACAAGACCGACTGGCGCACCGCGAGCTACGCGATCGGCCTCGAGCGCCTGCAGCACTGCTACCGCGAGCGCGGCATCTTCCCGTAGGCTATAACCGCGCGGTGCGCCTCGTGATCGCGATCGCCGCCGCGCTGATCCTCGGATGCGGTCGTCCCGCCGACCGCCGTTCCACGCTTCCGGCGGCCCCGGCCGACCCCGGGCACGCCGCCCCGGCGCCGGCGACCCCGGCCCGGCCCGGCGCGGTCAGCCCGCCGCCGGCGAGCGGCAGCCCGGCGGCCGGCGCGCCGGTCGCGCTGCCGCTGGTCAGCTGCCCGACGCCGAGCTGTGCGTTCCATGCCGGCGCCGGCGCGTACTTCACGTGCCTGTCGGGCGGCGCCGGTGCGTGCTTCCACTTCGGCGCGCCGTGCACCCCACCGGACGCCTGCATGTTCGATCCGGCGGATCGCACCTACAAGCAATGCGCGCGGTCGAGCGAGGGCAGCTGCCAGCAGTGGGCCGCGGCCTGTGCACCGGCCGGCCGGTGCATGTTCAACGCCACCGACGGCCTGTATCACGCGTGCGACGAGGTCGCCGGCGGCGGGTGCAGGCGCTACGGCGCGCTGTGTGCGCCCTGAGCCGAGGTCATCCGGATCGCGATGGTGATCTCGATCGTCGAGCGCTCGGCGCCGCGTCCGGCGTCCGGCGCGGCCAGCGCCATCGTCGTGGCGAACGCGGACGTCGCCGTCAGCTCGAGCGCGTAGCGCGACAGATCGAGCGAGCCGCTGGCCTCCGCGTGCCCGTGGGTGTCCGTCACCTCCACCTTCTCGCCGTCCTGCTCCACGGTCTGCGCCGGGCCGGAGGCCTGTGCCACGGTGGTGAACGCGATCGTCGCGCCGGCGCGCGACGTGAGGGTGTAGGTGATCTCGGACACCGCGCGGATCCCGCCCTCGGGCAGCGTCCGCCGCTCGCGCCAGGTCGCGCCGACGCCGACCGGCTCGGCCGGTAGCCGCGTCGCCACGCGCGCGAGGTTCTGCAGCAGGCCATCGAGCTCGCGGTGCAGCTTGTCGGGCGACGCACCGGCGTCGATCCGGGCGTCGGAGATCTTGCCGTCGGGCGCCAGGTTCTCGGTGATCACCACGCTGCGCAGCGCCGCGGTCTGGGCCCGCACGACGTCGGTCGAGGTCGCGCCGGGCCGGTCGCGGATGTCGGCGTCGACCACCGTGATCCGCAGCCTGGCGTCGCCGCTGGCGAGCACGTCCTCGACCACGGTCTCCAGCTCGAGGACCTGCGACGGCATCGGCGCGCGGAGCTCGCTGCTCTTGACGTCGACGTCGCACACCATCCGGCTCTTGATCGTCGCGCCGCGGGTCAGCTGATAGCGCAGCGTCTGGAGCGGCGGCACTCCCGGCTGGATCAGGACGACGCCGTCCTGGGGCGGCGGCGGGGGCGGCGGCGGCGGAGGCGCCTTGTCGTGGCAGGCCATCAGCCCCACCAGCGTGAGGTACGCGCGACGCATCGCGGAAAGGGTCTCGCAAATGGCTGTGATCCGCCAGAAATTTCGGCTGCCCGGCGGGGTGAGTGAAGCGCCTTGACAGAACTGGATTTGAAATGCATTATCAATCTCAGAGCCCGTGCTGATCTGCATCTGTCACCCGACGTCGGAGCGCGAGCTGGACGCCGTGATCGATGATGGAGCTCGCACCGTCCAGGAGATCGGCCAGCGCTGCGGCGCCGGGACCGGCTGCGGATCGTGCCTGCAGGAGCTGCGAGAACGCCTGAGCAGCCGGGGCGTGAATGGTTGTCCGCGCGATTGTGCCGGCGATCTCGTGTCGCTAAGGTCGGGCCGGTAGTCCACCCGCGCCACGCACGGCGCAGCGAGGCGGTCCGATGAAGGGCAACGACGAGGTGCTCACGCTCCTCAACAACCTGCTCACCAACGAGCTGACGGCGATCAACCAGTACTTCGTGCACGCCAAGATGTGCGAGAACTGGGGGTTCGAGCGCCTCGCCCACAAGGTCCGCGAGGAGTCGATCGACGAGATGCGCCACGCCGATCAGGTGATCAGCCGCATCCTGTTCCTCGAGGGCGTGCCCAACCTGCAGCGCTACCACAAGCTCCGCGTCGGCGAGACCGTCAAGGAGCAGTTCGAGAGCGACCTCCAGCTCGAGTACGCCGCGATCCAGTTCCTCAACCAGGGCATCGAGGTCACGCGCAAGCTCGGCGACAACGCGACCGAGGACCTGTTCACCCGGATCCTGGTCGGCGAGGAGCAGCACACCGACTGGCTGGAGACCCAGATCGAGCTGATCCGCCAGGTCGGCGAGCAGAACTACCTCGCGCAGCAAATGAAGAAGTGACACGCGGCGGCGGCCGCGGCTGCCAGCCTGGCAGCGCCGGCGCCGGGCACACCGGATAACGCCGTGAACCGCCGGACCCGAGCGCGCTGGCCGGGGCGTTGCACGGAGCGAGCGCATGCTCCTGCTCCGGCTCCTGAGCACCGCGCTGTGCGCGGCCGTCGCGGCCTGCGTGTTCGCGCTCGTGTACGTGGTTCCACGTCCGCACGTCCACCGGTCCCCGGTGGCGGCGCCCCGGATGCGCGCGATCGCGGAGCTGGCGGCCGCGCACGCCAACCGCCCTCCGGGCGGGGCGCCGGTCAACGTCATCGACGTGGCTCCCGGCGTGCCGCCGGCGCAGATCGCAGCGCTGATCCATCTCGGGCCGGGCGAGCACGTGTCCGCGGTCAACGACCGCGTGCCGGCCAGCGACCTGGAGGTCGGCGCCGCGATCGCCTCGCTGCCGCGCCAGGGCGAGTTCGTCGATCTCACGGTGGCGAGTCCGGCCGGCGAGCGCCGCGTGCTGGTCCTCTTGCACTGACGCGCCGGCGCGGTCAGCGGTGCACGGCGAGGGCGATCTCGCGCTCGGCGTCGCCCGGCGGGAACGCCGTCGCCGTCAGCACGTCGCGGAGGCAGCCGGCAAGCGCCGAGCGCTCGACCTGGTCCGGCGTGAACGACACCTGGCGCGGGTGGCCGTCGGCGCCGAGCCGCACCACCGCCTGGGCCCCGTCGGGCACCGCGTCGTTGTGCCGGGCCAGGCAGCGTGCGAGGTCGCCGCTCCGGGCCCGGATCGCCTCGCCGTACGCCGCGAGCGGTCCGGCCGCACCGATCACCAGCGGGCTCGCCGTCCTGGCCGAGCCGCGGAACCCGTGGGTCACGAGCGCCAGCACCACGAGCAGCGTTGCGCCGAGCGCCGCCGCGAGCCCCTTCCAGTGGGCGCGCGCGCGCTCGCGCAGCCGCGGGATCGCACCGGCCCCGGAGCCGGCGTCGGAGATCGAGGTGTCGCCGTGCGCGATGCTGGTCTCGAACGTCGCGTAGCTCTCCGCGTCGGGGTCGGACGGGCTCTCGAGGATCGTCGGCATGATCCGCGGCGAGCCGCGGCGGATCACGCCCGAGACCTCGCTGTGGTGGCGCTGCAGCTCCTCGCCGAAGTCGCTGCGGATCAGCTCGCTGAGCTCGGCCTCGCCCCACGGCCGGCCGAACACGTCGCTGACCGCGGTGTCGAGCTCGCGCACCGTCGCGTAGCGCTCGGCCGGGTCGCGGGCAAGCGCGCGGTTCAGGATCGGGACCATCGCCTCGGGGAGCTCGGGGCGATGCCGCCGGAAGTCGGGCAGCGGCTTCTCCATCACCGCCTGGAACGTCAGGTAGTCGGTCTTGCGCTGGAACAGCCGGCGGCCCGAGATCATCTCGGTGATCACCACGCCGAGCGCGAAGATGTCGGCTCGCCGGTCGACCTCGTGGCCGGCGAGCTGCTCCGGCGCCATGTACGCGAACTTGCCCTTGACCGCGCCCGACTCGGTCGCCGTCGAGTCCTTGGCCTTGGCGACGCCGAAGTCGTGGACCTTGGCGACCCCGCTCTCGGTCAGGAACAGGTTGGACGGCGTGACGTCGCGGTGGACCACGCTCATCAGGTCGCCGTTGCGCTCGCGCAGCTCGTGCGCGTAATGCAGACCCTCGGAGACCTGGTGGACGACGCCGGCGATGAAGCCGAACGGCAGCTGGCGCTTCTGGTGCGCGTACTTGCGGAGCAGCGCGAGCAGCGTGATCCCCTCGAGGTACTCCATCACGATGTAGAGCTCGTGATCGCTCTCGGCGAGCTCGTAGACCTGGCAGATGTTGGCGTGCGACATCCGCGCCGCGATCCGCGCCTCGCTGATCAGCATCGCGCGAAACCGGCTGTCGCCCGCGAGGTGCGGCAGGATCCGCTTGATCACGAACAGCTTCTCGAACCCGGCGGCGCCCTCGAGCCGCGCGAGGAAGATCTCGCCCATGCCTCCGGTGGCGATCCGAGCGAGCAGCTCGTAGCGGCCGAGGTGGAGTCGCGCGGCGCTGGACAGCTCGTTCAGAACCGTCCCCCGTAGGTGACGAGCGCGCCGTCGGACGACGGCGCCAGGGCGACCGCGGGCATCTCGTCACCGCTCCAGCGCGTCCACCAGATCGCGACCACCGCGGTCGCGGCGCCGACCGCGATCGCGCTGCCGAACAGGATGTTGGTGCGCAGCTGCCTGGACTGGCCGTCGGTGAACGCCTGATGAGTCGGGTTCTTGGCGTAGGCGTCGTGCGCCTTGCTGGTATCCAGCCCCGACCACAGGCCGACGCCGGCGAGCCCGACGGCGACCGTGGCACCGGCGAGCGGGACCGCCCGCGGCAGGCCACCGGGAGCGGCGGGCTCGGCGCGCTCGCGCTTGACCGCCGCCTCGGGCCGGGGCGGTGTGGCCGGCGCCATGGCGGGCGTGGGCGCCGCGGGTGCGAAGCGGACCTCGTGGTCGGTGCCGGCGACCGCCGCGATCTCGCGGCTCGCGGTGCGCGCGTCGTCGAACGTCACCTCGAGCGTCTGGCGTCCGGCCGCGACGTAGACCACCTGGGTCTCCGCCGGTGGCAGCGACATCGCGCGGCCGCCGATCGCGAGCGCGCAGCGCGGCGCGCAGGTCACGGTGATCCGCCCGAACCTGGACCGGGCCTCGGCGATCACCTCGCCGGCGAGCTTGGTCGACGGCGGGTCGTCGGCGTACTTGACGAGCAGGAGCTCGGCGAGGGTTGCGGCGCGCGCCAGCTGACCGGCGAGCTGGCGGGCGCGGATCGCGCTGCGCAGCGCCTCCTTCGACGGCGCGTTGCTGTACGCCAGCTCGAAGCTCTGCGCGGCGTGGTCGTAGTCGCCCTCGAGCTGGGCGGTCTGGCCGTCGGAGAACGCGCGCGCGGCCGCCGACACGTCGGCGTGCGCGGCCGGCGCGGCGGCCGCGATCGCCGCCGAGATCAGGAGCGCCGTCGTTCGCAGGGGCATCGAGATCGCCATGGCAGTTCTCCCGGTCACGGTCCAGCGCACTGGGTGTAGCTACCGGCCGTGGCCTGCGACTTGACGTCGTAGGTCTGGCCCCCCGACGCGTACACCGGCTTGGGGCCGCTGCCGTCGATGCACCACAGCTCGATCAGGCCGTTCGTCTTGGCGCCCTGGCCGTCCCACTCGAGCCGGCCGAACGTGCCGACCTCGGTGACCGCCTGGGCGCCGAGCAGCATCGACATGTTCTGGTACAGCGTGCGCGAGTGCTCGCTGATCGAGAAGCACGGCGCCTGGAACCCGGAGAGGTCCGACGCGCACGGCTGGGGGTTGCTCGCCAGGCTCGGCATGCCGCCGGCGATCATCGAGCCCCGGATCACCGCGTCGCGCTTGCCGACCAGCGACAGCGCGATCGTGTAGACCGCGTCGTACGCGGGGCCCATGCCGGACACCGTGGCCGGTGCCGCGACCCCGGTCACCGGGTCCTTCCAGCGCTGGCCGTACGCGACCTGGAACGAGGTGAACGCCTGCTGGCTCTCCGGGGTCGGCGTGATGCCGGTGCCGCTCCACCGCTTGCGCTCGTCGGAGCCGGCCTGGCCGCTGACCTGGGTGAGCAGCTCGGGGACCTTGGTCGAGTCGATCGCCACGTAGAACGGCCGGGGCGGAGCGGCGGTGCCCGTCGGCCACGCGGCCTCCAGCGGCTTGGTGAAGTAGGTGACCGCCTCGGCGGTGCCGACCACGATGATGATGTCGGGCTGGAACGCGATGTACTGCGCGACCAGCGCGCCGTTGTCGGTCCCCAGCGGGTCGTACTGGTCCTCGCGGGCCTTGCCGGCGTTGATCGCGGCGGCGAGCGAGACGCCGTTGACCGTCAGCGTGGCCAGGCCGTCGCGCGTGCCCTGGCCGAGCGCGTCGCCGCGGTAGTAGATGGCGACCTTGATCCCCGCCGGCGTGTGCCGCGTCCTGAGCTGGGCCTCCAGGTCGCCGATCCGCCTCTCCATCAGCGGCACGCGCTGGATGTCGCTGGGCACCATCATGAAGCTGAGGCCGTTGTCCGGGATCGTGGCGATCGCCGACGCGACCGCCGCCGGCGACAGCAGCGCGGTGCCGGCCTGCGCGCTGCTCGGCAGCCCCCGGTTGCCGAGCGTGAGATCGAGCGTGTCCTGGCTGAGGTTCGGGCCGACGATCGCCGGGACGTGGAGCTCGGAGATCAGGTGGGTCGCGGCGCGCCCCAGGTTCGCGTTGGCGTCGCACGACAGCATGAAAAGCTTGCGCACGTCGCCCGGCGTCGTGCTCTGGAGGATGCCGCCCGACGCGTTCGACGCGTTGATCTCCTCGACCGCCATCATCGCGGACTGCTGGCGCGCGAGGTTGGTCGCCGCCTGGGCGCCGGTCGTCGCGCCGAGCGACGCGATCAGCACCGCGCGCTCGTCCATGTAGTTGCCCGTGATGGTCGTGCAGTCCGGGCTGGAGAGCGCCACGCACTTCGCCGCGGGCTCGTGGACGCACATCGCCGGTACGGCCGAGCCGCCGGCCGACAGCTTGGTTGTGCACTGGGCGTTGGTGGTGCATTCCGGTAGCTCGTGATCGAACGCGGTGCAGGCGCTGCACGCCAGCAAGCCGATCACGGCGGAGCGGAGGCACCTCACGATGTCGACCTCACTTGTAGACATACGGGTTGGTCTCCATGGGAGGGCTGTCGGGCCGGGTCGGCGCCGGTCTGGTCGGCGCGGCCTCGGGGCGCGGTCTGGCCGGCGCCGTCTCGGCGTGCGGCTCGTCGGCCGCGACCGGCTTGGCGGCCGTAGCGCGCGATGCCGACGACCGCGACGACGGCGTGCGGACCGCGCGCGACGGCGCGCTGGACCGGGCCGGCGGCGTCGGAGCGGGCGATCCGGCGGCGGCGCGCGGCGCGGCTTCGACCGGCGGCGGCGCGGTGTGCTCGACGGTCGCCGGGGCGGAAGGTGGTGCGGGCGCAACCGCCGGCGCGATCGGCGCGGCCGCGGCGGGCGGCGCCGGAGGGGAGGGCGCGGGGACGTCGCGGACTCCCAGCACGGTGATCTCCAGCGCGCGCTGGGAGGTCGACTCTCCGCCGACCGCCCATCGCCACGCCACGAACGCGGCGATGGCGAGGCCTGCGCTGGCGAGCACCACGCGAACTCTCGAGCCTGCCGGTCTTGCTGCCAATCCGAAGTTCTCACTGCCGACGACGAACTGCCTGGGCGTCATAACGCCTTTCCGGACGCCGGTGAGAGCACGTGTACAAGCACCCCCAGCGAACGCTTACCGGAGCATCATAGGCGACCTGTGCAATCTGCGAAACAAACTCATGTTCGCGAGATCGGGTCGGGAGTGAGGCGAGCGGGCGCAGGGAAAGACGCCCCAAAAAACGCGGTGAGCTGTGGCACCGACTGAATCCGATTTGATGCCGGGCGACACACGGCATTTGAGCGGCGGCGGTCACACAACGCAGTGTTGCCCAGACCGCCGTTCACCACGGCGCGCTACTGCTCGGTCAGCATGCCGTGGTCGCGGCACGCCGTCAGCAACCGCGCTCGCAGCGCGCGGAACCCTTCGAGGGCGCGCAGGTCGATCTGCGCCGCCTCCTGATCATTGCGAGCGGCGCACTGGACGGTGCCGTGGATCAGCCGTGCACTGGCGCGTTGCCGGGCGCTGGCTGCGGAATTGATCACGGCGTTGGCGAGTCGCTCCGCCCGGTTGTAGTCGTGGCCTGCGAGCGCAGCCTCGGCTTGTTGCAGCTTGTCACGAGCGTCCGGGTCGGCGTCACGGTCGGCGTCGGCCGGCGCCGCGGGGTGCGGTGCGGTGCGGGTCGCTCCGGTGCGGTCGCCATGTCCCTTGCCGGTGGCACCGGACAGCGCCGGGGACTTCGCGCCGCCGGCACCGGCGCCGGCCTTCCCCTCCTGCGCGGCGAGGATCCCCTCCGGGGCCTGATCCGCGGTCTCCGGGGCGGCCGGGGCGGCCGCCGGCGCCGCGGGGACCTGGCTCGGCGCGCCGCGGGCCTGGTCGGCCGCCTCGGCAGCACCGTGAGGTGGGGCCGACGCTGCCGGTGGCGGCTGCTTCGGGCGCTCGAGCGCCACCACGTCGCGCCGGACCGGCCCCGGGCGTTGCAGCGCGAAGTAGATGCCGCCGCCGGCGATCGCAGCCCCGGCGAGCGCGATCGCGACGATCGCCCCGGTCGGTCGCCGCCGCGGCCCCCCCTCGGCGGAGCGCAGATCGGCCGTCGGTGCGACGGGCGGGGTGGAGGGAGGCGGAAGCGGCGGGCGCGGCGCCCCGGGAGCCGTCGCGGCCGGCGAATCGCCGTGGTTGCCCGAGCCCATCGTCCGGGCGAATGCATCCCCGGTGGTGACCCGCCGGGCGCTCGGGGCGTCGGCGCCGGCCGGCGGCGGCGCGCCGGGCCCGCGCGACAGCGTCAGCGGCTGGCCCGTGACGGCCTCGACGAACGCGTTCACGGTCGGGAACCGCTGGTCGGATGGCTTGGCCATCGCCTGGGCCACGGCGGCCTCGACCGCGGGCGGCACGGACGGCACCTGCTCGACGAGCGGCGCCGGCTGCTCGTACACCACCTTGAACACGACCTCGGGGATCGACGCGCCCGCGAACGCCGGCCGGCCCGACAGCATCTCGTAGACGATCGCGCCCAGCGCGAACACCTCGGTGCGCTCGTCGATGCTGGCGTGCTGGCCGGTCGCCTGCTCGGGCGCCATGTACTGCGGGGTCCCGAGCAACGCGCTGTCCTAGGTCTTCACGGTCTGCGAGCCGCGGATCTTCGAGATCCCGAAGTCGAGCACCTTGGCGATCTCGACCATGCGGCCGTCGACCTCGGTCGGCACCAGGAAGATGTTCTGCGGCTTGAGATCGCGGTGGACGATGCCGGCGCGGTGCGCGGCGGCGAGCGCCGATCCGACCTGGCGAACGATCGAGACCACCTGATCGAGCGGCAGCGGCCCGCGCGCGATGCACTGCGCGAGGGTCTCGCCCTCCAGGTAGTCGAGCACCAGGTACGGGGTGCCGTCGGGCGCGATGTTGTAGTCGATCACGCCGACGATGTTGGGGTGGTTGAGCTTGGCCGCGATCTCGGCCTCGCGCTTGAACCGCGCGACCACGTCGGTGTCCTCGACCTCGGTGTGCAGGATCTTGATCGCGACGTGCTTGCCGGCGAGCCGCTGGTGGCTGGCGAGGAACACCGCGCCCATCCCACCGCGGCCGAGCAGCGCTTCGATCTTGTAGGTGCCGGCGATCACCGAGCCGACGTCGATCGGGGCCCGCGCCGGTGCATTCGGCATCGCCCCCAGCGTATAATGAGACACCGATCGATGCACGAGGTTGGGCGCGCGGCCGACCGCCGTGCCGGCGCGCGCCGGGATGAATTCGTCCCGCCCGGGCGTATGATGAGGACCGATGCAAGCACGAGGATGGATCATCGCCGTCGCTGTGTCCGGGCTGGTCTCGACCGTCGCGGCCGAGCCTGCGCCCAAGCCGGTCGACGTCAAGACGATGAAGTCGCAGGGCGTGGTCCTGCAGGACGCGCAGGGCGGGGTCTACGTGGTGTTCCGCGGCGATGACGCCAAGGTGTTCTACGGGCCGAACGGCAAGGCGGTGTACGAGCAGGTCATCATCGGCTCGTCGAGCGACGGCGAGGGCCGCTGGGAGTTCAACACCTGGGCGCCGCGGGTGCCGCACGGCTCGCACCTCGGCTCGCTCGAGCACAAGAAGGACGGCAGCTTCCACAAGAGCTGCGGCGACAAGGACGACACCGGGCTGACCGAGCTGAGCGGCGAGAAGGCGCGCGCGGTGCTCGACAGGACCCCGTTCCTGTCGATGGGCATCGTGCGCGTCCCGCACCTGCTCGCGCGCGACGACAGCGGCGTGTACTACTACGTCGACCGGATCGCGAAGGTCTACGGCGGCAAGGGCTATCGCGTGTTCGTCGGTCGCAAGGGCGCGATGAAGCAGTTGCCGCTGACCGACGTGGCGAGCGACAGCGCCGGCGACGTGTTCTCGACCAGGAGCGGCGACCTCCGCCTGGTGCGCAACAGCGAGGACAACAAGGAGAAGATGACCTGGGTCAAGGGCGGCAAGCGCACCGAGCTGGTGTTCCTCGACACCGACATGAACTCGGTCGTGATCTTCAAGGACCTCGGCCTGTACGGCTTCCTCGGCACGCTGTGCGACGACGTGTGACGCCGCGCCGGTAGTTCCGTGCGCCGCGATCGCTGTATGGTCGCGGCTCATGAAGCTCAACGGATCGGTTGCTCTCATCACCGGAGGCGCGTCGGGGCTCGGAGCGGCGACGGCGCGCCGCCTGATCGCCGGCGGCGCCCAGGTCGTCCTGGTCGATCGCGACGACGCGCGCGGCCAGGCGCTCGCGAAGGAGATCGGCGCGACGTTCGCCAAGGCCGACGTCACCGACGCCGGGCAGGTCGAGGCCGCGGTCGCCACCGCCGCCCAGCTCGGGCCGCTGCGGATCGCGGTGTCGTGCGCCGGCGTCGGCTGGGCCGCGCGCACGCTCGACAAGACCGGCAAGCCGCACGACCTCGACCTGTTCAAGACCGTCATCGCCGTCAACCTGGTCGGCACGTTCAACGTGCTGCGGCTGTCGGCCGCGGCGATCGCGAGGAACGATGCGCTCGAGCATGGCGAGCGCGGGGTGATCGTCAACACCGCGTCGGTCGCGGCGTTCGACGGCCAGATCGGCCAGATCGCGTACGCCGCCTCCAAGGCCGGCGTCGCGGGCATGACGCTGCCGGCCGCGCGCGACCTGGCTCCGGCCGGGATCCGCGTGGTCACGATCGCGCCGGGGATCTTCGACACGCCGATGCTCGGGACGCTGCCCGAGGACCGGCGGGCGGCGCTCGCGGCCGGCGTCGTGTTCCCCAAGCGGCTGGGCGACCCGGCGGAGTACGGCGCGCTGGTCGCCGCGATCGTCGAGGTCGGCTACCTCAACGCCGAGACGATCCGGCTCGACGGCGGGATCCGCATGCCGCCCAAGTAGGGGACCGCGCGCTCAGCCCTTCGGCAGCAGCGCCCTGGGGATCGCGTTGGGGATCACCGGCACGTCGTGATCGTAGAGCCAGCTGTACGTGAAGTACGTGCCGAGCACGCGCTTGGTGTAGTTGCGCGCCTGATCGTCGACGATGCCCTCGACGAACTCGTCGGCGTCCCACGTCCCGCGCACCCGCAGCATCTTCTTCACGCCGGCGGGACCGGCGTTGTACGACGGCGGGATCAGCAGCGTGAAGCGGTCCCAGCGCCTGTACAGCGAGGCCAGGAACCGGCCGCCGATCGTGACGTTCTTCTCGGGATCGCGCAGGTTCTCGCGGGTCGGATCGATGCCGGTGCCCCGCGCGAAGTCCTTGGCGGTCGGCGGGATCATCTGGGTCAGGCCGATCGCGTTGGCGTAGCTCTCGTCGAGCGGATCGAACCCGCTCTCCTCGCGCACGATCGCGATCTGCATCGCGATCGGCACGTGGTTGGCGGTGGCGTGGCGGGTCAAGAGGTCCCAGTACGCCCTGGGATAGGCGATCTGCCAGCGCGCGCGGTTGGCGCCGACCGGCCACTGCGCGCGGTAGTCGAGGATGTGCCAGCGGGTCGGCCAGATCGACGTCGCGTGGCGCCCGGCGCGGTCGTAGAGGAACGCCAGCGCCCACAGCTTCTCGATCTGGTCGGGGTCGTCGACCCGCTTGCGGTCGCCCGGCGCGGTGAGCCCGAGCTTCTTGAGCTCGCGCTCGGCGGGGACGCCGAGGCCGAGCCGGAGCAGCTCCATCGCGCGCTGGAACCCGGGCGCGCTCCACTCGGGGCGCGCCCGGAACGCGAACACCGGCGCGGTCGGATCGTGGTCCTTCGGATCGGCGGAGATCTCGGCGATCGTCGCGGCGTAGGCCTTCGGAGCGACCTCGCGCAGGCGGTTGAGCGACAGCAGCGCGTAGTACGCCGCCGGCGCGATCCGCACCGCGGCCTGCCACGACGCGATCGCGTCGCGGATCTTGTGCTGCGCCGCGAACGCGCGGCCGAGCCAGTACTGGGCCTCGCCCTCGCCGGAGTAGCTGTCGTCGCGCGGCACCAGCGCGATCTGCTTCTGCCACCAGGTGATCGCGTCGTCGTACTTCCGGTCGCGCCAGGCGTGCCAGCCGAGCCGCCACATCGCCTCGGCCACGTTGTCGCTGCCGGGGAACCTGGCCGGCAGCGCCGACAGCAGGGTCTCGACCTGGCTGGCGTCGCCCAGCGACGTCCACTCCTCGGCCTCGCGCAGCAGCGCGTCGTCGGCGTAGCTGTGCTTCGGATCGATGGTCTGCGCGGCCTGGTAGCGCTTGATCGCGGTGTCGTGCTCGCCGACGAACGCGTACGACCGGCCGGCCTGGTAGTTGCTCTTGATCTCGAGATCGGCGTTGTGGGCGTCCTTGCAGGCGGCCGCGGCGTCGTCGAACATCGGCGCCGCGCCCTTGCGATCGCGCGCCTTGAACCGGCTCTGCGCCTTGTGGTACGCGGCGACGCAGCGATTCGCCGCGGAGATCTTCGGATCGCGGAGCGCCTCGTCGAACGCGGCCTCGGACTCCGGGTTGCGCTGCGCGTCGAACAGCACCATGCCGCGGGTGATGTGCTCGGCGGCGGTCTCGGCCTCGACCTGCTTGACGTCGAGCCGGTGGGCCCGGGCGAGCGCGACGATCCGGTCGTGCGCGCGGCTCGCCCACGGCGCCAGCGGGTCGTCGATCCCGATCTGGCGGTACAGCGCGATCACCTCGGCCACCGGCGCACCGGCCTGCTCCCTG
>JBGQCL010000098.1:0-28273 GCA_041495365.1 Kofleriaceae bacterium | reverse complement strand
CCCGGCGGAGGACCGCGCGGCGCCGGGCGAGGCGGACGGCTGATGCCGCGATCGGAGCCGTAGGTGGCGCTCGCGCCCGACACGATCGCCGCGATCGCGCGGCGCCTGGCCGAGCACGCCGGGCTCGAGCTCCCGGCCTGGGTGGTCGATGCGCGGGCGAGCGTGCGGATCGCGGCGATCGGGTGCGCGCCGGCCGACTACGTCGCGCTGATCGACAGCGCGCGCGGCGCGGGCGAGCTCGCCGAGCTGATCGAGGCGGTGCGGGTCGGCGAGAGCCGGCTGTTCCGCCATCGCTCGCAGATCGCGGCGCTGGCGGACGTCGTGGCGCCGGCGCTGCGGGCGCGCGGGCGGCGCGAGATCCGGGCGTGGAGCGCCGGATGCGCCGCCGGCGAGGAGCCGTACACGCTGGCGGCCGTGCTGTCGCGCGCCCTGCCCGACCGGGCGATCTCGATCCTGGCGACCGACGTCAGCAGCGAGGCGCTCGCCCGGGCGCGGACCGCGAGCTACCCGCGCGCCGCGCTCGACCACGTCCCCGCGGACTACCGCGACTGCTTCGTCGAGGATGGCGAGCGCGTGCGGGTCGCCGCCGAGCTCGCCGCGCGGGTCCGGTTCGAGCGCGCGAACCTGACGGGCGGCGCCGCGCCGCGCGACTGCGACCTGGTGTGGTGCCGCAACGTGCTGATCTACTTCACCGCCGACGCCCGCCGGCGCGCGATCGAGCGGCTGGTCGGCGCGACCGCGCCCGGCGGGTTCGTGTTCGTCGGCTACAGCGAGTCGCTGCGCGACGTGCCCGGGCTCGAGGCCCGGCGCGACGGCGACGCGGTGTACTACGTGCGGCGCGACGGCGCGACGGCGCCGCGATCGCGGCCGCCGACCCTGCCCGTCCCGCTCGGGCCGCCGGCGCCGGCGCGGCGATCCACGCCCGGGGCGACGGCGCCTCGCACGCCGCTGCCCGAGCTGCGCCCGGTGCGGAGCCGCGCATCCGACGATGTCACGCCGCCGCCGATCGGATTTCCACCGGAGCCGCCGCCCGACGACACGCTCGCGCTGTACGGCCGGCCGTCTGCCGCCCAGCTCACCGCCGAGATCTCGGCGCGGCTCGCGCTGCCCGGCCTGGGACGGCTGACGATCGATGTCGACGATGCCGAGCTGCTCGACGACGAGCTCGCGCGGGTGCTGCACCGCGCGCGGGCCGCCGCCGGCGCCGCCGGGATCGGCTTCGACGTGCGCGCGACGCGACCCGGCCCGCGGCGCTGGCTGGCCCGGCACGGCGTGGACGACCACGAGATCGACGACGGCGCGGCGCTGCGCCCGCGCTCGCCGACGAGGCCGTCATGACCGCCGGGACCGCGCTGTGGGAGCAGTTCGTCGCCGGCGCCGGGGCCGACGCGATCGCGCTCGCCGAGGCCACCGGCGACGCCGGCCGGCTGCGCGCGCTCGGCCAGCGCGCGTTCCGGATCGCGCTGTCGAGCCTGCTGCTCGGCGCCGACGATGTGGGTCGGCTGGCGATCGCGATCGAGCGGGCGATCGAGCGGATGGCGGATCCGGCCGGCGATCCGGAGCGCGCGTCCGCGGCGCCGGCGGAGCTGGCGGCCGCGATCGGCGCGCTGCATGCAGCGCTGACCCAGCTCGCGCACGCCGACCGCTCGGGGGCGCGGGTGGAAGGCCTCGCGCTCGATGATCACCGCCTCGCGCTCGAGGCGGTCGACGGTGGCAGTGCGAACCCCGCCCCTGCCGCACCCGCCGCCGCTGCCGCCGCCGCTGCCGCCGCCGCTGCCGCCGCCGCTGCCGGTATCGCCGCCGCTGCCGCACCCGCCGCCGCTGCCGCACCCGCCGCCGCTGCCGGTACCGCCGCCGCTGCCGGTACCGCTGCCGCACCGGCCGCGGGTGGCTTCATGTGGACGCCGGTGGTCGACGACGAGATGATCGAGCTGTTCTTCGACGAGGCGAGCGAGCGGATCGCGGCGCTCGCCGGCAAGCTGGTCGAGATCGAGCGGCGGCCGGACGACGGCGAGCTGGTGCGCGACGTGTTCCGCGATCTCCACACCGTCAAGGGCAGCTCGGCGATGGTCGGCCTCCAGCCGCTCAACCAGCTCGCGCACGCCGCCGAGGACCTGGTCGGCCAGATCCGCGACGCCGGCCGCGCGGTCGACGGCCCGGTGGTCGACGCCCTGCTCGCCGCGCTCGACGGGCTGCGCGACATGCTGGCCCAGGCGCGCGCGGGGCGTGGCGTCGCGATCGATCCGGGGCCGGTGATCGCGCGGCTGCGCAACCCCGGCGCCGCGCCGGCCGCCCCGCCCGCGGCGCCCCCCGCCGCCGATCCGGGCGCGGCGGTGGCCCTCCCGGCCGCGAGCGCCGCCGACGCCGCGCGCCAGACCATCCGGGTCGACTTCGACAAGCTCGACCGCCTGCTCAACCTGGTCGGCGAGCTGGTGCTCGGGCGCGACGGCCTGCGCGGCGCGGTCCACTCGCTGGGATCGATCACCGCCGAGCTGGCGACCGATCGCGGGGTCGCGCGGCGCGCGGCGCGGAGCCAGACGGCCGGCGGGGGCGGCGGTCGCGCGCCGCGCGGGCTCGATCACCTCGGCGACGAGCTGTCGCGGGTCGAGCGGGTGCTCGCCGACGTCACCAGCGATCTCGACCAGGGCACCGATCGGCTCGACGCGATCTCGGGCGAGCTGCGCGATCAGGTGATGCGGCTCCGCATGGTGTCGGTGGCCGGCGTGTTCCGCAAGCACGTCCGCACCGTGCGCGATCTCGCGGCCGGCCTGGGCAAGCGCGCACGGCTCGAGCTCGACGGCGAGGACACCGAGCTCGACAAGCTGCTGGTCGAGGCGCTCGACGAGCCGCTGCTCCACCTGGTGCGCAACGCGGTCGACCACGGCATCGAGCCGCCCGACGCGCGGGCCGCCGCGGGCAAGCCCGCCGAGGGCGTGATCCGGATCGCCGCGGCCCACCGCGGCAACCAGGTCGAGATCCGGGTCAGCGACGATGGCCGCGGGCTCGATCCGGCGCGGCTGCGCGCCAGGGCGGTCGAGCGCGGCCTGATCTCGTCCGCCGAGGCCGAGGCGATGGACGACCGCGCGGCGCGCGAGCTGATCTTCCGCGCCGGGTTCTCGACCGCGGCGCAGGTCACCGAGGTATCGGGCCGCGGCGTCGGCATGGACGTCGTGCGCCAGACCATCGTCGCCCGGCTCAAGGGCACCATCGAGGTCCAGTCCACCCCGGGCCAAGGGAGCGCGTTCGTGTTGAAGCTACCGCTGACCCTCGCGATCATCCAGGTCATCATCGCCCGCGCCGGCGGCGAGACCTTCGCGATCCCGCTCGACGTGGTCCGCCGCGTGCTCGTGATCCAGCCCGGCGATGTCGCGCTGATCGGCGATCGCGAGGTCTGCGTGGTGCGCGGCCAGCACGTCCCGCTGATCCGGCTCGACGCCGTGCTCGAGCTCTCCGGCCTGCGCGGCGGCGACGGCGCGCTCCAGCTGATCCTGGTCGGGCACGCCGGCCCCGGCGCCGAGGTCTACGCGCTGGCCTGCGATCACCTGGTCGGCAAGCGCGAGATCGTGATCAAGTCGCTCGGCCCGCTGCTCGCCGGCGTGCCGTGCGCGGCGGGCGCGACGCTGCTCGGCGATCGCGTCGCGCTGATCCTCGACGTGCCGGCGATCATCCGCCGCGCGCTCGACGCGTCGCGCCGGCCCGCCCGGCCCGCGCCGCGCCGGCGGTCCGCGGACCCACGCGGCGGCGCCCACATCCTGCTGGTCGAGGACTCCGACACCGTCCGCGAGGCGCTGCGCCGGCTGCTGGCCGACGACGGCTACGCGGTCACCGTCGCGGTCGACGGCCAGCACGGCCTCGAGCTCGCGAGGAGCCGGCGGTTCGACCTGATCTCGACCGACGTCGTGATGCCCAGGCTCGACGGCTACGAGCTGACCCGCACGCTGCGCGCCACGCCCGAGTACGCCGACACGCCGATCGTCATGGTCACCAGCATGGGCGAGCGGATCGACCGGGTGCGCGGGTTCGACGCCGGGGTCGACGAGTACATCACCAAGCCGCACGACCGCGCGCTGCTGCTGCGCACGGTGCGCAAGCTGCTCGGGCAAGTCGCGCCGGATCCGGGTGACCGAGGTGACCCGGACGGCCCCGGCTCGTCGGGAGGCCGCGCGTGAACGTCGTGCTGGTCAGCGACGAGCCCGTGCTCGCCGCGTTCGCCCGGCGGCCGCTCGAGCCGCTCGGCGTCATGGTGAGCCAGGTCGCGTCGGTCGCCGAGCTCGAGCACCGGCTCGCCGAGCTCGCGCCGCGCGCCGTGCTGCTGCCGCGCCGGCTCCCCGATCGGCCGCTCGACGCGGCGGTCGCCCTGCTGCACGCCGCCGCCCCGCCGATCGCCGCGGTCGTGGTCGGCCTTCAGCCCGCCGACCGCCGGATCGCGCACGCGGCCGACGCCGACGGCTTCCTGCTCGCGCCGTTCTCCGACGCGGAAGTCCTCGACGTGCTGGGCGCGACGACCCGGGCCCGCAAGCTGGTCCTGCTCGCCGACGACTCGCCGCTGATCCACCGCCACACCGTGCCGATCCTCGAGGACGACGGCTACGAGGTCCGATCGGCGGTCGACGGCGCCGAGGCGATCGCGCTGGCCCGCGCGCTGACCCCCGACCTGGTGATCACCGACGTCGAGATGCCCGGGCTCGACGGCTACGCCGTGTGCAAGGCGCTCAAGGCCGACCCGGCGACCGCCCACGTCCCGGTGCTGATCTGCTCGACGCTCGGCGAGCCCACCGACCTCGAGCGCGGGTTCGACGCCGGCGCCGACGACTACCTGGTCAAGCCGGTGCTCCCCGAGGAGCTGTCGACCCGGGTCCGCGCGCTCGTGCTCGGCTCGCTGCCGGCGTCGCGCGAGCGGATCCTCGTGGTCGACGACTCGCCGGCGCAGCGCCACTACGTCGCCGACTGCCTGGCGCGCCAGGGCTTCGACGTCGCGACCGCCGACAACGGCCGGACCGCGCTCGACCGGGCCGCCGCGGTCCGCCCCGCGCTGGTGATCAGCGACTACGAGATGCCGGTGATGACCGGGTTCGAGCTGGTCCACGCGCTGCGCCGCGATCCCGAGCTGCGCCAGATCCCCGTGATCATGCTGACCGCGCGTGACTCGCGGCGCGACATGGCGCAGATGCGCGCGGCCGGCGCGTCGGCCTACCTGGTCAAGCCGTTCTCGCAGGACAAGTGCATCGCGCTGGTCGAGCGCACGCTGGCCGAGCGCCGGCTGATCGCGTACAAGCAGGCCTCGGCGCTGTTCATCTCCGAGGGCGCGCGCGCCGCCGCCGAGGATCGCGCCGCGCGCGGCGAGGCGCTGGCGGTCCGCGCCGACGAGCGCACGGTCAGCGTGATGTTCTCCGACCTGGTCGGCTTCACCCCGCTGTCGGCGACGCTGTCGCCGGCCGAGCTGATCGCGCTGCTCAACGGCTACTTCGACGTGATGTGCCCGATCGTCGTGGCGCACGGCGGCGACATCGACAAGTTCATCGGCGACGCGATCATGGCGATCTTCGACGAGGTCCGCGGCCAGCCGCCGGCGGCGGAGCGCGCGGTGCGCGCCGGCCTCGCGATGCAGGCCGCGCTGGCCGAGTGGAACCGCGGCCGCGCGCCGGCGCTCGCGATGCGGATCGGGATCCACACCGGCCCGGTGGTGCGCGGCGACCTCGGCTCGCGCGTCGTGCGGCGCGACTACACCGTGATCGGCGACGCGGTCAACCACGCCAACCGCTACGAGACCCGGTGCCCGCCCGGCGGCGTGCTGGTCAGCGCGACGACCCGCGCCGTGCTCGGCGACCGGGCGCGCGCGAGAGAGCTGCCCGGCCTGGTGCTCAAGGGCGTCGCCGACCCGGTCACCGGCTACGTCGTCGAGGCGCTCGCCGACGCGCCCGTGGAGGACGCATGACCGGCTCGCACCCGCCGCCGCGCAGGATCCGCGTGCTGATCGTCGACGACTCGCTGTTCATGCGCGCCGCGATCGCGCGGGCGCTGGCCGGCGGGCCGTTCGAGGTCGTCGGCCAGGCCAAGGACGGCCACGACGCGCTCGCCCAGATCCCGCGGCTCGCCCCCGACGTGGTCACCATGGACTTCAACATGCCGGGGATGACCGGCGCCGACGCGGTCCGGCTGATCATGCAGCAGCGGCCGACCCCGGTCGTGATGTTCTCCGCCCACACCCGGCAGGGCGCCCGGGAGACGTTCGACGCGCTCGCCGCCGGTGCGGTCGACTTCCTGACCAAGCCCGACGGCGAGGTCTCGGTCGACCTGTCGCGGATCGCCGACGAGCTCAGCCGCAAGCTGATCGCCGCGGCGCAGGCCCGGCCGCGCGCCGCCGCCCCGCCGCCGGCGCCCCGGGCGTCGGACTCGCTCACCGGGCTGCGCGCGGCCGGCGCGTCGTCGTCGTGGTCGGCGATGCCGACCTCGCCCGGCGGCCTGCCGCGGCTGTGCGTGATCGGGATCTCGACCGGCGGCCCCGCGGCGCTGTCCGAGCTGGTGCCCGCGCTGCCGCCCGACCTCCGGATCGCGGTGGTCGTCGTCCAGCACATGCCCGCCCACTTCACCGGCGCGCTCGCCGAGCGGCTCGACGCGGTCAGCCGGATCTAGGTCCACGAGGCCCAGGCCGGCGATCGCCCGGTCGCCGGCACGGTGCTGATCGCGCCCGGCGATCGCCACCTCGAGTTCGACGACCGCGGCGCGATCGTCCTGAGCGACGGCCCGCACGTCAACGGCTGCCGCCCCGCCGCCGACGTCACGATGATCTCGGCCGCGCGGGTCTACGGCCGCCGCGCGCTCGCCGTGGTGATGACCGGGATGGGCAAGGACGGCGCGGCCGGGGCGCTCGCGATCAGGCGCGCCGACGGCAAGACCCTGGCCCAGGATCAGGCGACCTCGGTGATCTACGGCATGCCGAAGGCCGCGATCGACGCCGGCGCGATCGACGAGGTCGCCGCGCTGGCCGACATCGCCGCGTGGCTGCGCTACGCATGACGGTCACCGCAGCCACAGCGCGGCGCCGGCCACCAGGTCGCGAGAACCCCCAGCAACGCGATCAACGTAGATCCGGCGCGCGATCGCGCAAGGGGCGCCGGCGGTGCTACACCAGGGGGCCTTGTCGATCCTCGCCAATCACACGATCGGATTCATCGGCGCCGGCAACATGGCCGAGGCGCTCATCCGCGGCCTGGTGCGCGGCGGCCACGTCCCGGCCGGCCGGATCACCGCGTCGGCGCCGCGCCGCGAGCGGCTCGACGAGCTCGCCCGCGGCTACGGCATCGCGGTCACCACCGACAACCGCGAGGTGGCGCGCGGCGCCGAGCTGGTCGTGCTCAGCGTCAAGCCGCAGATCCTCGACAAGGTGCTGCGCGAGGTCGGCGCGGAGCTCCGGCCCGGTGCGCTCGTGGTGTCGATCGCCGCCGGGGTCGACACCGAGTCGATCGAGGACGCGATCGCCGACGGGGTACGCGTGGTGCGCGCGATGCCCAACACGCCCGCGCTGGTCGGCGCCGGGGCCACCGCGATCGCGCCCGGCAAGCACACCGGCGAGGCCAACCTGGCGACCGCCAAGGCCCTGTTCGACGCGGTCGGCATCACCGTGGTGCTCGACGAGCACCATCTGGACGCCGTCACCGGGCTGTCGGGCTCGGGGCCGGCGTACATCTTCCTGATCCTCGAGGCGCTGTCGGACGCCGGCGTCAAGGTCGGGCTGTCGCGGCGCAACGCCCAGCGGCTCGCGGCGCAGACCGTGATGGGCTCGGCGAAGATGCTGCTGGAGACCGACGAGCACGTCGGGAGGCTCAAGGACATGGTGACCTCGCCCGGGGGCACCGCGATCGCGGGGCTGCACACCCTCGAGGAGGGCGGGCTGCGCACCACGCTGATCAACGCGGTCGAGACTGCGACCCGGCGCGCCCGCGAGCTCGGCCGCGGCGGCAAGTGATGGCGATCACCGTCGATATCCTGGTGCAGCCGCGCGCGTCGCGCGCCAGGATCGGCCCGATGCACGACGGCCGGATCAAGATCGCGGTGACCGCACCGCCGGTCGACGGCGAGGCCAACGCCGCGGTGATCGAGCTGCTCGCCCGCCGGCTCGGCGTCGCACGCGGCGACATCGCCGTGATCGCCGGCGCGGCCTCGCGGCGCAAGACGCTGCGGATCGAGCGCGTCACGCGCGCCCAGCTCGAGGCGGTGCTCGAGGACCAGGCCGGGGGGAAGATCGAATGAGGGCGCTCGCCGCGCTGGCGCTGTGCGCCTGCACCGGCACCACCGGGACGGTCGCGGTCGAGCTGATCACCGCGCCGGACTCGCACGTGCTCGATCCGGTGCAGCGGCTGCGCCTGACGATCACCCAGCCGCACCAGGTCGTCGAGGCCGCGCGCAGCTCCGCCGGCTTCGACCTCGTGCTCGAGCTCGACGCCACCGGCACCGGCGGCGCGCTGATCGTCGAGGGCTTCGACGCCGCGGGCGCGCTGGTCGCGTGCGGCCAGTCGCCGGCGTTCGCGTTCGCCGCGCTCAACGCCACGGTCAAGGTCTACGTCGCCGCACCGGGCTCGATCGCGCTCGCGCCCGTGCCGCTCGGCGCCGCGCGCAGCGGGGTCGCCGGCGCGCCGATCAGCTACGGCGCGGTGCTCGCCGGCGGGCTCGAGGGCACGCCGGGCACGCCGTCGGCCTCGATCGCGGTGTACAACGCGTACGATCACAGCCTCGGCGAGGGTGTGCCGCTGCCGGCGGCGCGCGCCGGCCTGGCGATCGCGGCGGGCGGGGGCAGCGCGGTCTACCTGTTCGGCGGCACGGGCGGCGACGCCAGGCGGACCGGCACGCTGTGGCTGTTCGACACCATGGCGCCGCCGATGGGCTCGGTCACGCCGATCACCGACCAGCCCGGGTTCGCGCGCAGCGGTGAGCTCCTGGTGGCGGTCGACGCCACGCACTTCCTGATCACCGGCAGTCCCGCGCTGGAGCTCCAGCTCGGCGCGGCCACCTCGCTCACCGCGCGCAGCGAGGTCGGTGGGCTGCCGGCCGCGGCCGCGGTGTCCGGCGGCGCCACGCCGACCGCGGTGTTCGCCGGCACGGCGCTGGTGCGGTTCCGCAACGACCGGTTCGACACCCTGACCGGCGACGGCCGCAGCGACGCCGCCGCGACCACCCTGCCGGACGGCCGGATCGCCGTGCTGGGCGGCACACCGGCCACCGCCGATGCCCTCGTGATCGACGCCGCCGCGGGCACGGTCGCCACGGTCTCGGGCGCGCTGTCGACCGCGCGGATCCACCCGGCGGTCGCCACCACCTCGCGCCGCGTCGTGGTCGCCGGCGGTACCGACGCCTCGGGCGCGCCGATCGCGACCGCCGACGTGCTCGACGCCCACACGCTCGCGCGGCTCGCGACCCTGCCGATCGTGGCGCGCAGCGGCGGGTTCGCGGTCGCGCTGCCCAGCGATCAGGTCCTGCTCGGCGGCGGTGCCCCGGCCGCGGCGGCGCTCGAGCTGTACACCCCCGAGCCGCCGTAGCCAGCGCCGCGCCCCGCCGGTCGCGCTAGGGGCGCGCGCGGATCGTGGTGTACGCTGGTCCCCGGTTTCCCCCGTGGCACTGCTGATCGTCGAGGACAACCCCACCCTGTCGGCCTCCCTGGCCCGGGGGCTGACCGAGGACGGCTACGCGGTCGACACCGTCGATTGCGGCGCGGCGGCGCTGCGCCGGCTCGATCGCCAGGACGTCGACGCGATCGTGCTCGACCTCGGCCTGCCCGATCTCGACGGCTCCGACGTCCTGGTCCAGCTGCGCGGCCGCGGGATCAACGCGCCGGTGCTCGTGCTGACCGCGCGCGACGGCGTCAAGGCGCGGGTCGACGCGCTGGAGCAAGGCGCCGACGACTACCTGGTCAAGCCGTTCGAGTACGCCGAGCTGCTCGCCCGGATGCGCGCGCTGCTCCGCCGCGCCGCCGCGCCGCGCTGGGCGCCGCTGTCGCACAACGGCCTGGTGCTCGACCCGGTCGAGCTCGACGTGGTGATCGGCAGCCGGCGCGTCCGGCTGTCGCCGCGCGAGCACGCGCTGCTCGCGCTGTTCCTGCGCCGCAAGGGCGAGCTGCTGCGCCGCGACGACATCCTGGTCCAGGTGTTCGGCTACCACTTCGAGCCCGGCACCAACCTGGTGTCGGTCCACATCGCCAACCTGCGCAAGAAGCTACGCGACGCGCCGGTCGTGATCGACGCGGTGCGCGGGGTCGGCTACCGGCTGCGCGCGCGCGAGGCCGGCGAGGCCGACGATGCCTAGGCGCCGGGGGCGATCGCTGCGCGGCCGGGTCGCGCTGTGGATGGTCGCCTCCGCCTCGCTGTCGCTCGCGCTGTTCACCACCGCCGCATACGTGGTGGTCCGCATCACCGAGACCGTCGAGCGTGGCGACGCGGCGGTCGCCGAGGCCGAGACCCGGCGCCAGGTGTTCACCGCGCTCGCGATCGCCGCGCCGATCGGGCTGGCGCTGTCGATCGCCTGCGCGCTGTGGCTCAGCCGGCGGGTGCTCGCCCCGGTCGACCGCGTGATCGCCGCGCTGCGCGGCCTGACCCTCGAGAGCCTCGACCGCCGGCTCGACGTCCCGGCGCGCGACGACGAGCTGCGCGCGCTCGTGCTGTCGTTCAACGACGCGCTCGATCGCCTCGAGCGCGGCCACCGCGCGCTCGCGATGTTCGCCGCCGACGCCTCGCACGAGCTGCGCACCCCGCTCGCCGCGGTGTGCAGCGAGCTCGAGATCGCGCTGCGCAGGCCGCGCTCCCCCGACGAGTGGGCGCAGTCGGCGCGGACCGGGCTCGACGAGCTGCGCCGGCTCGCGCGCGTCACCGACTCGCTGCTCAGGTTCGCGCAGGCCGACGCCGCCCACTGGCAGGGCCGCGACGACGTCGAGCTCGCCGGCCTGGTCGACGACGTCACCGAGATGCACGCCGCCGCCGCGCGCGCCGCCGGGGTCGCGCTGTCGGCGCAGTGCACCGGCGACGTCCACGTCCGCGGCGACCCCGACATGCTGAGCACCGCGATCTCCAACCTGGTCGCCAACGCGATCCGCTACACGCCGCGCGGCGGCTCGATCACCGCGATCGTCGAGACCGGCGACGGCGCCGCCCACGTCCACGTCGACGACACCGGCCGCGGGCTGGATCCCGGAGACCTCGACGCGCTGTTCACGCCGTTCGCGCGCGGCGCCCAGGCCAGGACCGCCGACACGGCCGGCCTCGGCCTCGGCCTGCCGATCGCGCGCCGGATCGCCGAGCGCCACGGCGGCGCGATCGCCGCGGCCAACCGACCGACCGGTGGCGCGCGGTTCTCGCTCCGGATCCCGCTCGTTGATCGGTAGGGGCCCTCCGCGCGTCGCGTCGCGCGGGTCCACCTGCAGAACGCCCAGGCCGGCGAGCTCGTCGTGGTCAGCCCGGCGAGCTGACCTCCGCCGCGGCGTCCTCGATCCAGCGCGCGACGTCGCCGGTCAGCCTCGAGCCGGCGCTGCGCCGCACCGCCAGCGACAGCCGCGAGGTCAGCTTCAGCCACGGCAGCTCGCGGATCGCGACGTGGCGCGGCGGCGCCGCCGCGTAGCTCCGCGGGATCAAGGCGAGCCCGACGCCGGCATCGACCAGGGCGAGCGCGCTGGCCCACTCGACGACGCGCACAGTCACCTCGGGCGTGAAGCCGGCGGCGCCCCACGCGGTGGCCCAGCGATCGCGCTCGTCGTCACCGGGGGCGACGAGGATCCACGGCTGGCCGTCGAGCCGCGCCGCGCGGATCGCGCCGCTGGCCAGCGGGCCGGGGCGCGGGACCGCGAGCACGTAGGGCTGCGCGAACACCCGGCGCACGGTGAGATCCGGCGCGCGCGGAGAGCCGTGGATCAGGGCGAGATCGATCTCGCCGGCCTGCAGCTGGGCGAGCTGCGCGCTCGACCGCAGCTGGCGCAGGTTGACCCGCACGCTCGGCCGCTCGCTCCGCAGCCGGCGCAGCACCCGGGGCAGGATGCCGCTCGCCAGCGCGGCCCCGACGAAGCCCAGCGCGATCTGCCCGGCATCGCCGTCGCTGATCGCGCGGGCATCGCGGACCAGCGCGTCGCCGCGCGCGACCAGCTCGCGGGCGTGGCCGAGCAGCCAGCGCCCCGTCGCTGTGATCCGGATCCGCCGGCGCTCGCGATCGAACAGCCGCACGCCGACCAGGTCCTCGAGCTGGCGGATCTGCCGGCTCAGCGGCGACTGCGAGATGTGCAGCCGGGCGGCCGCCTTGCCGACGTGCTCGGTCTCGGCGACCGCGATGAAGCACCGGTACCCGGAGATGTCGAGCGCGGGCGGTCGCGGCGCAGGCGGCTCTCGACATCGACCACGTCCCATCCAGCCACCTCGTCTACGTCAGCATCGGCCGCGCCGGCAAGCTGACGATCGCCTGGGTCGACGCCAAGGGCGCGCTCACCCCGATCGCCGTCGTCCTGACGAAGCAGGGCGCCCGCACCCCGCCGCCGCCTCCGACGGTAGCGTCTACCTTGCAGAACGCCCAGGCCGGCGAGCTCGTCGTCCCTCCCCTCCCCCGCGGGCTGAGCAGCCTCGCCGTCACGGCGAGTCAGTCGATGGTAAGCTCACGCCGTGACCTTGACCGTGACCGAAGCCAGAGATGTTCGAGGACAGGCGCTCGACGTTCGGCCGATCGACCATCTGCTCGTACGCATCGTCGACGAGTTCCGACCATTTGAGATCCGCCTGTTTGGCAGCCGCGCACGCGGAGAGTCATCTGCATCCAGCGACTGGGATCTCTTCGTCGTCGTTCCCGATGATCTGGAGGCTGCCGATGATCTGTTCGCCGGGTACCGGTTGCGCCGCGAGACCCGAACCCGCGCGGACATCGTGCTCTGTCCACTCGTGGAGTTTCGCGAAGATCGTGACACCCCTAACACACTGGCATACGAAGCGGCGCATCATGGCGTCGTGATCTATGAGCGTTGAGCTGCTGATCGCAAACTTCTTGCGGATCGCGGCCGAGGACCTCGAAGGTGCTCATGCGCTCGCGCTGAACAAGAACCGCAACGCGATCTACTTGTGCGAGCAGGCGGCCGAAAAGGTAATCCGCGCAGTCGTCACATCGGAAGGCAAGCATGCCGGCGTCAAGCATGACCTTGCTGAGATGGTGGATCTGATCCCCGATGAGAACCCACTGCACAGCCGGTCGAGCAGGGCGGCGCGGCCATCGGGCGTCAACCTGGTCGCCTCAGCGAACAGCACCGTGATGTCCACAGCGCGAGCTCGCCCCTTGCGGGCCATCTCGGCCCAGGCCACGTGCGGCTACAACCGGCCGCTCAGCAGCATCACGACCAGGATCACGACGATGATCGCCGCAGGCGACCAGCTTCCGTATCCGTAGCGCGAGTGTCCATAGCCACCGCCGAGCGCCGCGAGGAGGAGAAGGATGATGAGGATGGTGAGCAGCATGTTTCCCGAGGTTGCAATTCCGAGTCCCACGGCATCCTCCCGTCGGGATTGCCACCCAGCGGCACCGGCGCAGTGACCTGCCGCGCGCGGCGTGCGGATCCGCCGCAGCGCGCCGGCGCTCTCAGTCGTACGCTGACCAGCCCGCAGGCCCGACGAGCAGCAGGATCGCCTCGGCGGCCGGGATCCGATCGATGTCGCGGCCCGCGCGCACCACGTCGAGCAGCGGCGGCAGCAGCGGCCGCGGATCGATCGCCGGATCGAGCCGGCGCAGCGCCCGCGCGGCCTGCACGCGGAGCGGCGGCGACGCGAGCTGGCGCTCCAGCACCGGCCGCGCCGCGCGATCGCCCTGCGCGGCGAGCGCGGCCGCGGCGAACGCGTTGAAGTGCGGATCGCCGAGCATGTCGCGCAGCGCGCCGGCCACCGCGCCACGCCCCGCGGTGCCGAGCGCCACGGTGGCCCGCGCCTTGTCGTCCGCGGACGCCCGCGGATCGCCGCGCACGTGGTCGAGCACCTGCAGCGCCCGCGGCTCGGCGAGCCGCGCCAGGTGCTCGGCGGCGCCGAGCCGGCGCTGCTCGACGGCCAGCAGATCGAGCAGGTGCGGGATGGCGCGCCGGTCGCCGAGCCGCGCGAGCAGCCCCGCCGCCTCGTCGCGCGCCTCGCCGCGCGGCGCCCCGAGCGCGCGGGCCAGCAACTCGACGCCGCGCCGGTCGCCGCCGCGGGCCAGCGCGTAGGCGAGATCGAGCCGCGCGATGTCGTTACCGGCCAGCTCGTCGGCCTCGGCGCCGACGCGGGCCACCGGCGCACCCGCGGGGCCGAGCCCGAGCTGAGCAGCGAGCAGCTCGCACGCCTCGGGATCCTGGGTCCGCGCGAGCGCCACCGCGGCCAGCCGCTGGACCCGCGGCGAGGTCGCGGCGAGATCGCGGCGCAGCGCCGTGCGCGCGAGCTCGACGGCGGCCGCGAGATCGACCACCGGCGCGGTCGCGGCCTGCGATGGGCGGATCGGCCGCGACAGCTCGGCGCGTGCCGCCGGCGCCGCCGCGATCGAAGGTGGGGCTCCGCGCACCGCCCCCGCGGCATGCCCCGCGCGGCCGGTCAACCCGCCGACGAAGTGGTACAGTAGAGCAGCGCCCGCGCCGGCCAGGACCAGGATCACGATCACCATCGGCCAGCGCGACCGTCGGGGCCGCGGCGAACCGCTCGCGTCACTCGCACGGGTACCCGCAGGCAGATCGCGCCGCGCCGCGCGGCCAGCGCCCTCTGCTTCGCGCGGCTCCAGCCGCCGCGCCCGCCCCGACGCTTCCGCGGAATCGGCGCCGGCGCCACTGGCTGTGTTGCCTCGCGCAGCCCGCACGGACTCCGCCGCCAGCCCCCGTGCCTGCTCCAGCGCGTCCGCGGAATCGCGGCCAGTGTCACCGGCCGTGCCTCGCTCGGCCCCCGCGGGCTCCGCCGCCAGCCCGCGTGCCGTCCCGGGCGCTTCCGCGGAATCGCGGCCAGTGTCGCCGGCTGTGCCTCGCTCGACCCCGGCTGGCTCCGCCGCCAGCCCGCGTGCCGGCTCGGACGCATCCGCGGAATCGCGGCCAGTGTCGCCGGCTGTGCCTCGCTCGACCCCGGCTGGCTCCGCCGCCAGCCCGCGTGCCGGCTCGGGCGCGTCCGCGGAATCGCGGCCAGTGTCGCCGGCTGTGCCTCGCTCGGCCCTCGCGGGCTCCCCCACCAGCCCGCGCGCCGGCTCCGACGCTTCCGCGGAATCGTCGCGGGTGCCACCGGCCGTGTTGCCTCGTGCCGCCGCAGCTGCCTCCCTCGCCAGCCACCGCGCCCGCTCCAACGCTTCCGCGGAATCGTGGTCAGTCTCGCCGGCAGTGTTGCCTCGCGCGGCCCCCGCTGCATCGCCCGCCGGTCCGCGTGCCGGCCTGGACGATTCCGCGGAATCGTCGCCGCTGCGCTCGGGCAGATCGCGTCGCGCGGTCACCGCCGCGTCCTGCCCGCCCCGCGCGTCCGCCTGCGTTGCCGCGCCCGAGCGGCCGGTTGCCGACCGCTGTCGTTCGGCGCGTTCGGCCCGCGCGGCCCGGTCGGCGGCCCAGAATGCGGCGATCGGGATCTCGTCGGGGTGCCGGGCGCGCAGCTCGGTCCTTCGATCCGGCGCGCTGGTCACCACGCCCGACGCCGGCTCGTGCAGGATCTCGATCACCGGGCCGCTGTCGACCGGGCCCCCAAGCCCATCCGGCGGCCCGGCCGGCGACGGGACACCGGCCGGCGGCGTCGGGATCCACGCCGGCACCCCGGTCGCCGGCGACATCGCCCGTCCCGTCGTCGCCGGCGGTCGACCGGCGGCGCACTCGGCCGAGCAGTACGCCACGACCCTGCCGTCGCGCACGCCGACGAACCGCGAGCGCAGCGGATCGACGGGGGTGTCGCAGGCCGGACACGGGGTCATGGCAGGGCCAGCACGGCGTCCTCGCCGAGGTCGGCGATCAGCCGGTCGACATACTCCACGAGGTGATCGCAGCGTGACATGACCGCGCGGATCTCGGCCTCGCTGAGCAGCGGGCCCAGCACGTCGTCATGGGCGAGCGCGGAGGCCACCGCCTCGGCGGTCAGCGTGCGAAGTCTCCCGATCAGCCCGCGCGGGAACACCTGGATCCGGTACAGCCGCGACAGGTTCGTGGTGTGGCCGATCGTGTACTGCGAGAACGCGAGGGTGTTGTCCATGAAGTACAGGGTGCGGTCGTCGGGCGAGCCCTGTGTGTTGTTGCCGCTCCACCGGTCGTGGTTGTCGATCACGACGTCGAACACGATCACCGCCGCGAGCTGGCCGAGCATCGGCCGGAGCTCGCCGGGGATCACGGCGCCGGCCTGGAGGTACTCGGCCCACAGCGCCTCGCCGTCGGGCTCGTCGACATAGCGCCCGCCGATCCGGACCCGCTTGATCTCGGGGATCCACCACGACAGCTCGCCGCACAGCTTGCCGTCGCGCGGGATCGCCTCCTGCTCGATCCGCGACTCGGCCACGCCGCGGTTGGCCGGATCGGCCGCCGCGATGAGGTCCTCGACGGCGAACGCGGCGCTCTTGGCCGGCGGGACGTGGCCGATGCCGAGCAGTCGGTCGATGCGGTACGCCGCGATCTCGCGCCGCGGATCGGACTGGGGGTGGATCTGCATCGGCTTGAATGCGGCGCGCGCCCCCGGCGCGAAGTCGAGCCGCAGCGACAGCGACGAGCCGCCGCGGTTGATCTTGACCCGGGTGACCGGCGCAGCCGCCAGGGGTGCGAGCAGCTCGGCGTCCGGCGCACCGAACACCGTGTCGGGCGATCGCCGCGCCGCGAGCTGCGACCGTTCCAGCGGCACCACGGCCCCGCCGGGCACATCGGTCGCGGTCGCCGCGGAGGCCTGATGGTGATCGAGGTATGCGCCGACGAGCTCGGCGCCGTGCGACGCGGCGAACCACACACCGCCCACGGCACCGGCAAGGGCGGCGATCTCGAGCGCGATGCACGTCCCGAGTCGCACGTCCGAAAGCTATCACGCTGCCGATCGACGCGGCAGTTTGTCGCGACGCGCCCCGATTCGCCCCGGTGGTGCTCCGCGCCGCATCGCGCGGCGTGCGTCATTCGCCGTCGACCCGGTCTTCGATCACGTAGGCCGGCTTGCGGTGGCGGGCGGTCGGTACGTGCTTCTCCCAGCACGCGACCGAGCAGAACCGAAGCTTCATGCGGCCGGCATTGCATGACGCGACCGTGCACCGGACCGCCGAAGCGCCCCGTGGGATCAACTTGCGGCACGTGGCGCAGACCAGGCTGGCCATGGCCTCCGTGGTAGCACGAGCCTCGGCCCGCGCACCACGCGGCGCACTTCGATAACCACTTCCACAAACGCGCCTCACGCGGCCGTGCGGCCGGCGTC
The DNA here is from genome assembly GCA_041495365.1 of Kofleriaceae bacterium. Taxonomy (GTDB): domain Bacteria; phylum Myxococcota_A; class Polyangia; order Haliangiales; family Haliangiaceae; genus JABFXX01. The sequence continues at coordinate 10,910 of JBGQCL010000098.1, read as the reverse complement.
GCTCATCGCGGTGACACCGCGATCCCGAGCGCGGATCGCGGTGCGCACCGTGCCACCAGGTCGGGCCGGAAGCCCTCTCGATCCGCCACGCTCCCGCACACCAGCTTTCCGCACACCCGGCCTCACTCGGCCGCGCCGGTCGCCTCGACCATCGCCGCGACGTCGGCGGTGCCGTGCACGACCTCGCGCACCACGCCGCGGCGATCGATGATCACGGTGTGCGGGATGGTCGACACGCTGTAGCGCTGGCTGGTGTCGCCGTCATCGGCGACCAGCGTCATCGCGTAACCGCGCCGATCGAACAGCGCGCGGGCCGCCACCGCGTCATCGAGGTTGACGGCGATCACGGCGACATCGGGGTGCGACCGCGCGACTCGATCGAGCCGCGGCATCGCTGCCAGGCATGGCTTGCACCAGGTCGCCCAGAAGTCGAGCACGGTGATCTTGCCGCGCGATGCGGCCAGCGTGACGCGGTCGCCGAGCGCGCCGCCGGGGCCGATCCGCGGCAGCGCGATCGCCGGCGCCTCGACCCCGGACTTCATCGGCCGCACCAGGTCGAGGTTGCCTGCGATCCAGGCGACCTGCGCGGCGGCGCCGAGCGCGGCCACCGCGGCGACGGCCGCCCCGATCCAGCGCCCCGGCCGCACGGCGGGAGCCGGAGGCACCGGCGGCCGCGCCGCGCTGCGCGCCGGTCCGATCGCCAGCGCGATCAGCGCGCCCATCCAGCCCAGCGCCAGCGGCCAGCTCAGCACGGCCGGCAGCGCGACGCCGGCGATCGCGACCACCACCGTCGCGCCGAGCTGCACCATCACGACCGGCAGCACCGCGACGCACGCCAGGTCGAACGCGCGGCCGAGGTTGCGGCGCCGGCCGGCGAGCGCGAACACCGCCAGCGCGCCGACCAGCAGCGCGCCGAGATCGATGGTCAGCGCGCCGGTCACCACCCGCATCGCCGCGCGCAGGCCGAGCCCGGCATCCACCGCGCCGCCCAGCCACGCCGCAGCCGCCAGCCAGCGCAGCTGGGTGGCCGCGAGCAGGACCGCGATCATCGCGATCAGGTCCGAGCCCGAGCGGCCCGCGTACCGGCGATCGGCGGCGATCGCGAGCGCCCAGCGCGGCCGGCCGACCGCGAGCCCGATCCGGGTCACCCAGCCCGGTGACGCCCCGGCCGCAAGCCCCGACCCGGGCGACGTCGTCCCCGGCGCGGGCGTCCCGGCGGGCCGCAGCGGCACCCCGGCCGTGTCCGCCGCATCACCCGGTACGGTCCCCGGCCCACCGCCGTCCGGCTCACGGCTCGACGCTGTCCCGCCCGGCTCCGGCGCGGCCTCGCTCACCTGGGGCTCCGCTGCGTGATCAGCTTGCGGGCCTGGGCGGCCACCGCCGACGGCACGCTCCTGGACTTGCTGAGGTTGGCCAGGTCCTTCTGGCGCAGGAACGGCAGGAACCGGGTGGTCTCCGCGATCGGCGCCTTGGGGTTGCGGCACAGCGAGACCTTCACCGCGTACAGCTTGGTCCAGTTGCGGTTGGACGCAATGTAGCGGATCACGTCCTCGGGCAGCGCCTGGTTGCCGGCATAGCGCGCGGCCTCGATGTCGGTCACCCCCGGCGCCTTGATCGCCGCCAGCGCGACCATCCGGACCGGATCGCGGATCCGCTTGCCGCGCTCGAACGCGTCGCCCACCGTCGCGAGCCGGATCTTCATCGGGATCGTCAGCTTGCGCTCGTGCTCGTCCTCGCCGGGCACCGCCGCCGCCGCCGGGTCGTCCTCGGGCAGCGCCTGCTCGGCGTCGCCGGTGGTCAGCGCGCTGTCGTCGCGCACGGTGGTCGCGGCCATCGCCGCGAACGTCGCGTCGTGCTCGGCGGTCGCCGGCGGCGCGCCGGTCAGCGCGCGCGCGACCTCGTCCCACGCCGCCAGCCCCGGGACCCGGACGCTGTTGCGCACCGCGAGCTCGACCACGCGGTCGATCGTCGACATCCGGGCGCGCCGGTTCATGTACATCGCCGCGATGATCTCGGGGTGGCGCAGCAGGCGCTGCTCGTTCTGCGCGATCTGGTCGACCTCGCGCGAGCCGGCGCGGCTGGCCAGCGTCACGATGGTCTGGTCGGCGACCGCGGGGTTGAGCGCGATCGCGTCGAACACCGCCGGCTTGTCGGCGATCAGCTGGGCGAAGAAGTCGAGGACCCGCGGATCGGTGGTCGGCTGCGCCAGCGTCCCCGCGAGCAGGTTCTCCGGGAGCCCCGCGGCGGTCGCGCGCGCCGACTGCGCCAGGTTGGACTCGGTCTCGAGCGACAGCTGGTAGAGCACCGCGACCTGGTCCGCCGGCGCCAGCGGCACCAGGCCACGCGCCGCCATCGTCCGTCCGGGGCCCGCGCGGAGGGCGCGCTGGGCCGCCGGCGACAGCCGGGCCGTGTCGAGGGGGGTGTGCTGGATCATGCGTTGCGTTGGTACAGGATCTTGAGGCCCTTGAGGGTGAGCAGCTCGTCGGTCGCTTCGATCGTCCGGGTCTCGGTCGCGATCAGCGGGGCCAGTCCGCCGGTCGCGATGCAGCGCGCCGGGAAGTCGATCTCGCCGCGGATCCGCTCGACCAGCGCGTCGACCATGCCGGCGTAGCCGTAGACCAGCCCGGCCTGCATCGACGCCACGGTGTTGCGCGCGACGACCTTGCCCGGCCGCGCGAGCTCGACCCGCGGCAGCTTGGCGGCGTGCTCGTACAGCGCCTCGCTGCTGATCGTGATCCCCGGCGCGATCACGCCGCCGAGGTACTCGCCGCGCGGCGACACCACGTCCCAGGTCGTCGCGGTGCCGAAGTCGACCACGATGCAGCCCGCCTTGACCTCGTCGTAGGCCGCGACCGCGTTGACGATCCGATCGGCGCCGACCTCGCGCGGGTTCTCGTACAGGATCGGCATCCCGCTCTTGATCCCGGCGCCGACCACCAGCGCGGCCCCGCCGCAGTGGCGCTTGAAGAACTGCTGCAAACCGAACAGCGTCGGCGGAACCACCGACGAGATGATCCCGGCGTTGATCGAGCGCCACGGGAAGCCGTTCATGTCGAGCAGGGTCTTGAGCAGCACCGCGTACTCGTCGGCGGTGCGCTCGGCGACGGTCTGGATCCGCCAGTGCGCGGCGAGCTCACCGTCGCGAAACACCCCGAGCACGGTGTTCGTATTCCCGACATCGACGGCGAGCAGCGCGGTCATCGCCGGGTAATGGTAGCTCGCCGGGGGCACCCGTAGTAGGCTCCCTACCTCGCCATGCGCGCACCCTCGAAGATCCTCGTGCCCGCCGTGCTGGCCGCGGCTACTGTACTCGGCGCGCTCGGCGCGTGCGGCGGCGCCGCCGACTCGCCGCCCGGCCCGCTCGCCAAGCACTTCGATGACATGTACCTCGCCAAGCTCCCGCCGGCCGAGCAGCCGTCGGTGGTCCAGACCCAGCACGACTGGTCGGTGGCGCGGATGGAGAACGCCACGGCCGAGGCCAACTACAACGAGTCGGCGACCCAGCTGTCGGTCGCGCAGAACGACCAGAAGGCCGCCCATCTCGGGGTCGACTCGGCGGTCGCCAACAAGAAGGCGGCCGAGGCGTCGGCCGACACCAACCGCATCAACGAGGCGGCCAAGAACCTGCACACCGCCGAGGACCTGGCCAAGGCCGCCGACGAGCGCATCAAGTACATCGAGGCCTATCGCGGCTACCTCCAGGTCGCGATGCGCCACGCCCAGGAGAACATGTACTGGCGCGAGGCCCAGTACGAGGTCGCCAAGGCCCAGCTCGGCCAGAGCAACCACATCGCGCCCAAGGGCGTCGAGTTCGACACGTTCCCCAGGCAGGAGCAGGAGCGCCGCAAGCGGACCGACGGCGCAAAGCAGCGGCTCGACACCGAGAAGGGGCACGTGCAGAGCGCGCGCGAGAACTGGATGAAGGCCCAGGAGACCGCCGATCGCGAGTACGGCCGCCCTGCCAACTTCCCCGATCCGATGGCGGCCCGTTCGGGGCCCTCGGGCTCGTCGCAGTAGGGATGCACCGGCCCGGCGACGTGACTCGCACCGCGGCGTCGAGCACCATCGCACCCACCGAGGTGCCAGACGTCGCGCACATCCTCGTCGTCGACGACGAGCGCGTGATCCGCGAGATCCTCGCCGAGTTCCTCACGCTCGAGGGCTTCTCGGTCCACACCGTGGAGGACGGCGAGAAGGCGCTGACCGAGCTCCGGCTCCGGCCCTACGACCTCTTGATCACGGACCTCAAGATGCCGCGGGTGTCCGGGCTCCAGCTGCTCGAGCGCATCGAGGCCGAGCGGCTCGGCGTGCTCACCGTGCTGATGACCGGGTTCGGCACCGTCGAGACCGCGATCGAGGCGATGAAGAAGGGCGCCTACGACTACCTGCTCAAGCCGTTCAAGGTCGAGGAGGTGATCCACGTCGTGCGCCGCGCGCTGTACCGCCAGCGCCTGCAGGCCGAGAACATCCGGCTGCGCGAGGCGCTGACGATCTACCGGGTGTCCGAGGCGATCGCCTCGTCGCGCGAGATCGAGCACGTGCTCGACGTCGTCCTGCGCGCGGCGATCGACGAGGTCAAGGCCGACGTCGCCACCCTCCACCTGCGCGATCCGCGCACCGGCAGCTACGAGGAGCGCGTCAAGGTGGTCGCGTCCGACGACGCGCCGCGCAGCCTGCCGTCGCCGGCGTTCGCGCTGCTCAACGAGCAGTTCGCCCAGGGCGCGCCGATCCTCGCCCACGGCGGCCGCGCCGGCCGGTTCTTCACCGAGGACGCCGCCCCCGCCGACCTGACGTCGTTCGTCTCGGTGCCGCTCCAGGTCCGCAGCAACCTGGTCGGCGTGCTCAACGTGTTCGCGTTCACCCCGGGCAAGAAGTTCGACGAGGGCCACCGCAAGATGCTGTCGGTGCTCGCGTCGCGCGCCGCCAGCGCGATCGACAACGCGCGGCTGATGGGCGAGCTGCTCGCGTCCAACGACAGCCTGACCCGCGCCAACCGCTCGCTCGAGGAGATGTTCCAGCAGACCGTCGCCGGGTTCGCCCAGGCGCTCGAGGAGAGCGACATCTACACCCGCGGCCACTCCGACCGCGTCGCGGGGTACTCCGAGATCCTCGCCCGCGGCCTGACCCTGCCCGACGCCGAGATCCGCCGGATCGTCCAGGCCGGCGTGATGCACGACGTCGGCAAGATCGGCGTGCGCTACGACATGCTCAACAAGCCCGGCAAGCTCACGCCCGAGGAGGTCGCGGTGTTCCGCCAGCACCCCGAGAAGGGCAAGCGGATCCTCGATCCGGTGCCGTGCCTGCACGGCCTGATCGACGGCTGCTGGTGCCACCACGAGTGGTTCGACGGCGGCGGCTACCCGCGCGGCCTGCGCGGCCACGACATCCCGCTGGTCGGCCGGATCGTCGCGATCGCCGACGCCTACGACGCGATGACCTCGGACCGCGCCTACCGCCGCGCCCTGCCCCACGAGGTCGCGATCGGCGAGATCGAGCGCTGCGCCGGCACCCAGTTCGATCCCGAGCTCGCCGAGGCGTTCGTCCGGTTCGTCGAGGCCTGGCGCCGCAGCATGCGCGAGCGCGGCCAGGACTCGCTGATCCCGCGCTGATGGCCGGCAAACCCGCTATCATGCGCGCGCCCGATGAATCCTGGGAGCTCGGGGAAATATCGCCTGGAGCGGCGACTCGGTGGCGGCGGCATGGCCGAGGTGTTCGCGGGCTCGACCGTGGGCGCCGAGGGGTTCTCGCGCAGGGTCGCGATCAAGCGCGTGCTGCCGGGGTTCTCCGACGACGCCGCGTTCGCCCGGATGTTCGTCGCCGAGGCCCAGATCAGCGCGCAGCTGGTCCACCCCAACATCGTCTCGGTGCTCGACTTCGATCGCGACGCTGACGGCCGGCTGTTCCTCGTCATGGAGCTGGTCGAGGGCGTGAGCCTCGACGCGCTGCTCGCCACCGGCCTGTTGCCGCTGCCCGCCGTGATCTTCGTGGTCGCCGAGATCCTGCGCGGCCTGGGCTTCGCGCACGACCTGCCGATCACCGGCGACCTGCGCGGCGTCGTCCACCGCGACGTCTCGCCCCACAACGTGCTGCTGTCGTGGGAGGGCGCGGTCAAGGTCTCCGACTTCGGCATCGCCAAGGCGCGCGCCGCCAGCGAGGCCAGCGCCTCGGTGTTCATCAAGGGCAAGCCGGCCTACATGAGCCCCGAGCAGGCCAACGCCCAGCCGCTCGACGGCCGCAGCGACCTGTTCGCCGCCGGTGTGGTGCTGTGGGAGATGCTCGTCGGCCAGCGCCTGTTCGCCGCCGAGGACACCCGCGCCACCCTCGCCGCCGTGCTGTTCGGCAAGATCCCGCGGCCCCGATCGCGGCGGCCCGCCGTGCCCCGGGACCTCGAGCGCGTCACCATGAGGCTCCTCGATCGCGACCTGGCGGCGCGCTACGCCTCCGCCGAGGCCGCGATCGCCGACCTGATGACCTGCGCCGACGCGCCGCGCGCCGGCCGCGAGGCCGTGATGGCCGTGCTCGCCGAGCGGTTCCCCGACCGCGCCCCGATCCGCCACAGCGCCGCGCGGACGCGCTCGGGCGTCCCGCCGACCCCGGTGCCGGGCAGCGTGGCGCCGTCCACACGCTCGACGCTGACCGGCGTCCCCGAGGGCCCCAGCACGTTCCCCGCGCCGTCGTTCCCCGCCGCGATGGGCACCGGGCCCGCGGCCCGCGGCGCCATCCCAGCGCCACCGCGCCGCTGGCTCCGGATCGGGCTCGTCGCCGCCGCGCTGCTGGTCGGCAGCGGCGCGGCCTCGTTCGCGCTCGTGTCGCTCGTGCGGCAAGCACCGGCAACCACCTCGACCGGCATATCACCGAGCCGCGACGACACCGCCGCCGCCCATGACCCATCGCACGGCACCGCGGCCGACGCTTCGACCGCTCCCGCCGCCGCGCCGCCGATCGATGCGGGCGCCACGGACACACCGAAACCGGGTGCAATCGCCGTACAATCCGCGCCACCCATCCCCGGTTCGCTTCACGTGGTGGGCGTGCCGATCCTCACGGTCACGGTCGACGACCAGCACTACGGTGACACACCGCTCACGATCCCGCTGAACGCCGGAACCCATCGCGTCCGGCTGCGGAACGTGGAAAACAACAGCGACGAGCTCCTGTCCATCACCATCGTCGATCGCCAGACCTTCACCATCGACCGGATGCCCAAATGATCACCCCTCCACGGACGTGCTGAGATGCGCCTCGCATCGCTCACCACCGGCGCTCTCGCCGTCGCCGTCGTGCTCGCCCTCACCGCCCCGGTCCGCGCCGAACACAACGTCGGCGTGGTGGTGACCGGCGAGAGCTGGATGCAGTCCCAGCTCGCGGCCCAGATCGCGAGCTGGCTCAGCCAGCACGGCCACACCCCCGTGGCCTCGGACCTGGCCCCCGAGGCGCAGGCCGCGCTCAACGACTGCCTGGTGCTGGGCGACCAGACCTGCGCGCGCAGCGTGGTCGAGAAGGCGGTCCGCGCGTCCAGCGTCCTCTACGCCCGGATCGACGCCCACAGCAACGGCAGCGACGCCCCCGACCTGACCCTGACCGCCTACTTCTTCGATCGAGGCCACACTGCGATCGGCGAGAAGACCACCTGCCAGCACTGCACCGATCAGTCGCTGCGCAGCACCGCCGACGAGATCCTCCAGAAGCTGGTCGGCGGCGGCGAGCCCGGCCACGTCACCCTCAAGTCGGCGCCGCCGGGCGCCCGGATCACCATCGACGGCACCGCGATCGGCATCACCCCGCTCGACTGGGATCTCCCGCCGGGCAAGCACACGATCCAGATGGACCTGTCCGGCCGCAAGTCCGGCCTGCGCGATCACGTCGTCGTCAGCAACAAGACCGATCTCATCGTGATGACGCTGCCGCCGGACGATCGCGCCGAGCCGCACTCGCGCACGATCCCGCTGGCCATGACGATCGGCGGCGCCGCCGCGGTGGTCGCCGGCGCTGCCCTGATCGTGTTCAGCCCCGGCCCCGATCCCAGCCAGCGCTACTACACCCGCACCTGGCCGCCCGGGATCGCCGTCGCGGCCGGCGGCGCCGTCCTGGCCGGCGCCGGCGCCTACCTCTTGTGGTTCCGATCTCCTCAGACCACGTCTACCCCGGTGGCGTCGTTCACCGGTGACACCGCCTACGTCGGCTGGCTGGGCCGGTTCTGACCGTGGCGTCGATCATAGCGCAATCGTTTCATTCTCTGGAGGATGGTCCCATGGTTCGCTTGCTGCTCCTGATGGTCCCGCTCGCCGTCCTGGCCGGCTGCCGGACGGAAAATCCCACGTTCTGCGCGGATACGGCCAACGCCGGTATGCAAGGTTGCCCCGATGCCGGGCCAGCCGGCGGGACCTGCACACAGGACACCGGCTGCATGAAGACGGGGTTCCCTTTCTGCAACACCGACAAGGGGACGTGCGCGCAGTGCTTTGCCAAGGAGAGCAAGAACTCCTGCCCGAGCACGGCACCGCACTGCGACGTGGATAGCTGCACCGCTTGCGTCGACGACACCGACTGCCCCAGCAGCGTCTGCATGCTCGACGGAAGCTGCGCGGATCCCGCCAAGGTGATCCACGTGCTGGTGAACGGCCAGGACCAGGCTCCGTGTGGCAGCGCCGGCGCGGCCACCGCATGCAAGCTCGACGCGGCACTGGCGATCGCCGCGACCGACGGGACCAAGAACGTCATCAAGCTGGACGACGCCGGTCCGTACACGTCCGACATGAACAACTTCGTGGTGAACGCGAACGTCACCATCGATCTACATGGCGCCACGCTGCTCCATCACATGGATGGTCCGATCGTGACGATCAATGGCGGCAAGAACGTGATCCTCCTGGGCGGCACGATCCAGGGTGCGCACGGCGGCATGGGCAGCGCCATCGCCTGCACCAGTGCCAACCTCAACGTCGACCAGACGATCCTCAGTATGAACGATCAGTTCGGAATCGATGCCAGCAACTGCATGCTGGCACTGACCAGGGCGCGGATCGAGAACAACAATTCCACCGGCATCCGGATAAGCGACGGCTCGATCAGCCTCACCCGCACGTGGCTTGACACCAACAACGGAGGAGGAATCGATATTCACGGCAGCGCACAGTTCGCGCTTATCGGCAATGTGTTTGTCAAGAATGGGACCATGGGCAGCCAAATTGGCGGAATCAGCATCATGACATCGGCAGTAAATAATCGACTCGAATTCAACTCCATTGCGGAGAACAACGCACAGGCGACGATCTCGGCTGGTGTCACCTGCACCGCAAATATAGGATTTGTGGCCAAGAATAACATCGTCTGGAACAACAATAGCTTCGTCGCCCTCATGATGGGCATCCAGGTCTCGGGCGGCTGCGGGCATTCCTATTCCGACATCGGACCGGCCGGGATCATCGGCCCCATCAACATAGGGAACAATCAGATCATTGATCCAAAATTCAAGGACAAGATGAGCGACCTCCATCTCACCGCGGAGAGTCCGCTGCAGGCGTTGCAGCAGGCGGATCCAGGTTCCAACCTCACGGACATCGCGGCGAAGGACATCGACGGTGAGGTGCGCGTCGCCCCGGCGCACATCGGGGCCGACCAGTACTATCCGCCGGGCAAGCCCTGAGATCGCGGCTGCCCCGATGCTTCGCCGCCCAGGAATCCTGGCCCTCGTCATCACCGCCGCTTGCAGCTATCCTCCGCTGCCCGATCTCGGGGGTGGGTCGTGGTCTCGGAAAGATGAACGACGCACTCTTCTGTTCGATCCATGTCGATGGCTCCTGCCGTGCGGCTTCACGGGGTTGCTGATCGCGGTTCTGACCGGCCGCCACGTGCGCGTGAGCGCTACGACGCGGCGGACAGGGCGGCGCGGAGCTCGGCGACGACGCGGCTGGGGGCGCGGATCGTGAGCCGGGTGCCGGTGTCGTGGTGGTGCTCGGCGAGCACGGTGGCGCGCTCGTGGATGGCGTGGACGACGCGCTGGGCGGTCCACGGGACGTCGAGCTCGGCGTCCTCGAGCTTGCCGGCGAACTGCTCGATCAGGCGCTCGCGGAGCGCGGCGACGTCGCCGGGGTCCTTCGCGGACAGCTGGAGCGCGGTCGGGTAGCGATCGGCGAGCGCGGCGCGGCCGGCGGCGTCGACCCGGTCGATCTTGTTGAGCACGATCAGGGTCGGCACGGCGTCGGCCGCGATGTCGCGCAGGACCTCGCGGGTGACCGCGATGTGATCGGCATGGGCGGGGTCGGCGGCGTCGACGATGTGGAGCAGGAGGTCGGCGTCGCCGGCCTCGTCGAGGGTGGACCGGAACGAGGCGACCAGGTCGTGGGGCAGCTTCTTGATGAAGCCGACGGTGTCGGACACCAGGATCGGCGGCTCGGTCGGCGGCTGGAGCCGGCGGACGGTGGTGTCGAGGGTCGCGAACAGCTTGTCGGCGACGTAGACCTCGGTGCTGGTCAGCGCGCGCATCAGCGATGACTTGCCGGCGTTGGTGTAGCCGACGAGCGCGACGGTGGGCAGGTCGCTGCGGCGCTCGCGGCGGGTGCGCGAGCCGCCCTCGATCTGGGCGAGATCGTGGCGGAGCTCGGCGATGCGATCGCGGATCCGGCGGCGGTCGAGCTCGAGCGCGGACTCGCCGGCGCCCTTGCCGCCGACGCCGCCGCGCACGCGGTCGCCGCCGCCGCTGCCCTCGCGCAGCCGGGGCGCGAGGTACTTGAGCCGGGCGATCTCGACCTGCAGGCGGGCCTCGCGGGTGTGGGCGTGGCGGTGGAAGATCTCCAGGATCACCGAGGTGCGATCGAGGACGTCGGCGCCGGTCGCGCGCTCGAGGTTGCGCTGCTGGGTCGGCGTGAGGTCGTGATCGACGAGCACGACCTGGGCGCGCGGCTCCGGGG